>PAQH01000122.1 GCA_002709225.1 Planctomycetaceae bacterium
AAAAACCGGCAGAGGAAAAACCTGCTGAGGAAAAGCCTGCTGAGGAAAAGCCCGCTGAGGAAAAGCCCGCTGAGGAAAAGCCCGCTGAGGAAAAACCGGCTGAGGAAAAATCAGACGGCTAGCGTGGCAACTGGTGGTTCCCCCCGTCACTCGGCCAGGTAGTCTCGTAGATCGTCGTGACGATTTCCTGAGATCATCCAGGTCGTAGTGTCGGCGGTGCCCGCTTTGCGGAAAAAACGATGGTTTGAGAGGAACGTAACGAGTTGCGTGGCGGGCGTTCCGAAGTCCCGTTCAAACGCCGTCTGTAACACCGTTTCGTTCTGTTCCCCGTGTTCTAGTTGCTGATAACACCAGCGGGTTGCTTCTCTTTCCGAGAAGGTAAGTGGTGTGGCGGGGCTGACGCCACCCCCACTCGCAGACACGATCTCTTCCAAGTGACTCTTGACGAGTGCGAGTGTATGCTGCTGTTCGGTCTGGCACGCATTAAGACGGGATAAGAGTTGCGCCGTTTCCGCGGTCGCCTGTAACAAGGCGTCGTGCAGCCGAGCGAGCTCGGTGGCAGCTTGTTGCAGATTCGCTGAGGATGGTGAGGGTCCATTCTCCGTGGACATGGCAGGATTCCTGAGGTGGGAAGGGGCGTAAATCAAAGAGCCGTTGCGCTGGCCTACCGTGGTACATTTGCAGCCTGCCAGCATCATTTCGCAGGTCGCTGATTATACACGGTTCGTTGTAGTCGACGACACGCGGGTGGAGTGAACCGGCATTTTCACGTGACGTTGCCAACCTGTGTTGTGATCGCAGACAGTTTCGTTCCTGGGCATCGTTAAGGAGTTGTGGGGTAGCGTGCGTCGCCCCAACGAGCCGGGTCGATCCCCGCCGACTCGGTCAACATGTGCGGCGGTTTGTGAGGCTGTTCCCAGGCTTTCCCAGAGGTGTTCAAACTCTGCAAAAACGGCTGCGCGATGGGGGGCGCCGTAGCCAGTTGTTCGGGGGGCCATTCGTCGACCGGTTGCACGGGTCCCGCCCAGGCGGGGCGGTAGCCAAACTGAATCAGCTCGCGGGGCTGTGGATCTGTGTTCGGATGTGACCCGTGAAAGAGCAAGGCTGGAATCAGCACCGCGGTTCCCGCTGGAGGAACCAGGGTGATTTCCGACGGGTGGTGCCGATAACGGATGTAGGGACTGGCGTCCATGTGAAAAGAGAGATGCGAGCGCGGAATCAGTCGGAAAGGAGCCCGCTCGGGTGTCAGGTCGTCGAGGTAGTACAGTACACGCAGTAAACGTGGGCAACTTCCTTCGTAGCCAAACAAGTTTGAGCCATGGGGCTGTCCGTCGGTGTGCATGGAAATTCCCGGTGAACCGGGATGCGTCCGTTGGAAAAAACCCCGCGTGAAAACAATGTCCGAACCCATGAGTTCGTTGAGAAAATCAATCATCGGTGGGTATCCGATGAGTTCGGCCGTGGTCTTGCTGTGCCATTGGGGTTGCTCGACCGAAGTTGTCTGGTAATCGCTGTAACTCTTGGGGGTCATCTCGATGTCAGCGAGTTCGGCTTTGAGTTTGGCGATCAGGTCCGATCCCAGAATACTCGGCAAAACCAGGTAACCTTCAGATTCCAGGAAACGAATCTGATCGGCGCGCGTAAACGATGAAAAGTCGGTGGGATCGACGTTCATGAAGGGGATAATTTCTTCGGGGGCGATCGCTGGTATCTCAGTTTGGCTCAAAAGAAGGCTCCCAGGTTGGTGATCTGAATGGCCCAAAACGCCGATTCTTGTAATCTTGAGCCGCTTGTGCAAGCGTCCAGACGCCCTCGCATGCGAAATCGCATCAATTTCCGTTGATTTTGAACACGGTTTTCAAGTAAAACTGTATGTGTGGAGCGGCATCGTTGGGTGAGTGAAACCTTCCTTGCGGAGATGGAAATATGTTCTCGATCGAGTCTGACAAACGCAGCAAACGCTATTGCGACGGCAAGTCCCGACGGAATTTTCTCCAAGTGGGTGCGTTAGGTGTCGGTGGTTTGACGTTAGGCGGTTTGTATCGGGCTGAGGCGGATGCGGGTGTGGGGTCATCTGAAAAGGCGGTGATCAATATTCACCTAGCGGGTGGGCCATCGCATCAAGATACATTTGATCTGAAGCCTGAAGCAGCGCGTGAATTTCGTGGCGAGTTCAGTCCGATTCAGACCACTGCGCCGGGAATGGATATCTGCGAACATTTTCCTTTGTTGGCGACGTCGGCAGATAAATTTGCGGTCGTGCGTTCCCTCACGGGATCGATTGCCGATCACAGTGACTATCCCACCCAGACCGGTTTCCCGCGATCTGACTTGCAAGGAATGGGAGGGCGGCCCGCGCTCGGTAGTGTCGCGGCCCGGCTGCTCGGTAGCAGACGTGGCGCTCCTCCGTTTATTGGTTACAACGGTACGTACCCTGGTTATCTGGGGGCGGTCTACAAGCCTTACCGGCCGCAAGGTGGCGACTTGCGTTTAAGCAAGGCGATGACCGCGGAACGCATGCAGTCCCGCTCCGAACTGCTCAGCTCGCTCGATTGCCTCAAACGTGAGGCGGATAACAGCGGCCAAATGGAGGCGTTGGATTCTTACACCCAGCGGGCAGTTGATGTGGTTACCTCCGGACGCGTGGCCGATGCGATTGATTTAGGCAAAGAGGACCCGAAGATTCGAGAGCGTTACGGCAAAGACGGTAATATGTTTTTGACGGCACGCCGTCTCGTCGAAGCGGGCGTTCGCGTCGTGAATTTCAATTGGGGTAGTTGGGATACCCACAGCAATAACTTTGGACATTTGCGTGGCCAGTTGCCCAAGCTGGACCGAGCGATGAATGCCCTGTTGACGGACCTCCATGAGCGAGGCCTGGACAAGGATGTCAGTATTGTCATGTGGGGTGAATTTGGACGCACACCACGTGTCAATAACAACAAAGGTGGGCGCGATCATTGGTACGAAGTGGCCATGTGTTTTCTCGCGGGTGGTGGGATGCGTACCGGGCAGGCCATCGGCCGTTCCAATAAGAACGCCGAACGGGCTGTTGAACGACCGGTCCACATCCAGGAGGTGTTCGCCACGCTGTATCACAATCTGGGTATCGACGTCGCGTCCACGACGATTACGGATCCGGCAGGGCGGCCGCAGTATCTCGTCGAACATCGCGACCCGATCCATGAGTTGATCTAGGGCGATTAAGCGCCACAAGCCAGTTGTGAATTGTCATCACCTGATACGTGGTGTCGGCGCGTCGTCTGCCGTTGTCGCTACGGCTTCGGGGATGGCTGGCGGCATTAGCGGAGGTAGCCGTTAGGTGGCTCTGCGCGTTGTTCTGCGTGTTGTGGCGATGCCGCTGCGGTGCGGAGTATGCCGAGTCGGCAGCAACGGACCTGATGGAGCGGGAATTCGGCGTTAAGGACTTTCGGCTCGAATCGGGCCAGGTGCTGCCGCATGCGCGAATTCGTTACGTCACGACCGGTACGCGAGATCACAGGGCCGAGAACGTTGTCCTGGTGCCCTCTTGGTATACAGGCACCATCGAAGACAACCTTTATCTGGTGGCGTCGAGGCTGGCATTGACCCCGCGAAGTATTTTATCGTTTTCACCGAGTTGTTCGGGAGCGGTAAGTCTTCTTCGCCAAGTAATACGGCCAAGCCGTTTGATGGCCGGCGATTCCCGGTCACCACGATTCGCGACACCGTCAGAATTTGCCACCAGTTGTGGTTCGAGGAGTTGAAGGTGCGGCGGCCGCGTTCAGTCGTCGGTTTTTCCATGGGTGCGCAGCAGGCGTTTCAGTGGGCGGTCTCCTACCCGGATCAGGTCGAATCGATCGTGCCAGTTTGTGGTACGGCGAAAACCTGTCACCATGGTGTGGTTCGGCTGGAGAGTGCCATTTCCTGTTTGCAAGCCGACGTCAACTGGAACAACGGTGACCTGTTGGGTCCACTGGAGAATGGTGCCGAGGCGCGGGCCAGACATTGGGCTGCCTGGGTTTACTCGCAAGAGTGGTGGCGAAAAGAGCTGTTCCGCGATAATGGGGATGCCAGTCCCCAGGATGTGATCAAGTTCTTTGTGTCGCGTTTTGGTTCATCCAAGGCGAATGATGTCGTGTCGCAAGCCCGCACCTGGCTACGGCACGACGTGGGTGGAAGCCCAGGTTTTGATGGTGATGTGGAAGCTGCGCTGCGTTTCATTCCGGCACGCGTTCTCTACATGCCTGATGGGACCGATCTCTATTTTCCTCTGACCGCTGCGCGCTATGAAAAGCAACACTTGAAACACACTTGTCTGGAAACCGATACCCTCATTATGGGACCACGCGGCCGGCGCGGGATGGGGTGGCAAGGAGCAGCCGTTTGTTCTCAAATCGGTAAGGAGGTTCTTGGCGCAGTAACGCCAGGCAGTGCGCCCAGAGAACCAGTGAGAGACGGGGGTTGGGTCCGCGCTGGCTGCAACTCGATCTGGTGGGAGCGAGATTGCTTTTTGACTAGGGGATGCGGACGATCTGATTCGTGGAGTTGGTGCGCACCGGTTTCGAGTAGTGGTAGACATGGACGTTGTCGGCGACTGGTGTGCGGACCCGTACGATCCACTCGATCCAGTCCGGGCAGTTGAAGGCGGAATAGGCCAATTCCAGTCCGGTCAGTAGGGAAGTGGGGTCGCCGGATAAATCCGGAAACAGGATTGGACCGGTGTCGGTTTGATAGATCCAGTCCCGTTCGTTGGCGTTGATGGTCTTGACGGGGTATTCGATCAAGGAACGGTAACGCGCGTTGTCAAGTTCTGTCCTGGCAACGAGGGTCTCGTTCGCCAAGACCGCTTCCACAATCTCCCGGGCGGATACGAGCGCTTCTCCACTACAGCTGTCGACGTCAATGCGTACGTGATCGAATGTCTCATCAATCCGTCCCGACTGGCGGTCAGACTGAGAACCGCGTCCCGGCGGATAGAGTTCCATTTCGGTACCAGCTTGCGCGTAGGTTTTCAGGTGGAGGTAACGATCCGCGGAAAAGATCGGGCAGAAGTCCGCGTTGGGCTCGAGCCAGATCGCGGCGGGTACCCCGACCTGCTCGGTTTTGCAGCTTGCTCCCAGGACGAAGGACTCGACGTGCCCCGTCGCCTTTTCAGTTATCACACAACGGCATTCAATGGGAATGCGGGCGTTGTTGAGACTGAAAGGAGGCTTGTGGGTCACGGTCAAGGGCGGTTTTTTTTCCGTGTCGATACGGAACGTGAGGTACGACTTGGCGAAATTCACGGTCTGCATAGAGGAATTCCTGTGGGTTGGTTCAGTTTGCGTTTACGGTGAGAGCGAGCGAAAGGCGTATCGTGGCTGTGATGATTGGCAGCGTGGTCGCCTTGCAGGACGGCGACGCCAAAAGAGTCGGTGATGGTCAGGATCATTGAATCTGGAAACGTTTGACAGCCTCTTCGTCGACGTTGATACCTAAGCCTGGTTTTGTGGGGACCGCGACATGGCCGTCCTTTCCGACCTGAAAGGAAACGTCCGTGATCTCTGTCCGCCAGGGATTTTCCGACTGGTCAAGCTCGAGCATCGGTGTGTGTGTTGGATGGCCCCATGTGGGGTCCGCCAGCAAGGATAGTGTGTGCAGGGTGCTGGCAATGAGAATGGCTCCACCCCAGCAATGAGGAGTCGTCTGTACCGAATGCAGGGCCGCCAATTCCGCGATGAAAAGCAATTCACTAATGCCACCGCAGAGCGCGAGGTCCGGTTGAATGATGTCAAAACAGCCTCGGTTGAGAAGTCGCTTCGCCGCCACACGGTCCGCCAACGCTTCCCCTCCGGCCAGGGGGATTGCTAGTTTTTTTCGTAGCTGTTCGTATCCCGCGTAGTCGGGGGCCTGAGGGAGTGGTTCTTCCCAGAAGGCAAAGTCCAGCTCGGCGAGCGCCTGTCCCATGGCAAGTGCGCCTTTACTGGCGTAGGCGGCATTGCCGTCTGCCATTAACTGGATGTCTTTCCCAACCGCCGCCCGCACTGACTGTGCGATGGGAATCTCGCGGTTGACGGAGTAACGTCCCAGTCTCATTTTTAGCGCGGTGAAACCGAGTTCGACGTGCTCGCAGGCTTGGCGCGGATAGAGTTCTTCGGGCGCAACTCCTTCCAGGTAGTTCATGGTCGAGGCGTAGGCCGGCACGCGTTCCCGCAGTCGTCCGCCGAACAGAGCGCTCACCGGTTTGCCAAGAAGCTTTCCCCGGATGTCGTTGATCGCTGTTTCCAGGGCGCCGACGGCCAGTGGGTTGTAGAACACGCGTCCCCAGGATTTTTTCATCACTTTGCGGTAGGCCAATGGGTTTTCGCCGATCAGGGCCGGGCCAATTTGATCCGCGATCGCGCCCCGTGCCCCGAGAATCGGGTAAGTTTCTCCCCAACCCGCTATGCCGGCATCCGTTTCGATTTTCACGAGCAAGGTCCGGCGACGTTTGTCGAGGGGCTGGGAGATTGAGACCCCAAAGGCGCGTTTGAGTGTGGTTTCCAGCAGATAGGGTTTGACGGCGGTAATCCTGACGGGATGTTCAGCCGCCTCAAGGCCATCGGTTACGGCAAATCCTCGCCCCATGGCCAAAGCGGCACTTGTACAAAGTAGGTGTCGTCGAGTGAACATGGAGTCGTCCCCGCTGCGGTGAGAAGATGAGAGCATGAGGTCAATTTCGAATTTTCCGCGGCGGCTCGATGGCCTTTGCTCCGAACCGGGTAAGATCGGGAGTCTTACTGCGCGCGCCGGCCTGCGGTAGTTTCCTACGCGCACTCCAGACGATGCCGTTGAGGATCAGTGTGCGGAGGTCGTCCTGGGCCCAATTCTTGTAGAAATGAGGCATGACAATAGCGAATCCGCGCCCGCGGTCGGCGCGCTGGACACACCAGGCGACGGCCTCGCGGCGAGGCGTTTCGGGGGGCTGCAGTGAGGTTGCCAGGATGGTCACGTTGGTGGCCGGGTGATTGTCCTCGGGTCCAAAGTAGTTGTTGCCGTACGGTTCGTCGTGGAGCGTGAACGACTTCCACCCACGTGAAACCGGGTGTTCAACGGAGGTTGGCTCAATCTTGGCTTTGTCGAAAATAGTGGCGTAGGAGATGTGGTGTTTACTGCCCGGATTCGCAAAATAGCCACCCAGCCAGCCGAGTAGCGGATGCTCACCGGTTTCGGAAACATCCTCTCGCTTGAGGCCTGTGGCGTAATGCAGGCAGACAATACCGCACCCCCGTCGCATCATTAAGTGAAGATCCGCAAGGTTACGGACGCTGTCCGGAAACCGGTTCGCTGGAAAGGTGTCACCTAGGAAGACGACTGTTTGCGCCCGCGCCCGTTCACTGGCGGTTGGCCATTTAAGGCTGACAGTCGCGGTGATGTCGGGGACATTGTCGAGGTGCTCCAGGCAATGTTTAAGTAACCGTGCGCCAGCGGCCGGCTCGTGAGAGCCGGGGCCGTGATTGCTGGGACCGACGACGAACAGGACATGGGTCTCGGCGGAAAGGAGCGAGGCCCACAGACAGCAACATGTGGTGAACCAGGGTGTGTGACGCATGATAACTCGCTGGGGTCTGGGGTGTTTTGTCACTGGCGAATAAACTCGGTCAGCTGGCGGTGCCAGGGCGTAAGCCGATCAGGGAACGGGCCTCCTCTTGCGTGGCGATCGGTCGCCCCACATTTTTGGCCATCCGTACCACGCGTTCGACGAGATCGGCATTGCAGGTCGCGTAGGCGCCGTCCGGGTGACGCCCACAGTCTTCGTATCCGACGCGGATGTGGCCATTTTGCAGCACGCCGCGGTTGATCTGAGCCCAGTATTCCTTGGGGCAGCGGGACATGCAGGACATCGACCAGTTGATCTTGTCGGGCTGATGGTAGACCTGGTTAAAGAGGGCAATGTCGGTCATAGGCTGGCAGCTTTGGCCCGGCCAGCCGAAAAAGAAAGTGCACCACAACGGGTCGGTGAGTAGACCGGTCTCGTGTTCTTGCTGGTCATCGTCCGTCCAGAAGATGCCGTCGCGGATAATCCGTACCGCATCAAACGCGCCGCTGTCAAAACACTCGAGTTCCGGTTTCACACCATGTTGCCTGGCCCACTGGAAATACTGTCGTAATTCGTTGATGGGGTGAACGGAATAGCAGCAGACCGGTTTGACCTTCTCGGGGTACGGGTCGAAATATTCGTCGTGAGAATTCAAGTTCAACGAGCTCATGTCGGGTTTGATCGCTTCCCATAACTGGAGTTTTTGCTCGGGACGCATGCTCGCCAGTCCTTGTTGAATACCCATGTCTGGGTATTGGCCGCGGATCGTTTCAATAATGGCCGCGGTTTGGGGAATGTCCGGTACTTGGAGTTGGCGTCCATCCGGCTGCACGACAGGGTCACGTGAATAGATTCCGTGGACGTGATCCATGGTCGCGCCCGCGGCATTGGCATCGTTGTATTCCTTGGCGATGGCGTCCACTGTCGTCAGTTCTTCAGAACGTGGGTTGAGTGGATCCTGGAGTGCGGGATCGCAGGTCACCGTAATAATCAGGGGTGTCCATTGCATGCTTGCGTTTCCTTATGCCAAGTGTTTGTCACGCGGCTTTGCGTCGGGTGAAGATTCCTGGGGAAGAGGCCCCAAGTGTACGCGAAACGGGGCCGTTCGCCAGTCCGTCGCGGGCGTCATGTGTCACGGCGCCAGCGGCTTGTTTGTGAGGTATCATGGCACCACCGTATGATGGGCGACTATCGGTAGTCGACAACGGGCACATTCTTTGGTTTTGCACGCGACGAACCAGAGCGATGCCACGGGCATTGGAGATCGAACCTGTGACCATTCCTATTGTGGGTAACCCGCTTGGATATTTTCAGGACCCACTGGAAGTGACGTTAGAGCGGATGCGTGAGTTAGGCTATGACGAGATCGAACTTTGTCATTCGCAGATCCGAGATTTTCGCACGGCCGAGTTGCGGGGCCAGTTGAGCGAGTTCATCGCATCGCTGGGAATGCGTCTGGTTGGGTCGAATGTTCCGGACTCGGATTACTTCCAGACGTTAGAGAGTTCGGAAGATGTCAAAGTAGCCTTGGCTGGTCTCGAACGGGACATTGATATCGCGGCCGACCTGGGGGCGCGGTACTTGATTACGTACGAGGGGAGGATTCCTTCCGGCGCTACCGATGCGCTAATCTTCGGCCGTTTGCTGGATGACACGGTCCGGTTACTTGGCGCGGCTGCCGACTACGCGGCGGCTCGTGACATGGCTGTGTGGATAGAAGTCCACCCGTTTACCTTGGGGACACGGTTGGAATTTCTTGTCGAGCTGTGCGACCGTATCGACCGGACTAATTTTGGCGTTGTCTACGATGCCTGCCACTTTGCCGTGGGCATTCCGGACGGCTATATCGAGGCCATCGGCCGACTAGGAGAGCGGATCAAGATGATCCATTTTTCGGATAGCGACCAACGCAGTTCCGAACTTCATTTTCCACCAGGCCGAGGTTGCCTCGATCTGGAAGGTATTCTGCAAGCGTTGCGCAGAATCCAGTTCACCGGTCCCTGGATGTTGGATCTGTATCTCTACCCTGTTCCGGCGTGGGGTTCGCGTGAGGGCCTAGCTTGGCTGCGGAACAAGCTGGCTGCCTGGCAACAGGCGGATCCGGGGTCCTGACTCAAGCGGGCGTTGACGGGGGTCTTTGCGGAACGTCCAGCACCAGCCGACCGAGGACTTCGCCGCTTTGTAGCCTCTGGTGAGCCGCATTGACGTCGCTGAGTGGATAACGTTCTGTCACGATTGATTTAACCCTCCCTTGGGCCAGCAATTGAGCGGCCTGATCGAGGTCACGTCGGCGGCCGCAACGCGTGCCAATCACCTCCAGCTCGTTTTGGGCGAAGTGTTTCCCGCTGAGCGAATAGTGATCCGGCGTGTAACCCACAATGACCAGACGGCCCCCGTTGCAGAGGAGGTCGACACCAAGTGTTAACGTCTCTTCACGGCCGACGATATCGATTACACAGTCGGCGCCCCAGCCTTCCGTTAACTGCCGGAGTTCTGTGCCGACGTCCACGGAGGTTGCATCCAGCGCGACATCGACACCCAAGTCCTCCGCCCACCGCGCCTTCTTGTCTGATTGTTCGATGGCAATTACGCGGGCGCCGGCGAGTTTCGCGAACTGAACCGCGAAAGACCCGACTCCACCGACGCCGAATATCACCACCGTTTCGCCGAGTTTGACGCGAGCGCGATCAACGGCGTGGTACGCCGTGCAGCCGGCGTCGCAAAGTACCGCGGCATCCTCCCAGGGGATTCCTTTGGGAATGGACACGGCTTGGCTGGCGGGGAGGCAGAGGTAGTCGGCATAGCCACCTGGTACGCCACGGACACCAAGAATGCGGTCGAGATAAGGGCAGATTTGCTCCCGGCCGCGGCGGCAATTGCGGCAGCGACCGCAATGGAAAAAGTTGTAGCTAATGACGCGATCGCCGACGTGGAAATCGCGAACGGAGGCACCTACTTCGGTGATCAGCCCGGCCGGTTCGTGGCCCATGATAAACGGTAATTCGGGCCGGTAGCCGAATCCATCCAGGAGTTTCAGATCCGTGCCATCGGTGCCACAGGCCATCACCTGAATCAATACGTCGTCAGCCCCTGGTCTGGGAGTATCCACATCTTCCCAGGTTAGTGGCGCGCCAAATGCGCGAAGCAGGGCGGCCTTCATGACGCGACTCCTCGGAGTTGACGGTGAAATTCAGGATGGGGGCAGGTTTCTGTTCTCGCTGGCCTGCGGCAGGATGTCAATCCGTCGCGCACGCCTTGCCACGGGTTGGGCCTGGCAAGCGCGAACCCGTCAACGGGGCCTTGGCGCAGAGCGTGTGAGGAGAGGGGGCGGACTGTCCTCGTGCGGTTACAAGCGTTACGCTAATTCGCACGACGAGAAGGCGTCGAGAAGAGCGACAGAGGAGTTGCATCCGCCGAGGGAAGGGTGATGTCCGTAAATCGAACCGACGATCGATGGGAAGAGGCTTATCGCCGAGCCAGTCCGAGTTCCGCAGCGGCGTTCGCACGGGGCTGCCGTTCAATGCCAGGCGGGGCCAAGGGGGCTTATTATTACCCGCCCTATCCTCTGCAGATCGCGCGCGCCGAAGGGTGTCGTTTGTTTGATCAAGATGGGAATTGTTATCGCGATTTTGCCAATCACCATACGGCGCAAATCCTTGGTCACGGTCATCCAGCGATTATCGAAGCGGTGCAAGAACAGTTGCGTCGCGGGATCGCGGTGGGTGCGCCGATGGGGTGTGAAACCGCACTTGCAGAGGAGATCTGTCGACGTGTGGGATCGATCGACAGCCTCCGCTTCTGTAATTCAGGGACCGAAGCAACCTTGCACGCGGTGCGGCTCGCGCGGGGGTTTACAGGACGATCGAAGATCGCCAAATTCGAGGGTGGCTATCATGGCAGTCATGATGCGGTCGAAGTAAGCATAACGCCACCGATCGATTTAGCTGGTCCCGCTGATGCGCCGCGATCGGTAGCGGGCACGGGAGGCATGGCGCCGCGGGCTACGGACGAAGTGCTGGTTCTTCCATACGGTGATGCGGAAGCGGTGGACCGCCTGGTCGGCCTTCATCATGACGAATTGGCGTGTGTGTTGTTTGATCCCAAGGTGGGTGTATATGACACAACACACGCGTTTGCGCAAGCTGTTCGCCAAATCACCGAGCGGCATCAGGTGCTGTTGATTTTGGATGAGGTCGTCAGTTTCCGGCTGGCTCGTGGTGGGTATCAAGAGGTGGTGGAAGTGACGCCGGATTTGACAACACTAGGGAAGCTGATTGGAGGCGGGTTTCCGGTTGGTGCGGTGGGTGGACGACGTGACATTATGGCGTTGTTTGACAATACCAGCGGCGCGACCGGGTTTGGACAAAGTGGTACCTTTAGCGCCCATCCGGTGGCGATGACGGCTGGTCTGACGACATTGGAACAACTTGATCCGGCGGCCTTTGCTCAGCTCAACCAGCTAGGGAGCCTGCTGCGACGCGAGCTGGCAACGCGGTTTGCACAGGGCGGTCAGCCGTGGCAAATTGTCGGTGAGGGGTCACTGTTCAGTTTGTATCCAACGCGCGATATGCCTGCGAATTACCGCGCGGCGGCTGCCATCGATCGAAGTCCGGTGCGGGATGCGTTCGCGCGCTGCCTCAACGCCGGGGTGTTCTTGAACCACAACCTGGTGATGAATGCGATATCTTTGGCGACGGGGACCGCCGAGGTTGAACATCTCGTCTCTGCCTGGGAGACGCTGATCGGCGCTGGAGTGGGAAAGAGTGCTCGTCAGGCCAGACCTGCGGCGGGCGCCAACCTCGCCTGACGTGGCTTGGTAACGAAGGGCAACTCGAATCTACGGCTTGCGTAATGACGAAAGATCTCAATACGAGGGGGTGTGGTAGATGATGTGGCGACTCCTGTGGCCCGTCTTGTTCTGCGGCTTGTGGTTGCCTCAGCTGGCCTGGCCGCAAGGCTGGCCAGGACCTGGCGAACTGCGGTCCAAAAAGCTGATCGACGCGGGTATCTATACGTTATGGAGTCACCCCACTTCAGTGCATTCTCGGTTGTTGGCCGCTCGGCCTGAATTCACCCGCTTGCACCCGTTTGACGGGATTGCGCTCCGCGCACTGCTGGCTGCAGACTGGTGTCGTGGCCAAGGATTGCAGGAGGATCCCGCCGACCCGCCGACGAACCAGGATCCGTTTCTCGACTCGGTCGCCTGGAGTACCCGTAAAATTCCGGTGACGGCAATCGAAGCGGCGATCGCGGATCTACAGCGTGTTCAATGGGGCACGCTCACCGACAATTTTCTGTGGTACCAGTTTCGCGATTCGGGTGGAACTGCACCTGTCGATATTACGCAGCCGGAAGAGTGGGCTGTGGTGAAACACAACGCGGTAATGGCGGCACGAATCTGCCGGCAGGGAAAGCTGAAAGGATTGCTGTTTGATACTGAGCAGTATGGTTACAGGCCCCTGCGGCAGGGAGATAGCGAGTTGCGACAGAGGCTCGGCCGCGAGTGGATGGAGGCGGTACAGGCTGAATTCCCCGAAATCGGTGTAATGATTACGTTTGGCTGGTGCCCCGCTCTCGATCAGGCTGAATTCCTGGTTGGAGTCAAGGATTTTCTGAACGGAATGTTGGCAGGTCTGAAAGGACCTGCCCGATTGATCAACGCGTATGAGAACACCTTCTATTATGGACAGAGTCCCCGGACGCGGTTTACGAAAGAGGGGTTTCCTGGTGATAGAAAGCGGTACGAAGAAACACGCGCTGCGATCCGTGATTGGCGCAGTTTCAGCACTCTGCCGGATAAGTACGACGCGGTGGTCCAAGTCGGTATGGCTGCCTGGTTGGAAAGTGATCCCTGGAACTTAACACCCGGGTGGCCGAGCGCGCACCGACATACGATCTGGTCCAATGTATCCATGGCATTGGCGGCTAGTGATGAGTACGCCTGGTGTTGGAGTGAGCATACAGATTACCTGCGGACGGTCGGCAAAGAACTACGCAACCCGTTTCTGGCTTCCTTGACCAATCAGACATTCAATACGGGGCAGGAAGCGACACCGGAATTGCGGGAAGAGTTTTCCAGTGACCCGCTAGGACGCGGTTGGTACTTCGACTTTGACATGCTCGATGTGGGCCGCCGACCGGCGGGCACGCAGACGCCGTTGATCTTTACACGACGGTCCGTGCCCTACGACTGGTCGCCGGAGGAGTCTGCAGTGCGCGTGATTGGTGGATGGCGTGGTGGTCAGGAAGGTCAAACCAGACGCGTGCTGCGCAAGCAACGTCGCCGTTACGTCCACCCGATCCAGGCCATCGGAGATCAGTTGGGCTGGCGCGCGGAATTCGAGTTTCAAATCGAGTCGTTGGGTGGTGGCGCCGATCCGCCAATCGTGCTCGGCTTGTTTCAGAGTGGCCAACTGGTCGATCGTCAAACCTGTGCGCTATGGATAGACGGGCAGGGTAGGCCGACACTCGTCGTGGGTGGCCCGCAGGGTGTGTCCCGAATTCCGGTCGCTGCGGTTTGCCAGCAAGGACGCCGCTACCTTCTTCAGTTCGACTACACAAGTCGCGAGCGGTTGCTTGCGGTCCGACTCGAAGAACCTGCCGTTGATCGGTTGCTGTGGTCCGATCCAGCACGGCAAATCACTGGGCTGAAGGGGTGGGGTATGGATGAAGCCGGGGCAGCGCAGTGGGACGCGGGGGAGACAAGGTCGCCCCGGCAGCCATACCGATATCTGCTCCAAGCCGTTCGTGTAATGCGGTCGCAGGGCCGATAGGTGGCTGGGCGTGATCCGGGTGTTTTAGCGGTAATGGAGATGGACTTCGATATGTTCCACTGTGAGTGGTGGTCGGATGCGAGCATCGCGCCGCGACAAACTAATTTGGATTTGGTGCTTCCCTTGTGCGACTTCCGTCGGCGGTAACGGCCAAACGAGCCATCCGGTTTCATCGATATCGGCTGGGTTGTGTGGATCTTCATGGGCGGCGTAACGGACAGCGGGAAGCGGCAGTGGATTGTTGTCCAGCGCAATGGTGATCTGATCGTCAGGGGCGTGGTGGGTGAGTCCGATGTGGAGTTCACAGCGGTCCAATTGGCCCGTGCGGTGCGCGGTGGCCACGTCGTCGTGTACGGAGATTTCGAAGACCGGTCCGGTGCCCGTCAGGGTTGGGTAGAGGGCGACGGGTGTTTCCCCCAGGATCCGATCGTGGAGATCGGCGCCACCCCAGGCCCCTTTGGGATCTGTGATATGCCGATGGAGTGTCGCGTAGACCTTGTTTGTCGCAGTCAGGGTTTCAGTCTCGCCGACGCGGGTAAGTAGGTGGCGGCGGGTGCGCTGGTTGGCGTGCCAGTTAAACACGTAGATGCCGTCGACGCCACGGTCCCAGTAGGCGGCGGCGGTGCCACGGACCCAGGCGTCGTACCAGTCGCGCTGAGGCAATAACCCGGTATGGGTTCCCCAGAAACCACTGTCAAATCCCGGGTAAAATCGTAGAGGGTGGCCCGCCAGCAGGTCTTGGAATTTCTCGACCTCAACCCCCGGGTCGGTTCCTGCCCCACCCCCGGCAACAACCAAGTCACACAGGTCCTGTTCCACCCATTCTGCAAGATCGTACCCAATACGACGGCAGGATTCGATGGTGGTGGCGACCCGCACCGCTACATGAAACGGTCGCTTTCTGTGAGTCGCGATCTCACGAGTCCGGTTTCGGACAGCACGCTGTAAATCGGTCAGGGTGTAACGCAACCGGTACGCGTCGGTGGCGGGGAGGTGAAAGCCGTGACGCTGCCAGTCTAATTCGACACCGTCCCAGTCAGCCAGTTCCAAGGCTTCCGTGATGTACTGCAGGCGATGCCGGCGGACCTCCGGGACGGCCATGTTCCAGGAGGCGGCGAACCAGCGGGGGGCCTGGTCCGCCCCGAGACACCAGTGAGGGTTTTCTTTGCGTAATTTGGTAAGACCTTCCCGCACCTCCTGTGGCATTCGGTCCAATTGCAACCCTCCGAAATGATTGTCGTTCATGCGGATTGAGGCATAGACGGCAATTCCCAGTTCCCGGCCGCGTTCAACCAGCGCCTGGTGCGGGTTCTCACCACGTTTGAGCATGGCCCTGATGTTTTCGTTGTGACGCATCGCCCGCGCGGACTGGTAGAGGCGTTGTTGGCTATCCCCGACCTGAGGCAATGTCGGGGATCGCCAAGTGGCCTCATGTTCTCCCAGGCACCAGAACAGCGCGTCCACCTGGGTGTCAAGGAGAGGCGCAAACGTTTTGTCGACGAATTGGTCCAACGACTGTGGGTACTCGGAGTAGCCGTGCGGTGCTCCATCCCAGTTGTAAATGATGCGGTATCGAGGAGGCTTGCGACGCGCCGCGCGTGGCTGGCCCGCGAGTGGTACTATTGCCTGGGTCAATCCGGCGACAGCTCCCATTTGCAACATGGTACGGCGGTTGGGTTGCATAGCGTGGTTCCTGGGAAGTGTATCGGGGAAGCGACAAGTCGAAGGGAATTGCCTGACAGTCGGACGAGGAACATCGTCGCAGGTGATGGACAGTGAGGCCCACCGCTACGTTCATCTAGAGGACATTATCCATGTCGTTAACGACAGAGCCAAGCAGACGCTGGCAACCAATCGGCTGGAATTTGGACGAGCGTGACGGCCGTCACCGGAATTTGACATCGCTTGGGGTGGCCCTGATAATGCGCGCCAAACCATACCAACACGTGACGTTTAGGGGGAGGAACAGACGATGGACCGCAGGACATTTCTCGCTGCCACAGCAGCTGCGGGTGCCGCAGCGAACGCGGTGCAGGCCGTTGACGCACCTCGTAAGTTACGTGTGGCGATTATCGGATGTGGACGGATGGGGCAGTATTTCGCCGAAGTCTATCGACGTTTGCCACAGACCGAGTTGGTGGCGATCGCGGAATGGAATGACGAACGCCGCGCGGTTGTTGGAGATCGATTTGGTGTCACAGCGCTGTTCAAAGATGTCAACGCCATGGTGAAGTCCGTGGTGCCCGACATGGCGGCCGTGATTACCCCCACTCGCTTCATGAAGGAAGCCGTTGTCAAGTGCGCCGAAGCGGGGGTCAAAGGCATTTCGACAGACAAGCCGATGGCTTCACGTCTGGCTGATGCCGATGACATGGTGAATGCCTGCAAGGAAAATGGGGCGATCTTTGCGGGGGGCAATCTGCAACGCGCGAAATGGGAGGTTCAGCACGCCGCGAGACGGATCCATGCAGGTGATTTTGGCCGCATTTTGGGTGCGGCTGTCCATGGTTACGGCGGTGAAATTTCCGGTGGAGGTTGCCAGCATATGTCGGTGCTGCGTCTCTTTACCGGCGCGGAGGTCGCAGAAGTGATGGCCTGGGGAAGCCCACCGAAAGCGCTTCTTAAGAAGGACGACGGTGGCCTTAATATCAACGGCAGAATGCGTCTGAGCACAGGGGTTGATTGCCAAGTATTTGGGATCACGCAAAAATATGGCGATCAGCGGAACCGTTCCGGCGTCGATGTTTGGTGCGAGAAAGGGATGGTGAGTTGGCAATGGGCGGCACCTAGGATTTACAGTGGACTTGATGCACGCGGTCGCCGCGAGGAGATCGATCCGGAGTATCCCGCGTTCCCCTGGTCCGACGTGTTGGCGGACCCGCCGCTGCGAAAATCGGACGACTACTTGGTGAGCTCCATTCAGTCGTTTATTAAGGCTGTGCAGCTGGAGAGTGAGGCGGAATTGTTTGTTTCAGGGCATGATCTGAGGCAGGCGCTGGAGATCACCATCGCCTGCAAACAGTCGGCCGTGCTGGGCAATTTGCCGTTGCGACTCCCGTTGGCGGATCGGTCTTTGTTCCTTGACCCGTCTCCCTACCGAATGCTAGGAGGTGATCAGACCGGAAACGTGCAGTCGAATGCGGAAGCAGCCGGCAAAAACAAACCGTCTGATTAACACCGTGCCTGCTGTCGACGGACCTCGTGTTGGGGTTGTTCCAGAGTGTTGTGTCATCACAGGAGCCAGGCTGATGAGTCATCGTAGACAGTTTATGCAGGCGGCGGTCGCCACGTCGGTTGCGGGTGCCGGCAACTCCTGGCAGTTGGCCGGTTCCGCGTGGGCGGCGCCGGCAGTTGAGAGATGGCGGGCCAAGGTGGTGCGGCTCGAGGCGTTGACCCACAACGTACGGCGCGTAAGTCTGCTGCCACTGGATACGGAGTTTACTTTTGCCGCGGGCCAATATGTCTTGCTGCGCGCGCCAGCGGGCTACCTGACGGACTTCAATGCGCGTTACCAGACGAAACACAAGCAGGTGGCGCGTCCCTATTCTTTTGCTTCGATGCCGGCCGCGGGTAGTGGTTTCGATTTGATCATCAAGCATTACCCTGCACCGCCAGACAGAGAGGATCAGGTTCCTCCGGGTGTGCTTTCGACCTATGTGCACAAGCATCTCAAGGTCGGTGACACGGTGCAATTAGGAAAGCCACGCGGCAAGCTCTACTCGCCGACCGAACCGGATCGACCTGTTGTGATGGTTGCGGGTGGGGTCGGCGCCGCCCCGTTTGTGGGACTGCTTTCCCATCTGTTTAGGGAAGGGGTCGACAAAGAGCGCGAAATCTATTTTTTCCTCGGAGTTCGGAGCCGTAAGGATTTGCTGCTCCACGAGCAATTTGGCCAGTGGGCGAAGACCAAGCCAGCCTTCCATTACATTCCAGCGCTTTCGCACCCGGAGCCGACAGACAACTGGAATGGGCGGAAGGGATATATCAACGTGGTGTTGGAGAAGCATTTTAAGGACCAGCTGGACGCGGAGGTTTATCTGGCCGGTTCTCCCGTGATGGTCAAGTTCACGCGTCAAGTCCTCGACAAACTCGGGGTGAAGAAGGAACGCGTCCACAAAGATCCGATCCGCGTTCAATAAGTCGCATCGCCGGGAGCGGTGTCGCGTAGTGTCGAAGCGGGAGCCAGGTGACGGGTGCCCTTCGTCTCGGCACCGACATTGGCCACGGGTTGGTGCGCAGGTTGTGCGAGCGAAAACCAGAAGGAGTCATGCGATGGTGGTGCGACGGGATTTTCTTAAAGGGGCATTGGGTGCCGGCATCGTCTCAGGGGGTCAAGGTGAAGAGCCCACCACTGTGGGCTCTGGAGAGAGTGGCGAAACCCAGCTGGCATCGGGAACACCGCGGGTGATGTTCTACCATGATGGCCGGCATCCGCTGATCTACATGTACGAGCCACCCATTCAGAAAGAACAGTATGAATCGGGTGTCGACGAACTGGTCGGGACCCCGGTCGAGGCCATCATGTTTTGTCTCGGCGACGGCCGCACGGTGTTGCATGACACTCAGGTGGGTGAATTGTGGGGCGACAATATGGAGAAGTGGCCGCATTTGATTTTTCGCAGGGCGCACCAAAACGCAAAGCAATTGATCCAGGATGGTCACGATCCATTGCGGTTGATTTGTGATCGAGCGCACGACAAGGGCATGTTGTTGTATCCGACACTACTGGTGCAGCAGGGACGTGGTGAACGCGGCCAGGATACGCGGTGTTCTGATTTTCGATTTGAGAATACCCATCTGGAAATCGGCGCGGCGGGTGACCTTGAAGCCGACTTTGATGGCGCGCGGATGCTGGATTTCAAACACCCGGAGGTGCGCGAGGAACGCTTCGCCTTGATCGAGGAAACGCTGACCCGCTATCCCGTCGATGGGTTCGAACTGCAGCTCAATTACGGTTTACACTATTTCCACCCGCGCGAAATCGACGCGGGTCGCGCCATCATGAGTGATTGGATTGAACGGGTGTACCGGGCGGTTAAAGCGAGTGGCAAGAATCGCGAATTGGTAATCCGGGTGCCGGCGAGCCTGGCAGGCTGTCAGGGAATGGGATTGGATGTTCGCGAGTGGCTGCGACGGGGGATTGTTGATGTGCTGGTCGCCCAGAGCCATGCCTATGGTGAGCTCCTTGATCAGAATGCGGAATTTGAACCCTTTGTGGCGGCGGCGGCCGACACGGCGACACGTGTCCACGCAGCGATCCAGAGCCGTGTAGATTCGGACCGCCTGGGCGACGCGACAACTGAGATGATTCGCGCGGCGGCTACCAACGCCTGGGATCAAGGAGTCGATGGCCTTTACCTGGTGCACTGGTTCGGGTACTGGCCGTATCAGTCCGAGTTTTACGAGAAGTTGCGGGAGGTACCGGATCCCGAGATCATGGCACCGCGGGACAAGACCTACTATCTGGTGACGGCGACCGGGCGTTATCCCGAACCGCGGGCCGAACCAGGAGTCCTGAGGCAACTGCCAGTGACTCTCGCAGTAGGACAGCCAACAGCGGTCACGCTGCGAATCAGCGATGATCTGCCTCGCTGGGATGAGGTGGGCCGCGTCCATGAGGTGCTGTTGAGAATTCGCGTTGCCAATACGACAGAGCTTGATAGGGTGAGGTTCCGGATCAACGGTGTGGAACTCTCGGCGGAGTCGCTACGGAAGATCAACCAGATGTATCGCATGAGCGCACCCAGATATCGCACCGGATCGTGTTATTGGTACGTGTTTACGCTCGATGCGTCGAACTGGCCTCGCAAAGGACTCAACGAAATCGAAATCACGCTCCAACGCCGTGATCCGGATGTGCTCCCGGAGGTCTTTGTGCGCGATGTGGAGCTGCAGATCCAGTATTTGATGGGCAGACATTTTCATCGCGGCGAGGACATCGACCTGGGGCGGTATGAACCGAGTGGGTACTAACCGCGTCAGGCACGCGCTGGGCCTGACGCATGCTTCGATCAGGATGGGAGATGTTTCCTTCAGGGTGGGGCCTTCCAGCTGGGACCGCGAAACAACAGAAGCCCGTCTCGCAGCGTGGCGGTTTCAACATGGCAGCGGGCATTCAGGCAAGGCTGTCCGGAACGGGGGCGTCCAGAGACGCCGTCGCGACCACGGCGCTTTCGAATTCAATCCCTCCTGCCTTGCTGGCCACCCAGTTGTAGAGCAGGCTGCCTAGGGCGGTGAAAATAAAAGTCATGAAAAACATCAGCACCGGCATCAAAAACAGGATCCCTCCGGGAGCCAGCATGACCCAGGCTTCGGGCTTCTCATTGGCGATGCCCACGACAGCGAAAATGATGACAATCACACCGATGCCAGAGTGAAATAGTCCAAATATCGGTGAAACCAGCGCTAGGACTTTGCTGGTTTGCAGGACTGAAATCTTAGTGATTTGCGTTTTCATGAGGGGTTTCTCGTAAGAATAGGATGCCTGTTCCGTGCGAAAGCACGGCATTGAATTGCTGAAGGACAGCGGCTGTGATAAGAGGGAAGCGGTGTGTTGGGGACTATTCTGTAACAGGCCGAGACCTATAGGTTCATGAGCTGCAATTGTTGCGGCATTGTCGATGACGATTGGCGGGCTGTGGAAATAACGTCAGCTGGCTCCTGCCGTGTCTCAGCAGAATCTCGGTCAAGTAGTATCAGTTCTTGAACAGCTTCTCATTGATCCAGCCAGGTTTGAAGTGGCGTGGTGACCAGTCGAGCGGGACATCGTCTACCGGGACCATCGTTCCCTTCCGTACAAGGTGGGAGTACGAGCCCGCCAGGAAGAGCTGGGTCTTTTTGCGGATGATGTCGAGCGGCTGGAACGGCTGCCCGGTAAAGGTTCGTTGCATGTCAACTAGTTGAGGCGCGAAATAGCTGTATAGCTCTTCACGGCGATTAGGGCTGCGATCCATGGAGATTGACTGGGTTCCCTGCTCGCCGATGACCTGGACGTAGAGGTGGTGGCTGCCACTGGCGGCCTGTAATGCGGCCAGGTAGGGCGGTTGGCTGTCGCTTCCTCGGAAAAGCATGGTCTCTTGCAAGTAGCTTGAATTCCGCTCATCGTCGGTAATCAGGCCTACCTGCTCCACGTCGTATCCGAGTGCCCGAGGCAGAAACCACTGAATGTGGAAGTGGGCCGGAAATTCTTGACTGCTGCACGTGCCCTGCACGGCTTTGATTGTGCCACAGCTGGTGAGACGGGATTTAAGCAGGCTGGCATGGTGCAAGTGCTCCTGGCAGCTGGAAGCCATCAGCGGAGTGCCTCGCTTGGCAGCCAGTTCAAGTAACCCGTCAATGTCGCGGAGCCGGTAGCTGAACGGGCGACTCAGGTAAGTTGGTACGCCCGCATCGACATAGGGGCGTGCCAACTGGTGTTGCCAGGGAACTTCGTAGAGCCCGCCAAAGGCGATCGCGTCGACCTGTCCCAGCATCCCGTCGTAAGTGGCGACCGGCTGGCAACCATAGCGCGTGGCGAATTGCCGAGACCGAGCGGGATTGACATCCCAGCAGTGGGTGATGTCCATCTCTAGCAGTGGCGTTCCCAAGACACCTTGAGGAGAAAGAATGTCGGCCCAGATGCCCCAGAAAGTGTATTCGCCGACATTGAGCGCGCCGACGCGGATCTTGCGGCGCGGGGCCGCCGGGAGGGGTGGCTCGGCGACGGAGCCGGCTAGGGCGGCGGTTGCGGTGGTGGCGAGCAGTGATCTGCGACTGGGCATCGTGGTCTGGACTCCTGGCGCTGAAGGACCCGGGTTACGAGGGGGCGAGTGTCGTCTAGACGGCGTCCTGCCGTTGTACGCTGCGGTGGGGCCGCGTGCTTGGCTATCTACCGTTTGGCCAGCTGTTCTTCGACGTAGGAGCGGGATCGGTTGATTTCCGCCGTAACCGCTACTGTGCTTTCCAAAATCGGAATGCCGCGTGGGACGGGGTGCATGAAAATCTCGGTCCAACCCGAATAGCGGATGTCGCGGAGGGCCGCCAATAACGGTGCAAAGTCCAGCTTGCCGCGCCCGGGTAACTGGAGCAGTTCCTGTTCCTTAGGGAGTTTCTTGTGGCATCCCATGCCGTGTTGCCAGGCGTAGAACATGGCGATGCTCTCTGGCAGCGCACGGATCAAGTTGCTGAGCAACTGTTCATTCTGAGGTAGATGATAGGGGGCCAAGGCGATGGCCAGGTGTTTGGAAGGCCGCAGCTCGGCAAGCCATTTCAATGAATCGGGCGACTCGATAAGGTTGCTGCCATGATTTTCAATGGCGATGGTCACGCCGGTCTCTTCTGCCACAGCTAGGTGCGGTTTCATTTTTTCGATGAATCCGGCCACGGCTGATTTGAGTTCACTCCCCTTCAGACCACGCGGTCCGGCGCCGCCGGTGACCATCGTCGTACACCCTAGTCGCTGAGCGAGACGCATCTCATCGCGGAGGCCGAAGGGGCCCAGTTTGTACTGGGTGATACAACCCAATGTGATCTGATGTTTCTTGAGCAGCTGGCTGAATTGTTCTTCTCCCATTTCTGCCAGCTGTTCGCGTTGATTGCCATGCACTTTGGGCCAGATGTCGATCGCGCGGGCGCCGATTTTCTGGACCTGGGGCATGATCTCGGTCACCGCCGTGTAACCGTACATACAGGAGCCGAGAATGTACTTGAGTTGAAAGTCGGGCTCCGCGGCGGTTGCGGTGCTGGTTGCCAGGACATTCGCTGCTCCGAGTGCCGCGGCGCCGGCGAGGAAACGGCGACGGTCAGCGGCGGTGGAAGTGAGATTCGGCATCAGTTTCTCCCTTGATGAAGAGCAGGGGCGCTTTCAGGCGACTTCGTACCCGTTACGTTGCGGGCGACTGCGAAGTTGGTTGGCATCGTTGTCGGTGAAGGTTTCTGTTTGGGGATCCCATTCGAGAGGCCGTCCGAGCCGCATCGAGATATTTCCCAGATGGCAGGTCGTGACGCTGCGGTGTTGGCTTTCCATATCAGAAATGGGAGTCTTGCGGGCGACAACACAGTCGAAGAAATTGCCCATGTGGTTAATGATGGCATCGAGCTTGCCAACACGTTGGGGTCGCGAGCGGTTGTCAAAATCGTACAGCGAGAAGGTGTCACGCGAAAAGGGTTTTTGGCCAAGGGCTTCTACCGGCGCGCCAGAAAGAGTGCCGCGATTGACAAAGATCCGCCCTTCGCTTCCCGTGAACATTACGCCATTGCGTCCCTGGTCGCTGACAGTCATGACGACGCCATCGGGGTAGTGGTAACGGGCGGAGAAGTCGATTGCCACGTTGAAACTGTCAGAGGCGCTCGGGTAGCGGGCTTGGGTTTCGATGCGCGTGGGATGGCTGCCGATTCCCCACTGTGCGATGTCCAGGTGATGGGCTCCCCAGTCGGTCATCTGGCCACCTGAGTATTCGTACCACCAGCGGAAGGTGAAATGACTGCGTTCGGGCAGATAGGGGACTGCTGGAGTCTGCCCCTGCCATATGTCCCAGTTGAAGTGACGGGGAACCGGTCGCGACAAAAAGGGCCCGCCCTGTTTGTTTTTTCCGAGTACGACATCGACTTGTTGCAGCTTGCCAAGCCTTCCCTGGCGGACCATCTCCACGGCCAGGCGGAAACGATGGTCACTGCGTTGCCAGGAACCGACCTGGACGACACGGCCGGTCTGGTGGACCACATCGCGAATGAGTTTTCCTTCGTCGATCGTCAAGGTGAGGGGTTTCTCACAGTAGACGTCCTTGCCTGCGCGGCAGGCGTCGAGCACCATTTTGGTGTGCCAATGATCGGGTGTGCCAATCAAGACGACGTCGACATCGGGTCTTTCGAGAAGCTCACGGTAATCCTCGAAAATACGGGGGGTGCTTCCGAAGCTGGCACGTCCCTGCTCACGGACGTGACGATCGACATCACACAAGGCCACCACATCGCCGTACATCTGTGCTTTGTGGGTGATTACCGAGCCCTGGTAGCGCAGGCCAATCGCGCCGACGCCCAGCCGGTCGTTGCGCGCGCGCGGTTTGGTCGCAGCGGAGGAGACGGATTGCCACACGCCCAGTCCAGGTCCCAGGACGCAGGTTGACGAAGCCCGACGCAGGAAAGCGCGGCGTTGCAGAGCTGATGGTGGCATGGTGTCGCTCCGACTGAAGCTCGGCGTGATGGTGCAGTGGATAGAGGGTGGGGAGCCAGATAGTCTAGCGTGAAACCAGAGGCCTGCCAGCAACGTCGCGGTGTGATTAAACCGGCACGCTTCTCAAGTCTGCCAGAATGTGGATTCGCGCGGGCCTTGGTAACGAATGTCCAGATGTGGGGTCGCCAGAGGACGCTGGTCCTGCCAGATCGATTCCACCCCCGCAGCCGTAAGCCCGGTGGTCAGCAGGTTGCGTTCAATGGGAAAGGGTGGAGTGCCGTTCAACAGAAACTGTTCGATATGGAAATTAAGCGGGCTGAAAAAGTTGCAGACTTCGCGTGGTGGCAGATGAAATTTTAGGGAGAGCGGCTCACGCTGGCCACGAATACGGGCGGCAAACGTAAAGTCATGGACGAGCCCTTCCAGAAACATCATGGTCACGCGGACGCCGTCGCGATGTCGATAGCGTGCACAGATAGGACGATTGGGCGGTTTCACGAGCGGGGGCATAGCATCGCCGGGGGGCAACAAATGGTTGAAGCCCTCGCGGTAAGGAGTCATCGCCTGGCTGCGGCAGAGGCACGCCGTCAGCAGAGCCGGGTCACAGCCACCGGCCTCCCAGGAGCCGGCCTCAACTGCGTCCCAGACGGCGTCGTCCGTGAACGCATGCATTTCTACAACCCCCGTTTCACCACCCTGGCGTCGCTCTACGAGTGATTGAATTCCCTCCAATGCATGGATGCCGTAGCCGTCCATGTCGCCGCCAGCGGCCAGACAGACGACTTCTTCTAACGGCGCTTCCCAAGGCATGTCGATCGCGGGAATTCGGCGATTGACGGGAACGGAAGAGCCTGCCATCAAAGGGAACTCGAGGTCGCGTGCCGTTTGCACCATGTCCACCGCCCATTCCCAGTTCCAGGAAAGGTGTTTGTCGTTGAAGACGGGGACGCCGCGGCCGCTGTCGCGGAAGACCGAGACGATCTCTTGGAAAAACTCATAACGCGGATAGAGGTGTTGGCGTTTTTCGTTGAACGGGTATTTGCCGTGTTCACCGATAAGGACCACGCCGTCCACGGCGAGTCGTTCGCCACCGCACTGCAGGGTCTCGGCGATGGTGGGGTAAATTTTCAGGTGCGGGAACTCTTTGGCCCGTAGTCGGCTGACATCGGAGTCGGGAACCTGGTCTGTGTAGAGCGCGACCAGGTCCATGGCCGGTTGATGGTGCCGGCCGTTAAAGCCGTAGCCACCCAGGAAACGGTCGAGAATATGCTGCGCGTGGCTGTAGCGTCGATATTCAGTGACCACCGCGGCAATCTGAGGCCGTGTCATCAGCTGCGTTCCCTGTTGCAGGTAGGGGCGGGGTTACAGGTAGGGGGGGGAGATGTGCCATTTTGTCGAGCATTGGTTAGCACCAGTCGGGTTGCACGTACCCGGTGGTGTTACTCGGCGCCTATTGTAGGCCAAATCTGGCAGCAGGGTGGCTGTTTTCTGATCGTTGCTCAGCCCAGACCCGTGGCGGGGTGGCGGGTGCGCTGAGGAGGTTGGCCGCTTGTCATCCAGTTGAGAATGTCGTCCGTCGTCATGACATAACCCCACACGCGGCCGAAGAGAATTTGGGTCGCGGTGGCACTGCCTGGATCGAGATTGGCGACTGCGTCGGAAGCCAGGATTACATGGAAACCTCGGTCGGCGGCGTCAATCGCCGTTGCCAGTACGCATTGATCGGCTGCCACACCGGTAAGAACGAGCGTTTCGATACCCATGTTTCGTAGATAGAGATCGATGGGAGTGGTGTGAAAAGCACTGCTGGTGTTTTTGTCCAGGACGAGTTCGCCCGCTTGCGGGGCGACCCGAGAATCAATGGCGTAACCAGCGTCCTTTTTCGTGGGCAGGTGGCCGGAGTCGCCATCGGTGGATTGTTTCGCTGCCTGTTCACGACCACGTCGTCGCAGAATCAAGTCACTGCCATCTTGGCTCTGGGCGCCGTGGCAGGTGTAGATTACGCGGCGTGTGTCGCTACGGAAACGTGAGAGCAAACGCTGGATATTGACAATCATTTGTTCGGCACGCGCGGCAAATCCAGCCTGCAACTCCGGCTGCTGGTGGCGTACCGTGTCAGCCAGATTGCCCGTGGTGTCGGTGGCGTAACGTTGCACGTCCACAACAATTAATGCAGCGCGTTTTGGTTGAATGGGGAGCTCGAACGAGAATCCGGCATCCGGCCATTCGGAGTCGTCGAGTAAGTCGATGTGTACCCGTGGCATACAGGCCTCCTGTCGAGGTGCAAGTGGAGACTTGAGTTACGACGCAGTCGTGTTTTCGTACCGTCTTCTACCGCGCCGCGTAACATGAATGTCGGCGCCACCTGATGCCGGGTCCGACCCTCGCTGTCGCGAAGGATTAAGGACTCTTGCTCTCATGCGCGATGTTGACATGAATGGCGCCGCTGCTCTTGGCCGCGTCGAGGGCCCGTACGAACAGCTCGTAGGGCATCTTCTCATCCCCACGGATCGTGACGACTTTCTTCTCGGAAACGTCGATGAGGGGTTTCAATGCGTTGGCCAATTGGGCGAGTGAAGTGGGGTCCTTATTGACGAACACATTCGACTCAGCGTCTAGCGTAACCATGATTGGATCGCTTTCGGGACGCGACGCGCCACCCGCTTGTGGCAGTGTGAGTCGAATGGAAGGCGTCAAGAAGGTTGAACTCAGCATGAAGAAAATCAACAGTTGAAAAATGCAGTCGATTAGGGGACTCATTTCAATGTTGACGCGTGAGCGACGTCTGCGAGGGATTTCCATGTGGTTAGCCCTCCTCGACGCTGAGCGCGGCGGGCTGTGCAGACGGTGCAGACACTGGAGCCGGCTGTGGTGCAACTGTCCCGGCGGGGCTGACGATGTGCGTTTCGTGGCTGGTGGGGCTGGTCCACTCATTGAGGTGCGCGACAAGCCATTGCATCTGCAGCGCCAAACTACCAACACGCGAATCGAAAACGTGAAAAATGGCCAGGGTGGGTAGCGCCACGATGAGGCCGAACACGGTGGTCAACAGTGCTTTCCAGATGCCTGCGGCCAGGTCGGAAGGCTGGACTTGTCCGCCGGCAAGTTCAATTTGTTGAAAGGCATCAACCAAGCCGATCACGGTGCCCAGCAGTCCAATCATTGGCGCCAGCGTGCCGATAATGGAGAGCCAGCCCAAACGACGTTCCAGGTGTGTGAGCTGTAACGAGGCCTCACGCGTTGCCGCTTCTTGGCGAAGGCTGGCGGGTTGGGATATATGGGACAGGTAGGTTTTTGCGACCCGGGCTAACGGGCTGCGATGAAAAGAGACAAACGAATCCGCCGCCTGGATATCCTTGGCTCGCATTAACTTTTCCAAATGGCCCTGGAATCTGGAGTATCTGGTCGCTTTTATGGAGAAATAGCAGAGCCGTTCAATAGCAATGGCGACCGACAACACGGAGCAGCACAGCAATGGCCACATGACCACGCCCCCGCGGGTTAACAGCTCCCAGATATCGAGGCCCCACATGGATCTCTGCCTTTATCGGTGCGATTATACGCTGGTCTTGTCTGTGGTCCGACGGTCACGCGGTGTGCTGGCCGGTCACAGTCTTAGGGTTGCCAGCGACTGCCGTGCCTATATAGAATATGAGACTCAATTACAATAGTGTTCTAGAAGATCTGTCCAGCGTCAAGGTCCCCGGTCATGTCTAGCCAGAATCCGGTTGTTTGAAGTGTGATGCAGAACTTTCTCTTTTTGCTTTGTCTTGGTCTTAGCCTCGTGATTCACGCTGCTTTAGGGTGGGTACGTGTTGAAGACCCGACCCGCCAGCAACTGAAGTTAGACGAAATCAAGTCGGGTGAGACGACAATCAGTGTGCAGGTGGTGCCGGCGAACGCTGCGGTGCCGCAGCAGGTTGAGTTGCTAACGGAGGACATGGAACCCGTCGAGGAGCTTACTCCTCGTGAGACTCCCTTGCCTGATCCGGATGTAAAGCAGGTGGAGCGTGTCCAAGACACGCCCAATGACCTGCCGGTAATGGAACAGCCCGAGGTAGCAGTGGAAGCCCCACAGCCGAATAAGCCGGAACTAGAACGCGCCGAGACCGAGGTTCAAGAACCGGTTGATGTAGCGGCGCCGCCAACGCAACAGTTGCGCAAGCAACCGACCGAGGCGATCGTGACGCGCGAGGCTGCCGTCGTCAAGGAGAATTTGCGGCCGATAGAGCCGACTCAAGTCAAAGCTACTGTACCGGAGCCCGCCAAGAAGCCAATCGTACGAGCGCTACAGCAACCGGAGCTACCGGCGGTTCCCAGGCCTGTTCCAACTCCGATCAGAAAAACCAGGGTTGCGCATCGTGAATTCCCGCGTCCTGAACCGGAACTGCGTCCTTTACCGAAAAAAAAGCCGGTCGCCGTCAAGAAGGTCACAAAAAAACTGGTGCCGCTGGAGCTTGAAAAACAGGTGGCGATTGAGGTGCCGCGGCCAGCAGTAGTGGCGGCGAAATTGGGTGCCCGTAGGCCTGCTAGGCTGCAGACCCGTGTGCCGATTCTCTACCCTGAGGCGTTGCAACAGGATGGCGTGGAAGGTCGCGTTGTTTTACAGGCAGACGTAGGGGCGAACGGCCGGCTTACCAAAGTCAAGGTCCAGAAGTCCTCGGGTCATCGGGAACTCGACAAAGCGGCTCTGGAGTCGGTTCGCAAGTGGGTTTTTCGACCGGCCCGTCAGGGAGACAAAACCATCAGTCAACAAGTGTTGATTCCGGTGGAATTTCGTGTGCGTTTAGCGGAAGAGGAAAGTAACTAGCAGAGGCATGGCAAGGGAATTTCAAGACCACGTTGGTCACTGCGGACACGCATCTTATCGCCGGACCGACGCGATGCTCCGGAGGCTTCCGCGAAACGGCCTCAACTGAGAATTTCTCGCACCACACGTGCTTCTTCCTGGACACCCGTGAGTCGCTCATCCAGCCCCCGGTGCTGAACCGTAAAACGCCGGTGGTCGATACCCATCAGGTGCAGAGTGGTGGCGTTGAGGTCGCGGACGTGAACCGGATCTTGGACGATGTTGTAGCCGAACTCATCGGTCTGTCCGTGGGTCACGCCACCTTTGATTCCACCGCCAGCAAACCACATCGAGTAACATTTTGGGTGATGATCGCGCCCGTAGTTGTTTCGTTTGAGAACGCCCTGGCTGTAGATGGTACGCCCGAATTCACCTCCCCAGATGATCAGGGTATCGTCGAGCAGACCGCGTCGCTTGAGATCTTGTACCAGCGCCCAACTGGGCTGGTCTACTTCGCCAGTCTGACGACGAATGTTGTTAGGTAAGTCGCCGTGGTGGTCCCAGCCGCGGTGAAAGATTTGCACAAAGCGGACACCTCGTTCCGCCATCCTTCTCGCCAGGAGGCAATTGGCGGCGAAAGTGCCTGGTTTCTTGACGTCTTTTCCGTAGAGATCGAGTACGTGTTGCGGTTCGTCACCGACTTCCACCAAGTCAGGGACGGAGGCCTGCATTCGAAATGCCATTTCATACTGCTCAATGCGGGCCTGGGTCTGGGGGTTCTGGAGTTCGGCATAGATCCGCCGATTCATTGTTTGCAATCGATCGAGCATCAAACGGCGCGCGTCCGAACTGACGCCACGCGGGTTGGAAAGGTACAGTACCGGGTCGCCTTGTGCACGGAATGCAACGCCGGCATGACGTGAAGGAAGAAAGCCACTGCCCCACAGACGCGAGTAGAGCGCCTGGCCTCGCGGAGCACAATTCAATACGACGAATTCGGGGAGGTTTTCATTCATGCTCCCCAGGCCGTAGCTCAGCCAGGCACCCAATGTTGGTTTGCCGGGGATTTGATTTCCCGTCTGGATGTAGGTAATGGCGGGATCGTGGTTAATGGCCTCCGTCCAGACGGTGTGTACGAAGGCCAGGTCATCTGCCATGGAGCCGGTTTTGGGCAGCAGTTCGCTAATACGTTTGCCGGATTCACCGTGTTGAGGGAATTGAAACATGGTCGGCGCGATCGGGAACCGCGCCTGCGAGGCCGTCATGGTGGTCAGACGTTGACCGCGACGAATTGATTCCGGGAGGTCTGTGTCAAAACGATCGACCATCGTTGGTTTGTAGTCGAAGGTATCGAGCTGGGACGGCGCTCCTGCCATAAAGAGCCAGATCACCCGTTTGACGCGGGCGGGGAAGTGGCCAGCTCCCAGGGCGCCACCACGTTGACCTGGTGTCGGCAACGCAGCAGATCCAGTGCGGGACAATAATGACGTGAGCGCTGCGGAGCCGAGGCCTTTGGCGGTTTTGCCGAAAAACTGGCGGCGGGTCTCCAGTGAAACCCAGCGGTCAAAGGGATGGTCGTTGCGCATCGATTGATTCCTGTGTGGAACGAATAGGCCACATTACTTATTGATGATGTCGTCTCGGTTGAGGAGCAGATTGGCGATCATGGTCCAGGTTGCCAGTTCGATTAGATTGATTTCTGCATTTGGTTTGCTGCTACCGGTTGCAATCAGCGATTCGGCGGCTGCAGGGTCGGTCTGGAACAGTGCTCCCAGTTCCATCGCCGCCGCCAGTGTGTCCTCCACATCAGGCTGATCACCGCGGCATCCCACCTCGTGAAGCATCCAAGTTGCCCGTGCGGTAGCGTCCTGGTGTTGCGTGAGGGCGCGTTGGGCCAGGTGTCGCGCCGCTTCCACGAACTGAGGATCGTTCATCAGCACCAGCGCCTGGAGAGGAGTATTTGTCCTTTCACGTCGGACGGTGCATTGTTCCCGAGTCGGTGCGTTGAAGGCGGCCATTGAAGGGGGCGGTGACGTCCGCTTCCAGAAAGTGTAGAGGCTGCGGCGGTAGAGGGCCTCTCCCTGGTCTTGTTTGAATTCCCTGGTATTGCTGCCAGTGATGGCAACGACTTTCCAGAGTCCCGCCGGCTGGTAAGGCCGTACGCTGGGACCGCCCAGGTTCAGCGATAGTAGCCCGCTGACGGCCAGCGCTTGGTCACGTAGGACTTCCGCGTCCAGACGCATTCGTGGACCCCGGGAGAGGAACCGGTTTTGTGGGTCCTGAGCAAGTTTAGCGGGAGTGGTAAGACTACTTTGCTGATAGGCGGCTGAGTTAACCATCATTCGCAGCATGTGCTTGACGTCCCAGCCCGATTCCACAAATTCGACAGCCAGGTAATCGAGGAGCTGAGGGTGCGTGGGAGCGTCTCCCATGACTCCGAAATCCTCCGCAGTGCGCACCAGCCCCGTTCCGAAAAGAGATTGCCAAAGGCGATTGATGGTCACTCGGGCCGTCAGCGGGTGGTCTGGATGGACCAGCCAATCGGCGAGCCCCAGGCGGTTGGCGGGGCTCCCGGTGGGTAAGGGAGGGAGCACGGTTGGGACGCCGGGTCGCACCTCGGCCACCGGCTTGGTGTAATCACCACGCTCGAGAATTTCGGCACGCGGGACGGTGGGGCGTTCCTGCATAACGAGGGTAGTGGTGGAACGCGCATAAATAAAGTCGCGACGGGTTTCCGTTTGCGCCAATCCGCGCGCCGCGGTTCGGAAATCAGGGTCTACCACGTGGTGGAAATGCTGCTTTAGCCGTTGACGGTCAGTGTCGGAGAGCTGGTCCCAGGGAGCGGCCCGGGCGAAGCATTCACGCAACTGGTGTTCGTCGGCGAGCAATCGAACTTCCTCGTCGAGCAGCCAGCGGCGGAAGACGCGTACATCACTCAGCCCGGCTGAGGGATAAGGGCCCCCAATCTTCAGTTCTGTAGCCGCCAGATCCGTTCCAGAACAATGTTGCTCTGAGGCGTTACGTAGATTACCCGCCCGGCCGTTGACCAGGATACTGATTGACGAGTTGGCTTGTCCGCCGGAGTAACGTACGCAGACGTGTTGCCAGGACCGCGGCGTGAGCGCTTCGTTGTCCGGCAGATTGCCACGGATTTTCTTGCCTTTGGCGTCGGTCAACTCAAAAGTCACCGCACCCTGACTTCCGCCGCTAATTTTCCAGCCGACTTCAGGGCCATCTTTCTCTTTGTGTTGCTGTGAAAACAGGGTGGTCGCCAAAACCGTGTCGGGTGTGCGGAACCAGAAGCTGACGGTCAGTGGCTGATCGCTTTTCAGCAGCGGCAGTGGGGAAGTGAGCTGGCCGCGGTCACCAAAACGGATTCCGCGACGCCCCGCAGGGTGGTCATTGGCCCATTGAGCCGACCCGGGAAGCGGACTGGCGGCACCCTCGTTTTGTGTCAGCGGGAGCCATACCGCCAGACCATCTTTCCCCACCGGATGTTCCGGAAGCTCGGGCGCCGCGGCCCACCAGCGTTCCACCTCCTTGGCATCGTGACGCAAAGCTGTGCTCAAGGTTTTTCTGCGGGTTTGAAGCTCTTGCCACTCGTCTTGATGTTCTGATTCAGGAATCGCCACGACGGGAGGGGTGTCTTTCTGATTTCCATCCATGGCAGGCTGGGTCGTGTTGTTGAAGAAGGCGCCCAGCTGGTAAAACTCGGCCTGGCTGATCGGATCGTATTTGTGGTCATGGCAGACGGCGCAACCTGTCGTCAATCCTAGAAACACCGTGGATGTGGTTTCGACGCGGTCGACCATGTAACGGACGTCGAGTTCGGCGGGGATGGCGCCGCCTTCCGAAGTTGTGATGTTGCAGCGATTGAATCCGGTGGCGATGCGCTGCTGGAGTGTCGCTCCGGGAAGCAGGTCACCAGCCAGTTGTTGCCGTACAAAACGATCAAACGGCATGTTGGCGTTGAATGCGTCCACCACCCAGTCGCGATAAGGCCAAATCTCTCGGTAATTGTCGACGTGCATGCCATGGGTATCGCCGTAGCGAGCGGCGTCAAGCCAGTAACGCGCACGGTGTTCACCCGCGTGGGGAGAACTCAGCAGGTCATCGATGTAGGCAGCAAAGGCAGCTGGGTCTGTTCTGGCCGTCAGCTTACGTGTCAGGGCGGGAGGAGCGGGTAGCCCAGTCAGGTCGAGTGCCGCCCTGCGAGCGAGGTGATGGAGAGCGGCGGGGGGGTTTGGTTTGAGTCCCAGCCGGCTCAACTGCGCGAGGATGAAGTGATCAATCGGGTTGCGGGCCCATTCCGACACTCCCCCGGGTTGTGGTAATACGGGCCGTACCGGCGTAATGAAGGACCAGTGGTCCTGCCATTGGGCGCCGCTGGCGATCCACCGTGTCAGCAATTCCCGTTGGGCGATCGTCAGTGCTTTGCCACTGGTCGGGGGAGGCATCTGCACGTCGGGGTCGCTGCTGTTGATCCGCCGAATCAGTTCAGATTGGCTGGGCTCACCTGGCACCACCGCTTGTCCGGCGAGTGCGCCGGCCCGCGTATCGAGGCGCAGGCCAGCTTTGCGGCTGGCGGCATCGGGTCCGTGGCAGGAAAAACAATGGGCGGAAAGCAACGGCCGGATCCGCTCGTTGAAAGGGATCGCCGGCTCGGCGGTCCAGCCGCTGAGCGTCATTCCAGTCCAGAGATAACAGGTCGATAACAGCAGGCGTCGCATCGTGGTTTCTCGCGTTTGGCGTCCAGGACGGGCTCAATTTTAGCAACCACAGGTGGCAAACGCGAAGGCGTTTGGTCAGGATACGGGACGGTATGGATTCCGCGCGGTCCCGGCGTGGTCGTTGCGGTGGGATAGCGAGCGTTTGCACCCTGGATAGGACAGGCTGTAGCTAACCGAACAAGGGCGCGATGGGCGTACCACTGTTGAGCCGAATGGGCCGGTTAAAACGGTCGTACATTTCACTGGCCGGATCGATGCCCAGCACGGTATAGACGGTCGCGCCGATGTCTTCCGGTGAGTAGGGATGACTGATGGGGTAGGACCCGTGAGGATCGGTTTTGCCGATCACCTGGCCGCCCCGCACGCCACCGCCGGCAAACAGTCCACTAAAGCAGGGACCCCAGTGATCGCGGCCCGCGTCCTTGTTGATTTTTGGAGTGCGTCCGAATTCACCGATCAGCACGACGAACGTATCATCCAGCATGCCGCGATCGGAGAGATCTGCGAGCAGAGCCCCCATTCCCTTATCCAAGGGGGGCAGCAGTCGGTCCTTTAGTGTCGGGAAAATTTTTGAATGATTGTCCCAGTTTTGTGCGTTTCCTACGTTGACCTGCACGACGGGAACGCCGACTTCCAGTAAACGCCGAGCCAGCAGCAGTGACTGGCCGGTCGTGTGCCGCCCGTAATTGTCGCGCATTGAGTCCGTCTCTTGATCGACTTTGAACGCATCGGCGAGTTTGCGGGAGGTCAGAATGTTATAAGCCAAATCTTGTTCACTCGTCATGCGGATCCCAGCGCTGGATCGCGCAAGCCGCTCTCGCTGACGATTGAGATCGCTCAACAGACCGTGCCGACCGGAAACTCGATTGACATCCAGACCTGGCGAGAGCGTCAGGCTGTCTACTTTAAAGTCATCACGGTTGGGATCACTGGTAATTTGCCACGGGTCATGGGTCGCCCCCAGAAGTCCGGCATGCTGTCCTGGCCAGATCAGTGGCGGTTGCTGCATAAAGGTGGGGAGATTGACTCCGTTGGGAATGCCGTCATGGCGTGGTCGGAAGTAATCGTAAGCGCCCGCGTAGTTGGGCCAATCGGTGCGCGAGGCGATCTTGTCGAAAAACGCACCAGGCTGAAACTGCCCCGTCAGCACGTGGTGGGTGGACATCAGATGGTTGTTGTCTTTGTGGGCAAACGAGCGGACGACGGCAAATTTGTCCGCGTGCTTGATGAGTTCCGGCATGTGCTCGCACATCTGGAAACCGGGAATCGAGGTTGCCGCCGGTTTGAATTCACCGCGGACTTCAGCCGGGGCATCGGGCTTCATATCCACCGTGTCGTGGTGGCTCATGGCGCCCGTCGTCCACACCAGGAGCATCTTTTTGCCGTCTTGCGGGGGTTGTGGTTTCGCGGCGGCTTGCGCGCGGTTCGCGAACAGCGCTGGGAGTGCCATTCCCATAGCGCCGGAGTACCCCACCTGGAGGAGCTCGCGTCGTGTGAGTCCGGTGGAATGGGTGTGAGCGACTCGACGGCGGAACGACATCGACAGTTCCTTCCCAGGGCAGTCGGAAAGGTGAGCCCTGTTCGTGGTGAGGCGGGCGTGAGCCCGCGAAGGGTAGCAACACGCCGAGGAGGGTTGGCAGTCCGCGGTACTCTCTCTCGGTGTAATCCTGATCATACACAGAAATCGACCAACGGTCAGTACCGGCTTCAGCCAGAGGCAGTCTGGGACGGCTATTTTGCGGCTTAAACAGCCCGTTTCGGTTTCACCGCGGACGAGCCCTGGGGTAACCCTGCTGGGGGGCTGTTAGGGTTTGCTGCGGGTGAGTTTCCAGCCCGCGGCTGTAGCCGTCAGACCGCTCGCGCCGAGATGCTGGTCGTACACGTTGTGCATTTCCGCAATGGAGTCGAAGTAGCCGACGATAAACGCGGCGCTGAACGACTCGCCCGCCTGAACCGGGCGTCCACCAAATTCCTCGATCATGCAGACGTAGCCACGTTGGTGGCACCAGGCTTCATGGACAACCGACGGATCGAGTGTCATGCCAGCCAGCCAGGGCCCTTGTTTACCTGTCTGCGGATCGCGCAGACGGTAGGCGCGGATGAACCGTCGGGGGGGCGTGGCGACGCGGTCGCGTCGATAATTGAACTGTTCATCGGGAGCAAAGTTGGTAAAGAAACGGGCTGCGGGGATGGTCGTGGTCCGGCCCTGTCGAGGAGCGTGGTAGCTGAGGTAGATTTCGCTGAACGTATTACCGCGATCATGTTTAATATGGCCGGGCATGTCGATGCGCAGGAACATGGCGGGGCTACTGTTGCGGGCGTCGATGCGATCGCTGGAGACGAAGTATCGTTTGCCTGCCGGGAATACGATTGTCTGGGTCCACAGGGACCCCTTTTGTTTTCCCGGTGCAGCGGTCTGGTAGCGGTAGGAAGAGACGAAGGCGACAAAATCCTTGCCACGGATCGTGCGCGGTTGGAGGCGTTTGGCTTGCGTGCAGATTTGCGGGCCTTCGATTGAACGTTTCGGTGTCTTGCCGTGGTAAGGTGTGTTGAATCGATAAATGAGTTCCTCGTCGAGATCAGCGCGGTAGTTTTCATCACTGCCGGGTTCCATGATCCAGTCGACGATGTCGAGTCCGTAGCCGACATCACGGAAACCAGATTTGCGATCAAGCAGGGAGCCGGCTGCTACGCCACTCACGTATCCCTGTTTACGGATGGCGGCTTGCAACTGAGGTGTGCTCAGCGTGATCTGTTCCGCGGTTTCCAACACTTCGAACGTCTGGCCGCGGAGGCTCTCGCAGGGTGGAATGGTAAGCAGCAGACAGGCCATCAGCGATCCGAAAATGGCCCGTCGGCGTTGTCGCAGGATGGCCATTGCATTAGCTCCGGAGAGAGGGAAACCGAGGTGATCAGGGAGTGTTGGAGGCATCCGCATCGTGTGAAGACACGCTGAAACCTTTCCGGACCCATTCATTGAGGCCACCCTTGGCGGTGCGCACGTGCCGGTATCCTTTTGATTTCAGCAGCAGGGCGGCCCGTTTGGAGAACTTGCCTATATTACAGAGCGTCACGATGGCGGCGTCACGATCCTGGGGAAGTTCCTGTTCCCGCGTCGCGAGATCGTCTTCCGGGATGTTGAGTGATCCGGGGATATGTATGTCAGCAAACATTTCAGGAGAGCGAATGTCGACCACCAGTGGCGGATCTGTTTGTGCCAACTCTTCGTGCAAGTCTTTCACACGCACCGAGTCGTACGGGTTTTTGAGGTTCTCCATCATCTCCGCTAGGAGTGTGTCGCTTTTACTGGGCGCCGACGTATCGCTTTCGTCGCTACCCGGGCCTGTGTGGGGTACAAGCTGGGGGAAGTGACGCAACACCGACGAGGCGTACTTGAAAATGTTATCGGGGAAGACCACCACGGCAATCAGCCCCGGTTCGTCCGGTACCAGCTTGAGCGCTCCGGCCAGTGCCATGCCGCAGCTAGGTCCCGCGATAATGCACTCTTCTCGATTCAAACGCCAACACAGGTCGTACGCTTCGCGATTGCCGATCTCAATTTCCGCGTCATATTCATCGGGCCGATAGAGTTGCGTCTGTTGCAGTTGACGACGGCTGCGGACACCCGGGATGTCGTGGCCCTCTTCCGGACAGACTCCCAGCACCTGAACGGCAGCAGCCTGCTCTTTGAGAAACCGTCCGGTACCCGTGATGGTTCCGCAGGTTCCCAGGCCGGCAATGAGGTGCGTGACGGCGCCGGCGGTCTGTTTCCAGATTTCCGGTCCGGTGGTCCGGTAGTGCGCCTGTGGATTCGCTTCATTGACGTACTGGTCGAGGTGAACGGTGTCCGGGTCGGATTGCGCGGTGGCGCGGGCTTTGGCGATGGCCCCTTCGGGAGCTCCTGGCGCGGGGCAGAGCGAGTCGTCGAGTTCCACGACCTCAGCTCCAAAGAACCGCAGCACAGTCCGTTTCTCCAGTGGGATAGCCTGGGAAAGTGGAGTTTGCAGAGGGTAGCCCTGGGCATTGCCGATCATTGCCAGGCCTAGTCCAGTGTTACCTGACGTGGCTTCGACCAGGCGTTTGCCAGGTGCCAGGGCCTCTCGTTGTTCGGCATCGGCGATCAGGTTCGCGGCCACACGATCTTTGACCGCGCCGAACGGGTTGTACCACTCCAGCTTGGCTAGGAAGGTCGTGTGCTGGTGGGGAACCACGTGATTCAGACGCACCATTGGTGTGGGATTGTCCTCATTGGAGAGCATGCCCAGCATCGAATCGTAAATTCTCAGTGAGTGGTCGTTGTTCATGGAGCGCGAATATATAAGTCAAGGGATATTTTTCAAGGTGTTGGCGGGCGTCCGCTCTGTACCGTCGGGCATTCTCAAGGTGTGATTCCATGTGTACATTGTAGGGTTGTCCCTGCCGTTGGTCGCTGCGTCTTGCGTTCCTCACGCCTCGCGGCCTTGCGTTCCTCACGCCTCGCGGCCTTGCGAGGAGTTCCGACAACTACGATGCAGGCGACGTTTCCCTGTTGATTCTTCACTTTGGAGCACGTTTTGATGAAGGCGAGTAACGAGGTCTGGAAGGAACGGCTTCATGGTGAAATCACACCGCAAATGGCAGAGGAAATTGCTGTGTTTGAGACGGAGATCCAACTTCGTCGCCAAGAAAAAGTGGACGAAAAGTTGTTTGCGGAAACCCGACTGCGACGTGGTGTGTATGGGCAGCGTTATGACAACGGACAACGTAATGATGGCACCGTATCCCGCACCCTACCTTACGACTCGAAGGCCACCAAGGGGCCCAATACGGTTTGGGACGCTCCCGGGATGCAGCGGATCAAGATTCCTTACGGAGGCACCAATGCCGCCCAGTTGGAAGTGCTGGCTGAATTGGCCGAAGAGTACTCGGACGGCATTGTCCACATCACGACCCGTCAGGATTTTCAACTCCACTTCGTACACGTCGAAAATACACCCACGTTAATGCGGCGTTTGGCGGCTGTCGGAATCACGACCCGGGAGGCGTGTGGCAATTCGGTACGCAATGTCACCGGTTGTCCTTACATGGGAGTTTGCCCGGACGAGGCGTTTGACGTGACACCCTATGCCCATGCGTTGACCCAGTTCATGCTGGGGCATCCCGACGCGCAGAATTTTGGTCGCAAGTTCAAGCCGACTTTTAGTGGTTGCGTCGACCACGCGTGCGGTCTGACCGGAATGCATGATCTGGGTTTGACCGCGGCTGTCAGGGTTGTTGACGGAGAGGAGCGACGCGGCTTTCAAATGGTAGTCGGAGGTGGGCTGGGGGCAGTTCCACGCCAGGCTAAGGTGTTCGACGAATTCCTGCCACCGGAGGAGATCCTGCCGGTCGCACAGGCCATGGCTCGTGTGTTTGGAAGGCACGGGGAGAAGAAGACACGCAGTCGCGCTCGCCTCAAGTTCTTGATCGAGAAATGGGGGATGGACAAGTTCAAGGAGGAGGTACTCGCGGAGCGTGCAAAGCTGCCGCACGATCCACGCTGGACGGATTACCTTGAGCAGATTGAAGAGAATACAGAGGGACCACTCAACCCGTCCGGCGACGCTCCAGCGGTGGAACCGGGAAGTGCGCTTGACCGCTGGATGCGCAGCAATTTGCGAAGTCAGCGGCAGGATGGATACATGGTAGCGACGGTGGCCTTGCCGTTGGGGGATATCACGGCCGCGCAGTTGCGGGCATTGGCTGACATCGTCCGCCGTTTCACGAAGGATACGATCCGAACCACAGTGGAACAGAATTTTGTACTGCGCTGGATCAGCCAGGCTGATGTGCCGGAGTTGTACGAGGCACTAGACACGGTGGGGCTGGCTGAGCCTGGAGTCAGTAACGTATTCGATATTGTGGCCTGTCCGGGAACCGACACGTGCAAACTGGGGATTTCCTCATCCCGTGGTTTGGCGGCCGAATTGCGGCAGCAATTGGTTGCCCGAAGTGCGGAGTTGGAGCAGGCGATCGAAGATTTACACATCAAGATCAGCGGTTGTTTTAACAGTTGTGGTCAACATCATGTTGCCGACATCGGGTTTTATGGTGTGAGCCGAACGATCGGTGGCTTCAAAGTGCCACACTTTCAGGTGGTCCTGGGCGGGCAATGGGAGGAAAATGCGGGCTCGTATGGGTTGCCAATTGTGGCGGTGCCCTCTAAACGGGTGCCCCAGGCGCTCGACTTGATTGCCGCGTATTACATGGAGAACCGTACCGGTGATGAACGTTTTCCCGCATTCGTGGTACGGATGGGGAAGGCTGCGATTCGCCAATTGCTGGATGACGTCACGAAGGATCCGCCAGAGCACGAGGCTGAACCCGAGTTCTATTCCGATTGGGGTGATCCTCGGCAGTACAGCCTGGGTGATATTGGTAAAGGTGAGTGCGCTGGAGAAGTGGTGACGCAATTTGAGTTTGAGATTGGCGCGGCAGAACGCACCGTCTTCGAAGCGCAAGTGCAGCTTGAGAATGGACAGCATCAGCAGGCCGGTGCGGGGGCGTACCGGGCGATGGTGAAAGCAGCCAAGGCGTTGGTGCAATTGCAGTATGACGATGTCACCGAAAGTGATGTCGACGAGATCGTGGACGAGTTTAAAGAGCGCTATTATGACAACGAGGCAATTTTTGACCCCTTTGCGGGGCCGAAGTTCGCGGACTATTTTCTGGCCGCGCACACCCAGGGCGAGAGTCAACACACTCACGATTCTGCGCACACATTGATCGAGGAAGCTCACCTGTTTCTGGAAGCGGTTCACAGTTGCTATAACCGGATACGCAGCGAGGGCCTCAGCGCTTTGGGAGCGAGTTCGTGAATTTGCAACATGTCAACGTCAAGTTTTTTGTGGACGGCGAGATGCCTGTCGATTTGGAACAGGTCATCAACGCGTTTCATCGTTGGGTAGCGAACCAGTCGATGGATGAATTGTTGATCGATGTGGCGGATTATCGTCATGTACCGCGCACACCCAGCGTGGTACTGGTTGGTCACGAGGCCGATTATGCGATCGATTATTCGCAGCAACGTGTGGGGCTTGTTTATAACGACAAGCTGGCGCGCGAAGGGGAGAGTGTGGACCGCTTCCGTCATGCATACCGCTCCGCGGTCAACGCGTGCCTCAAGTTAGAGGCGGAATTCTCAGATCTCCATTTCAGTCGCAGAGAATTCGCTTGGTCTATCAACGATCGGGGCCTGGCGCCGAACTCGGAGGAGACATTTGTGTCCTGCGAAGCGTTGATGCCCGTGATCCTCAAGGACGTCCTCCAAACTGACGCCTACACACTGGTTTACGATCGGGACCCGCGACATTTGTTTGGCGCCACGGTACAAACCGAGACGCCGCTTGACCTGGGGACGGTCGCCAAGGCGTAACGTGTTGCTGTGGTCATGGTGGGGTGGTGTGTGGAAAGGCGGCGCTATCCAGTACGCGGCGCGGTAGTGGGAGTTGTGGCGGTATCGGCTAGCGGAGTGAGTTGCGGCTGCACGCCGCCCCGACTACGGTGAAGGACGCGGCGTATCGGTCGCTCAGTTGACGGAGTGTGTCAGATCCGTTGCCTCAGGGCGTAAAGGGAGATAGCACAGTGGTGGGAAAACAAATTTCAAGCTGCGTCTTCTGGTTGTGCGTATTGATGGTGATGGCAGCACGCGCCGACGGGCAATTGTTTGGTGAGCGGCGATTGGGACAGACGCTGCAGCGCCGCGCTGGGCGCGCCGCGTCACCGGGGTCGGCTACCGGGAATGCCCGGTTTTTGCGAGGCAGCCGTTCGCGTGGCGATTTTGTCGGCAACAGGGGTAGGAACGATGCCGTCACGGCGCCAACGCGGAATAACCGTCAGAGTACCAGGCCCCCGCAGCCGAGAGCCAGGCGGAATCTCAACCCGGTACTTCCCAAGCAGCCACGCAAGGCCCTCTACTACCCGAAGTTGTCAGTGGCATTTGCAGTTAGTTCACCGACTGCGGCGGCGCGGGGCGAGGAATTGGCGAGGCGTTTGACTCGCCTGTTTCCCGCAGTGAGCGAAAGCCAGTTCGAGGTGTTGGTGGCAGGGCGGCAGGCCACGCTGCGGGGTGCGGTTGCCTCCGCACGCCAGCGGGAGTTGGCGGAGATCGTAGCCCGCTTTTCCCCTGGAATCTTCGAAATCCAGAACGAGTTGACGATTCGGCCGCCGGCCGCGGTACCACCGCCGGTTCCGAAACCGCCGGAGTAACCGTCTTGCTGGTTGTGCCTGGAGTAGGCGGGCGGAGCGTGGAGGGGGCAGCGGCGCGGTCTGGTTGTCGAGCTCGTGGTGAAAGACGGCGAGCAAAATCCGGCGGCAGATCAATGGCATGGACTCGCATCTCGGTTTGCTGCGGATTGTCGTCAACTTCCCGGTAGCCAGCGGGCGCGACACTGGGCTGGCGAATTGTTGATAAAGATCCATTCTCGGTGGCGCTAATGGCAGGTTTGGCGCCGGGGAGCAACTTGGTTACGCCTTCGGAAAAGACGATGCCTCCGTCACGCCCTTCAAACCGCGCCATCAGGTGGATTTGACGCGTCGATCCTTCCGTGGCACCCCACGGTATCCAGATATTGTAGGAATGGCCAAGCTTGCATTTGGCGTAGTGGCCGGGCAGCTGATCGACGGTAAAGACAAACTTTTTTTCCGGGTGTTGAATGACGTTCTCCGGTTCGCCGCCGAATGCTAGCACGGTCAACGCGCCGTCGACCTGAACTGGTTCCGGACGGTCTTTGAGATAAAAGAAGACGCGCCCACCAAAACCACGTACGGCAGGCAAACCAGGCTGATGGAGTGTGGTGTCGGACCAGATTACGAGGATTCGATCGGGCAACAGGAGGGTATCTGCGTCGTTTTTCGACCAGGGCCACTGCGGTTGTAAGGAAACGGTTGAGCAGCCAGCGGTGACGTACAGCACACCGCTGCACAAGAATACGAACCAAGACACCCGACGCGTTGCGCACAGACCGGCCGCAAAGAGCGTGGCGGCGAAACCGTGTAGGGTGGTCAGACAAGGTAAACGGAGAAATCGCTTGCGATCCATGCAGAATTTCAGCTTCTATCAGTGGAAATATATGGTGGTGAGATTCTCAGCAATTTGCTAGGGAGTATTTTGGCGACTTGCTGCCTGGTCGAGCGGACCTTGAACAGTACGCGTAGTCGGGGCCGGAGTGTCGCCGGGTCTCGTCGGCAGCGGTAACCGCAAGACACCGGGATCGGAGCGGGGTAGCGTGTCTGCGTAACGCGCCGGCTGCACGCCTCTGGCAGGTGGGTACTGCGCGTTTTCTGGCATAGGTTCCAGTGGCCTTGGTGTTACCGGAACGGGTTCTTCTTCGGCAGGAGCCGCCACAGGCCGGCCACGCGGGTCAAAATCAGGGTAGATCACTTCGGTCCCCTCTTCGGAGATTGTCGTCTCTTGGAAGTGCAGACCAATATCTCCATGCAGATCATAGACATCCGCCGCGCACCAGCTCATGCGAGCCATTTCTGTCTGTTTGATCTGCTCACCTTCCTCTGGAGTGCGGATGACTTTCGGAGTGAGGATGATCAACAGTTCGGCCCGCTGCTCTCCTTGACTGTCAAAGCGGAAAAGATGACGCAACAGCGGCAAATCACCAAGTAAAGGTACCCGCCGCGTAATTTCCTGTCGTCGTTTGGTAATCAGGCCACCCAGCACAATGGTTTCACCACTGGCGGCGCTCACCGTTGCTTGGGCGGTCGTGGTGTCAATGCGAGGCGCGCGGATCACAGTCCCGTCGACGGATACCGATACGGGGACGCCCTCCTGTTCAGGTCCCAACGCGGACTTTTCAGCGTCGATTTCCATGACCACCATGCCATCAGGGCTAATGCGCGGAGTGACGCCGATGATGAGGCCGACGTTCTCCAAGGCGACCGTGTTGGATTGGCCATTTTGATTCACTGTCGAACCCATGATGCGTGGAACACGTTGCCCCACTTGAATAAAAGCCGATTGATTGTCGAGAGTGCGGATTTGCGGCCGACTGAGAACGTCCAATCGGCGTGATTCCTGCAGCGCTCGTAGCAGAATATTGATGTTGCGACTACTGGCGGCGAAGACCAGGCCGCCAAACCCGAGTTCGGCGTTGGTACGCCCAATGGTGAAATTGGAGAAACCTTGAGTCCCGAGTTGGCGTGAACCATTCAGCGACAGGCTACCGCCGCTGTTTCCCAGTGGTAATGGGCTGGCAAAGTTAAAGCCCGGTGTGTTGGTGGCGGATTGAATGGTGTCTCCCGTAACTGTCGTGACTGCGCCACCGGCGGACTGGGTATTGGTGGTCTGCGTGGTGGTGACCAGTTCACCGAGCAGGCTGCGATCAAATAGCACTGAGTCCTGCAGGCCGAGCTCGACACCAAATTCATCACTTGTCCCCAGCGTGACTTCCGCGATCAACACCTGGATCATTACTTGGGGGGCCGGCTCGTCGAGCTTTTCAATCAGTTCCTTAACGATAGGGAAGAACCGCGGCGTGGCGCTGAGAATCAGTTTGTTACTGACCGGTTCGGGGACCACCACGACTTCGCGCTCGATGAGCTGTGCGATGTTTTCAGCGCCGGGTGCGGCCTGTTGGAGCAATTGCTGGCTACGCAAAAATTCCCCGATCGCAGCGGCCACGTCGACGGCAGGCGCGTTCTTGAGTTGGTAGACCTCACTTTTGCGGCTGGAAGCCTCCTTTTCATCGAGCCGCAGCAGCAACGCCTCGACAATCTTCAAGTCGCCCTCGGATCCCGTGGCGAGGATGCTGTTGCTGCGGGCATCCACGGAAAACCGTAGCGGGACAAGCGATGGTTCATCTGGCGCACTGGATAACTGTGTTGAGAACGTTGTTCCCGATTGAGTCGGGAGCAGGGATCTGAGGGTTTGCACCAGGCTGGCGGCATCACCATTGGCAACCCGGAACACTTTGAGTTGTGCCCGCGCGACCGGAGTGTCAAGTTGCTCGATCAGAGCGGCGATGAGGTCCATGCTTTCCAGGGGGGCCGATACGATCAAGGTATTGTTGCGCACGTTGGGAGTGATCTCCACCTGGTTCAACATACCTGAACGTACAAGGCGTTCCCCATTGGGACTGGTGGTCAAAAGTTCCAACACCGCGTTGCGCGATGAGGAACTGGCGCCGGTGGCGGCCTGCAATGCGTCGTCTAGCGTACTTGCCAGATCCGCCGCCAACGCATGTTCGACCGTGAAAATGCGTGCACGGTTGACCGCGGCACCCTGCGCGTGGTCGATTTGAGTGACCAGTCGGCTCACTTCTTGCATGTCGCGGGGCGCGGCGTAAACGATGATGGCGTTGGTGCGGGGGTCGGCAATGACTTGAACCTGTGGCGCCAATCCACCGCGGGCGGTGAAGAAACTTGTAATCATTTGCTGGGCGTTGGCGGCCGACGCGTGCTGCAAACGAAATACGGAAAACTGCGATTCGGCTGGAACGGGGCGATCAAGTTTTCCAATTAGTTCCAGCATGGCCTGTACTGCGTCACCCCAGCCGATGACGAGTAAGGCGTTTGGCTTGACTAGGGGAGTTACTTCGACACGGCCCTGACGTGTTGAGACTAGGTCGTTATCGACGGTGCCAATCACGCTGGCCATGGCGGAACTCTGCGTGTGACGAAGTTGGTAGACAGTGATCTCCGGTTGCGTTTCAGCACTGATACGGTCTAGCGCGCGGATCATCCTCGCCAGATCCTGGACGTCCTGCTCGCGCCCACGGAGTATCAGCACATCGAGGTCGTCGAGCGCTTCGACCTCGACGTTCTCCAACTCGGGGAGTGGTTCGGTCGCCTCGTCCTCGTCCGAGTCGGGTGGGGTGTCTGCAGTGGGCGGCTGCGTTTGTCCCGCCTGTTGTGGTTCAGGTGCGAAAGCATCGGGCGCCAGATACGCGGCGGGAGTGATCGTGAGAATTGGCCCAGAGACAGTAGGGGGACGACGGTCGATCGTTGAACCATCGTTGGCGGCAGGTTCGGGAGGTGCGCCACGGTAGGCATCGAAGGCCTTGCGCAGTTGGCCGGGTGCGGCGCGTTCGACCAGCAGGATGCGTACTTGTTGGCTGGGTGTTTGTAGCGCAACGACCGCGGCGACGAGTGTTTGGAATTGGCGAGCAGCTCGCGGCGCGCCCGCGATGAACAGCCCCCCCTTGTCGGAACTGAATTCCAGGGTTACGAGACCTGAGCGAAAAGGAATCTGAAACAGGTCACGGTCTTGGTCGCGTGTCGATCGCAGACGGCTACTGAATAAACGCAGAATGCGGTGTCGGATATCGGAGTGTCGTGTTGGAGGAAGTGGTACAAAGCGGCGGACCGTGGGTGTCTTGAGGTTGGTCGGCCCCTGTTTGGTTGCGAGCGGTTTCTGTAACGCGGTGGCGATCTCGCGATGGACAGGGGCGGGCGCGAGTACAAACAAGCGGCCGGTGGTCTCGTCAAAGGTAATTCGCACGGACGGTTCGTCGGCGTAACGTGTTCGCATTCGCGCCACCGCAGTTTTCCGGTCTGGCAGAGGTAAGGTATAGGCGCGAACTACCGCAGGGGCGGATTTCGCATCGCCGTCTACGGTCTGCAGAGATCGAATGAACTGTTCGACGGTGGTTTGAATCGGGTTCGAACCTTGGACCAGGATGCTGTTGGTCCGTAGGTCGACCACCAGCACGGCGTTGTGGCGTGGGGGTAGGATTTCCTGTAGGAGTTTCTCGACACGGCCCGCCTCGTGTCTTCCGCACATGTACTGGCGAAAAACGGGAGCCGTTTGACCTGTTTGATTGTCGCGTGACAGAGGTCTGCTGCGTGCTTCCTGCGCACCCGCGATGGTGGTGCAAAAAGTGGATAGACTGAGTGCCAGGATCCAGCAGCTGGACATTGCGGCGCGAGATGCGGTTTCGGTAGACATGCTGCCCCACGCCGGCAAACCGGTGTGGCCTTACAATAGCGATAGGTGGGGAAAATCTGGGATGGAGAGGACGTGTGATACGGAACTCCCCGCACAGATCACCCAGATCAGGGTGGCGGAGAGTAAGAAATCACGGCCAAGCGGTCAAGGCAGAATAGGTGGGGGCGGGAGCGTCTTGGACGGTAGCCGTTTTAGTCGTTTTGGTGAGCCAAACGAGCGCGTTCGGACGTTCCTTCGACAAGTCTTTGGCCGATCCGTACGCGAATCCGCTCCCCGTCCAGTGAAAGAATGGTTGCGGCTGGCAGGACCTCTAGGACGCGGACCTCGAGGCCGGGGCAGTTGAGGGGCTGGCCGGCGCTCAGGATCTGAGTTTTTCCACTGGGAGCGATGCGAAACCAGGCTTGCGAGGTTCCATCGCGATTGCGGGTGACGGCGGTGAATTGGATTTTTTTTGCGGTTTCGGCCCCACGTCCACTGTCGAAGAGATTTCGCCGTACCAGGGGCTGGTACTCCTCTCGCGTGGCGGATGCGAGGCGTTCAGACACTCCGCGAGAAAGCTCGTTTTCTCGCAGCGCGGTGCCCAGTGCGAGGGTTTCTATCGAAAGCGTCAAATCGAGGGTCCGGTCGCGGCCGACAGGGTTGAAGTTCATGGAGCGAATCTTGTGCAAATGATCCGCGCGGTAAAAATCGAACAGAAAATGCACCACCTGTTTGAGGCTGCCGCGGGTGCGCAGGGTAAATCCGAGTCTGTGGCAGGCGGGCTTTCCACGGCGTCCACGCCGGCCGATCGAGAGGGCTACCGGTTCGCTGGAATCAACGTTGGGCGTCTGGAGTTTGGCACGCTGTACCAGTTGGAGCAGCCAAGCCTGGTAAGCCGACCGGGCGACCTCCAGGTCCCATGGGAGTGACTGGCTTTCCAGCTGTTCCAAGTCTGCTGCGACGCGTTTGCTCTTAGCCAGAGACAGCTTTGTCTCGCGGATTTGTTTCTCCAGCCTGGCTTTCTGACGTTCGGCATCTTGGCGAGGGGATTCGATCCAAGACTGGTAGGTCAGGTCGCCCGCGTAGAGTACTCCAATGGCGCCGAGTACCACAAGTAAGAGGCGTGTTCGTTTGTCGCCCATCGTAGGGCTCCATGTTGTCAGGGTGTATTGGGGGAAGTGATTTCTACGGGCGCTGTCGGGGCCGAGGAGAGCGGTTCTGCTGACACGTAGTCGGCCCGGTCCCGGCGCTGCAGGGTAATCAGGGTTTCAAAACTCCATGAAAATGGACCGCCGCCGGAAGTCGCGGAGATTCGCTTGCTGCGGACTTGGTGGAAGCGGTCGCGGATCCCGCTTTCCATGGCGGTGATGGTCTCCGGGTCGGATACCTGCAGTTTGAGGTCTACGACGCCGCCACTACCCGAACTCGACAGGGACATTTTCCGGACCGACGCGGTGGAACTACGCGGGAAGCGGGCGGAAACATCGCGTAATTCGTCGAGCCACGTGACGTCATCCGCTTGCCATTGCCGCACCGTATCCACAATCGCCCGCTTGGAGGTTACTTTCCGGAGTTGACGCTGGTATTTGTCTGCGCGGCTCTTTAGGTCAGCGATTTGTTCGGCGTTTTCTTGTTGTTCAAGATATGCCCAACTGGCGACAATGCTCAGCAAAATCGCTGCCGCGGTACCATAGAAGATCGCTTTCCTCCAAGGGCTGGCGGGTTGCGGAGTTTCGCGGGGATGCGCGAAATCGAGCGATTGTTGACCAAACGCCGCTTCCTGCAGCATACCCAAGAGCGGGGCGAAGCGACCTACGTCAACTATCGTGGGGCTGTGATCCGCTGGCAACGTGTCAAACGGGTCCAACAGTGAGACGGGCAGGTCCAGCGTTTCCGTCAAATGACGCACCAGCAGATCGTGTTCCGATAGGGCACCAAACAGATAGATGTGGCTGACAACCTGGCTTTCGGCTAGTGCGACGGCGAGCGTGCGCCGAATTTCTACGGCGAGTTGCTCGGCGACTTCCGTTTGGGTGTCGGTCGAGACGACAAAGCCGCGCGTGTAGTGGACCGTACCTTGTTCACAGAGCATCAAGTCGACGTCGCGGTCGATCAGGTTGACCAGCAGTAGTGGTTCTTCGATCTGTGGCGTCATCCGGTGGAATAGCTGGGCAGTCGCTGTAGGCTGGAAGACGAGTGATTCCAGTTGCGACGTTAATTGCTTGCACTCCTGCTGCATAGTCTCGGCGAGCGCGGGGTGTATTGAGACCGCGCAGACACGCCGAATGTCATCGTCTGGTCCGTCAATCGGTAAAAAATCCAGGATGCGGTCCTCGCCCGTGTCCGTGGCGGCCATCGCCATCTGGTGATTGACTAACTCGGGTAGCTCATCGTCCTTTGCGGGTGGCAGGTCAAGGTAGGTGACATCGACCTGACAACGAGGCACGCCCAAAAGAAGTCGCGCGCGGCCGGTCGAGTGGCCCTCCAGGTCGGCGGCCAGCAGGTCCGCGGGGCGCTGCAGTCCATCCTCAACTTCGCGCGGCAGAGAGTTGATGCGTTCGACCACGAGCGTGCCGGCTTGATTTCGAGCGAGAATGTAGTCGACAGTCCGCGAATTCCATTGGACTGCCAGTAGCGGTGGTTTGTTGAACGGGCTGAACTTCAAAAGAGGGAATCCTTTCGCTGAGATGAGCGTCGGAAGGTTGCCCCGGGTTCGAGCGTCTGGTCCTCGACCGGGGATTGCCATCCGAGCGTTCGCAAATCGAAACCGCGGCCGAGGCGTTGCAAATCGACCAGGCGTACGATTTGGGGTGGTTTCTGACTGGCATCCAGGATGACTTCCAGTCGGTAGGTTGGCGAATCCGTGTCACAGAAACCGATTGTCTGAAACCGGACAACATCGCTTCGGGTGGTGAGGCGTGGCAGTAGGCGTTTCATCCGTTCTAGATCAACGAGACCATCAGTCCAGAGCCAGATAGCGGAGTTGCGGGTGACGTTGGGGTCGGGCCGGGCTTGTCGGGTGGTAAGGATGCGTTCGACGACTCCCGCGTCAAGATCAGGAATGCCCAGTAGAACTTCACGAGGTGCTGTGGTGAGACTGATACGGCCTGTAAGAATCGGCTCAGCGGTCGTTGTGCAGCGGTCGAGGAAAGCTGCTAATCGTGTGTAGAGATCGGCGGTTCCCCGCCGGAAGGGGCTCGCTAGCGTGCGCGGCGGTTTGTTCTCGCCGGTGGGAATTGCCACCGAGGTATCGACCAGGTCCAGGAGCGACTCGATCCGGTAGGTCGCGGGCACCGTGAGGTCGACTGCGATATTCTGGGATCTTGTCGCATCAGTGCCAGGTGACGTGGGACCAAATTGACGTAGCGCGATGGTGAAATTTGCCAGTTCCAAGTTCAACTCGTTAGCCAATACTTGGTGTAGTATTCCCAGTTCCGGCTGATTGACAGAAATCCGTGGTCGACCGTCAGCCGCTTCGTTACGTTCACCGCTATACAGCGTCAGATAGTCGTCCCAGGCTGCGGTCATTTCGGGATGGATGTCGCGGAAACTTCCCCGTGCCACGGGGTCTGCGGCGTGCGCGGGCGGGTAGTGGTACGTTCGCTTTGAGTCGTTCCCAAAGAGATGTGCGTGGGTGAATCCGGGGATCTCAAGGAGTTCTTCTAGGCAGACAGGGATACGATTTCCCGGACGTTTGAGTTTGGCCAAGAAGGTCTCGCCCGGCGCGCCGTCCTTGTCGGCGTAGCTTTCCGCGCCAAATTGTCGCGGCTGAGAGTCCGCGTCGAGCCAGTCGAGCAGGTGGTCGGCCTGGATTTCAGACATCCCAGGCAAATGCATCAGGGCGTAGCGACCGGCCCCGGGATGCTCTCGATCCCACTTGAGTAGTGTGGGCAAGTGAATACGCGTAGCTTCGTCGTCGATTCCGAAACGCAGGGCGGACTCTGCTGCTAGTGATCTGGTCGCGACATCAGTCAGGGGCCGCGCCACGATCGAGAAACGGTTGGGCCGGTCTGCGAAGTCTGTCCCTTCAATCAGCTGGCCACGGAAGCGTGCTGGGTTGTCTAGTAGGCCACCGAAAGTGTCGCGGAACTGGCGAGGCTGCTCGAGCACGGCGCCCACCAGGGCGACGCCCGAACGGGCTGCTGCCCGCGCCTGCAATTGGTCGGCCGTTGCCAGTGCCGCTTTGTGTTCGGTCTGCATGCGGGTGGCAAAGCCGAATGCGGCCAGGCTGATCAGCATGACGACGACCGTGACGGTTAGCAGTACGGTTCCCCGCCGGCGCGTGCGGAGAGTAGGCTGGCGCGACCGCAATAATCGAGTGTTGTTGTGTCCGTTCATGGATACTCCTCGATTGCTGCCGAGGGTGGCGCGGGACGCGGTGGCGCGCGAAGCACCGCCAGGCTGCGGAAAACGGTACCCGTGTCCTGGGGCGGTGAGTCGAAAGTGGGGGATGGCGTAAGTGTAACTGCTGGCTGCAAAGGGGAACTCGCATCCTTGCTACCGCCACGTGTTGGGTGCCGGGTCGATCTTTGGGGGCGTACCGAGGGTCGTGATTGCGCGAATTCGAAAGACATTTCCACCGCCGCCGGAAGGTTACCCGAAACAGAGGAGTCCCAGTGGCCATGCCAGCGTTGACCATCAAAATATCGGAACTCGAGGCGTTCGATCTCCGGAACATGATCGACGATCATGTTCGCTGCAGAGACCGGAGACGCTACTGGCATGTCGGCGAGCGTGGCCTCAGTGGCCGCTGCGAGCGGTGGGCGGGAATCGAGGGGGAACGTTTCGGTGATGCGGTGCTGTGCTGGCTCATGGTATAGAGGGAGCGGCGGTTCCGCGTGGACTTCTCGAAGTAGCCCTGGGACGGAGGCATTGGTCGGGGAGATGTCTCCGGCAGAGAACGCGTCATCGAGCACATCTTCCTCCCCGGAAAAGCCGGTTGGTTGACCGCTTTCGGGTTCCTGCTGGATCGCGTCGACGACTACCTGGGAGAGGGAGCCGGGAAGTACGTCTTTGGTGTGAGGCGCGCCGACAAACTGGTAGCGTATTAGGCGTATCGGGGATGTCAGTTGCGTCTGTTTAGGTTGTCCGTTCTCTGCCCGATCGGTTTGTTCAGGAGACACGCCGTCGAGCGGACGCCAGACGGGTTCCAGAATGGCGATTTCGAGAGAATGCCGGTCTCCGCGGAGTCCGTAAGCAAGAGATGCGGTCGCCGTGTCGCGCGTGGTACTGTCGCGCGTGGTACTGTCGCGCGCGGCCGCGGAGGGGGTTCGTATCAAGTGATCGATGTCACTGAGGAACTGATACCTAACCGCGCGCGCCAATTGTGTTCGTGTCGTTGATTCACCACGTTTTTCGTAGAGGCGGATATGGGTGGCAAGTGTATGCCAGACCACGCCCAGCAGCACCGAAGACAGGGCTGCGGCAATCAGCAGTTCCAGCAGCGTGAAGCCGCGCGCCACGCGAAAAGTTTTCCCATGAGGCCGCGACGTGGCGATGTGCTGCACAGTGGTCACGGTACACCTCCGCGATTGGGCTGCGAACGGCCTGGGCGAGGTGCGGCCGCCGAGACCGTACCCTCCTCGACAGGCGGCGCGCAACGGATCCATTGGGTCAACGACCAGCGAGGTGGTTTTGAGTCGGCTGTCACGGTAGCGAGCGATCGCCGGGCGGACGTCGGGTTGTGGGTGTCTACGGAGCGAGTGCTGCCCGCACTGACGGGCTCGCCGGAACGGCCAAGAGGTGGTTGGCGCGCAAAGACTTCGATCGTGACGCGCCACAGGCCAGGGGCCGTTTCAGGTTCGGCGTGCAGTGTGTACTCCCATTCGGCGTGGTCCCTGAAAGGTTGATGTTCCGCGGCCACAAGCGGTTCAACCCCAGCTTCCAGGGCGTGGAGCTTGTTTTGCGCCAGCATCACGACTTCACTCAACGACTCGCCGCGCAGCGCATGCTGGTTGCCGATCCGTCCCAATCGCAGCAGTGCCATGGAGCTGGCGGCCATGATCCCCGTTGCGATCATGACTTCAAGAAGCGACAGTCCCGCCTTGGGGCGGCCGCGGCACGGTGCTGGAGTACGGGCTGGGACGTGAAGTGTCATGGAACAGTGGGCGTCGTGAGAGAATCCGGTAAAGTGGTGGCAAGGGACGCTGGGCGTTTCTGGGGCGCGGCGGACGTCGCCGTTCCGGTGAGGCCGCGGACCGTGATGTCGATCACGACCGCGTCGGGGCCCTGGAGCGATAGTGTGGTCTGTTCGGCACGCCCGTCCGGGAAAAAGTGAATGGGTGTAGACCAGTGGACTTGTGGAGACTCGCTGGGCGCGGCAGGAAGGGGCACGCTGCGGTCCGTGTCGTGGAAAGCGGGTTTGTCAAGCGGTTCGTCAAGCGAATCCCCCAGAGATAAACTGGCGGCGACCCGACGTCGAAGTGGGTTAGCGAAGGTGACGTCCATTGGTAATTCGTAATCATGCCAGCCGACGCGAGCCGTGGTGTCCGCTCTCGCCGTGGTGGGGGTGCCGGCCATGCGAGTGTCCGAGTCCGAGGTTGAGACGGGGTCGCCGACAGGCCGCAGTTGATAGAGCTGTCCTCCTGGTTCGTAACGCACTTGGACCGGGAGGCCGAGCGCAATTGCCATAGCGCGCGCCTCTCCGAAGGTCGCGATCACCTGTTGCGCAGCTTCTTGAGAGACGCTTTGTACTAGGGGACGCCGCAGCAGCGGCCAGGCCACGCTCAATGCGGCCGCCATGATTGCCATGGCAATCATGAGTTCCAGCAACGTGAAACCCCGGTGGCTGGCTGGGGACCAGCACCGGGGTATCCGTTGTCTCGCATCAACAGCACGGTATCGAGATGCCATTAGCGCTGGAGATCCTCTGGCGGTGCGGTGGCGATGGATTCGGGATCCTCTGTGTCGTCGCCGGTCTCAGTCGAGCGTCGCCAGTTGATCACGTCGTCACTCGTATTGGGCTCGCCGTCGGGGCCGGCGGAAAAAATGTTGGGGAAATCACGTTTTCCCTGAGAAGGTGGGTACTCGTAGTGAAACGGATTGTCCCAAGGATCGACGGGGAGGAGTTCGTCGTCCAGGTAGGGGCCCGCCCATTTGCGTGCTAACCGCTCATCTGTCGGTGTATTGATAAGCACCGTGAGGCCGTCTTCGGTGGAGGGGAAGCGACGTGCGTCGACCTTAAACATTTCCAAGGCTGCTTCCAGATTGCCGATCTGCGTGGCCGCCGTTTTGAGGTCGGCCTTTTCCTGGGAGCCGAGCAACCGGGGGCCGACGAGTGCGAACAGCGCCACGAGGATCACTAGCACGATCATCAGTTCCAGCAGGGTAAAGCCACGGCGTTGTCTCTTGCGGTACATCGTTGTTCCTTTCTAGATGGGCAAGATTTAAGGCCTCCATGGTTGGAGGCGTCAGAAAATAGAGTTGGTGTGAAATTGGAACGTAATTGTTGAATCAGTCAAATGTGGAGTTTAAATCGAATACGGGTAGGAGGATCCCGATGATGATGAACATCACCATGCCGCCAATGAGGAGGAGCATCATGGGTTCAACCATTCGCACCATGACATCGAGGCGGCGTTGGATCTTTTGGTCCATGCGGTCGGCGATTTTCACGAGCACGTCGTCGAGCGAGTTGGATTCTTCCGCGACACGAATCATGGCCATCACGGGAGCGGGTATCAAACCACTGTCGGCCAGTGGCCGTGACAGCGGTTCTCCTGTGGAGATGTGTTCCGCCGACTCGGTAATGGCATTGCTCAACAACCGGTTTCCAGAAGAACCACTACTGATCTCAAGTGATTTGAGGATTGGTACTCCGTTGCGCAGCAGCGTGCCGAGAACACGACAGAATCGTGACACGGCAGATTCGTGGAAGATCGTGCCAGCCAAAGGAATTCGCAGCTTCCAACGATCGGCCCAGTAGAGTCCCGCTTCGGTGGCTAGCAATTTTCGCGTCAGGACCGCCAGTCCGGCACAACCTGCCGCGACGAGCAGGCCGTAACGTAAGAGAAAGTGGCTCAACGTCAGCAAGATGATGGTGACGGCGGGCAGCCCGGTTCCGGCACGTTCGAGGCGATCGAAGAAGCCTTGAAACATGGGGACAACAAAGATGACCAGGAAAAGCGTCACACCGATCCCGCCGACAGCGAGGATCAGGGGGTAGGTAAGGGCGCCAATGACCTGGGCTCGCAAGGCGTCTTGTTTACGGAGAAAACTGGACACACGTTGCAGTGCCTCTTCCAGAAATGCGCCTTCCAGCCCGGCGCGGACCATACTGACGGACAGATTGGGGAAAACGTCTGGGAATTGTTCCAGGGCGTCGTCGAGGTTGGTGCCGTCGGCGACCTGGTCTTTCACTTGTGTCAGGACATCGGCTAGGCGGGGTTCGGTCGCTTGGGTGGCTAGGATCCGCAGCGAGTCCAGTAACGGCACGCCGTTTTCCAGTAAATCCGATAGTTGGGTGAACGTGTCAGCGAGTACTTCTGGTTTGATTTTGCGGCGGAGGCTAAACGGCAGGCGTTCCCCAAAGGATTCGCTCTTCTGGTCAGTCAACTGGAGTGGAAAGAGGGCGCGGTCGGCAAGCGAACGCAACGCCTCATGACGGTTGGCGGCGCTGACCGTGCCAGTCTCGTTCTGGCCGCTGCTCGCTCGGGCGGTGTACGCGAATTCAGGCACTTGCTCAGATCGTGTTAAATGGAGTTAGGGAAGTGATGTACTGGAGGACTGGATCGAGTGCGATCGACGTAACGTCAGGACGCAGCCTTGGTGAGGCCTATGGTAGGGGGCGCGCCTGCTAGGTCGGGCTGCGCCAACAAACCATCCGCCTTGGTGACACGGACCACCTCGTCGACGGAAGTAATCCCATCGGCGACTTTTTGCCAACCATCGTGCCGCAAGGTGTGCATGCCAGCGCGCATCGCGGCGCGTTTGATTTCCGTTGAGGGGGCTCTTTGATTACACAGTTGCTGGATTTCTTCGTTGTTGACGAGCAGTTCATACAGGCCGCTGCGTCCTCGATAACCGGTGTTGCGGCACTCGCGACAACCTTGCGGCTGGTAGAGTGCCGTCGTTTCAACCAATTCCCAGGGGAAGTCGTCTGGCACTTCGTCTCGCTGGGGTACGTAGGGACTGCGACAGTCCGGGCAGAGCTGGCGTACCAGCCGCTGCGCGACGACTCCTTCGACTGTGCTGCTGACCAGAAACGGTTCGACTCCCATGTCGCACAGACGCATAAATGCGCTGGCCGAGTCGTTGGTGTGCAGGGTGCTGAAGACCATGTGCCCGGTCAGTGAGGCCTGTGTCGCGTTCTCGGCCGTCTCCAAGTCGCGAATTTCACCGACCAGTACTACGTCCGGGTCGTGACGCAAAATGGCCCGTAGGCTGGCCGCGAAACTGAGCCCTACCTTGGCGTGAACTTGAATCTGATTGATGCCTTCCAGCTGGTATTCAATCGGGTCTTCCGTGGTGATGATCTTGGTCTCTTCGTCCTGGATTTCACTCAGCGCGCTGTAGAGCGTCGTGGTTTTCCCTGATCCGGTGGGTCCCGTCACCAGGACGATACCATGAGGCAGGCGAATCAAGTTCTCGAACGATCTGTAGATGGCGTCGGACATGCCGATGCCACGTAGTGAAAAACTCAGGTTGTCTTTATCCAGGACACGCATGACGACACCCTCGCCATGGAGCATGGGAATAATCGAAACACGCACATCCACTTCGCGACGATGAACGCGCAGTTTGATGCGCCCGTCCTGGGGAACGCGTTTTTCCGCAATGTTTAGTTTGGCCATGATCTTCAGGCGGCTGATGATGGCATTGCGGAATTGGTGCATCTCGGTCGGCACAGGCTGCCGTTGCAGAACGCCATCGATCCGGTAGCGAATCTTGAGCCCGGTCTCTTGGGATTCGATGTGGATGTCGCTGGCCCTGGTCTCGATCGCCTCGGAAAGGATTTCATTTACAAGCCGCACGACGGACGCTTCCTGCGCCATTTCGGCATCTTCGGAGCCGTCAAAGTTCAGCTCGTCGACCATTTCAACGCCCGCTTGTTCACGCTGCTGCGCGAGCAAGCCGTCGATAGTTTCCGCACCGACGCCCAGGTGCGATTTTATCAGCGCGGAGAGCTCCTTCGCCGGGGTAAGAACTGCCATAACACGCAGACCGGTTGCCGAGCTGATGGCGTCGATGGCCTGCAGGTCAAAAGGGTCACTGATCGCGAGCAAAAGCTGTTCGTCGACCATGCGCAGCGGGAAAACTTCGTAGCGGTGGATCAGTCGTAAAGGGAATTGATCCAGGATCTGCAGGTCGGTTTCTTCGGAACTCAGGTCCGCCAGTTGCAGGCCCATAGCGGCGGCGGTCGCCTCCCATACCTGCGCACCGGACTCGAGCCCAAACTCGGAGGACAGAGTTTCCGGTTCACGGCCCTCGGCCAGTGCCGAGCGGAGTTGTTGCAGTTGGTCTGGAGTCAGCGGTTGCTGGTTTGTGGTGTGCTGATTCGCAATCATTACGGAATTCGACTCATTGACGTTTGACCACTGGCCAGACGCATGCGTGGTGGTTAGGCCGATCCACCTGGGCGTCGTAGCGTGGCCTGGGTCGGATTGGAAAGGTGGGGCCCAGTTGCCGTTTTGGCGAACCAGGGTGGGGTGGGGTGCCAGACGAACTGGCCAGCTAGGGGTGTTACGTGCCACGGTGTCGGACGCGTACTTGCGACACGTGACACGGCGGACGCGCGAGATTAGGAGATTCTCACTGTGAGGTCAAGGCGAATTTGCGGAATCTGGGAGGGAGACATGCTGGGGCCTGAAAACGGGTTATTTCACGTGCTGGCGTTAGCCGATAGGCTGGCGAAAATCGCAGCTCTCTGGGAAGGTGTTCTCAGTCGCGAAGCGCTTTGAGTGCCCGGCGCACCCGTTTCGCGTTACCTCCTTTGAGCGGGAGCAGTTGTACGGTACGGGCGGGGTGCGTCTGAGCCCGCGTATCCATGGCTTTCACAAACTCAGCGATTTCATCCCCCAATTGGAGCGGGGCATTGACGACGATGGAGTTGGTTTTCTGATTGACATGCAATGTCAGCAACGGTGCAGTGGCGGCAGCATTGATCTGCTGTAGGACCGAGGCCACATCGGCAGAAACACCCTCGGGGATCGATACACTTTTTCGTCCGCCTCCGGTCGTTAGTTGACTCTTGTAAACCGAACGCAGGGCCGCCATGATTTCCTGGGCGTCGGTGTGTTCGATCGGAATGATGCGTGGTTTGCGGAGCCCGATGGAGGACGCGGGGTCGGGAGTGTCGAGTGATTTGGCCAAGAATTCGGCGATCCTGCGATCTGTCCGGCTGCCGTAGACCACCAGTGAGTTCAGACGTTCCGCCGCGACCACGACTAGCTCACCCGGGCCGCCTCGCAGCGTGACCGGCATGTCGTCCCAGAGTTCCCGCAGCAGCTTTTGAATCTGGCTGGAGTCGGCGTTCATCAGTGTGATGATCGAAAAATTGCTGGCGGGACCGGTCTGCGCATCGTCGTCGCGCAGTAACGCGCGGAGCAGTGTTTCAAAGCGGTCGAGGGCCTCTTGATCCGAAGAAGCGATCGTGATGCCGGTGTCGCCCGGAATGATCAGAATCGGCGGCTTGGCTGTTGGGGGTGCGGGAAACGCCGCGGTCAGGCGATGTTCGGTGACTGCTGTGGGGGCCGGCTCGATCGGTTTTTCTCGGTCCGTTGCCGGTCGCTGTGGGAGTTGCGGTGGAGTTGACTTGGCTGGTGGTGGCTCCGTCTCTGGCGACACGATGCGAATTTCATTCTCGCGCAGTTGAGACCAGACCCGTTGTATGCGCTGGATCGCTTCCAGAGGACTGCCGTCCAATGGAATCACGCGTAAAGGGCCGCGCGTGTTGCCAACGGGCAAGGAGGGTTCACCCATCTTGGCCAGCATTTCACGGATCTCCGTGATCTGTTCCGGCGTCCCCCGCACGAAGAGTTTCTGCGTAACGGGGTCCACATCGGTGATCGGTGTTGCGTTCTCTGTCGCTTCGCGAAACAACTGTTCGATCGAGGACTGTGCTGTAAAAGGGTCTACCACTCGGAGTGGGAACACCTCGAGAATTCGCCGGGAGCCCTGGAGCTGTTTTAACGTCCCCTGAATTTGTACATGTTGCAGTTCGGTTGCCACCGCTAGCAATTGATTTCCTTGCGGGTTAAGGCGGAGTTCGGCTCGAGGTTGTTGGTCTTTGAAGAGCGTTTCGAGTACCGTTCGCACGCTGTCGCCGTTCGCCTGGTCGAGTTCGTAAACGCGGAGTGTTGACGGGGAGGCCGCCACACCACCACTGATTTGAGCGACGAGGCCGCGAATGGCCGGTTCGTACACGGGGGGCGCGACAACAACCAGGCTGCGATCGGCCTTGCTGGGGTGGCAGGAAATATTATCCTTCGGGAACGCCGCGCGGACGGCGTCCGCGACGACCTGGGCTGACATGCTGCCAGTCGGGTACGTGTTGGCGCTGCGCGCCGCAGATGGGTCGTTCTGTTTAAGTTGCTCAACGAGGTCCTCGATTTGTTGATGCGCGAGGGGGCGGGCCGTCACGACAACCGTTCCGGAAGTGTTGTCCAGCGCGACGGTCGCCTGGGGCAGGAGCCCATTGATAGCGGTTTGGAGTGCGGGAGCCGATTGGGGCGGCAGCCGATAGACTCGGGGAACGACTTGCTGAGTCTCGTCGGGATGGGCGAGTTGTTCAAAGAGCTTCTGGATTTGCTGATGTTCCGAGGTACGGGCCGTTACAACGACGGTACCGGACGTGCCGTCCAACGAAACGGTCGCCTGGGGCAGGAGCCCATTGATGGCGGTTTGAAGTGCGGGTGCCGTTTGGGGCGGCAACCGATAGACCCGAGAAACGACTTGGGGATCTTCGTCGGGTTGCGTGAGCTGATCAACGAGATCCTTAATTTGCTGATGCTCGAGGGTACGGGCCGTTACAACGACGGTACCGGATGTGCCGTCCAACGAAACGGTTGCCTGGGGCAGGAGCCCATTGATGGCGGTTTGAAGTGCGGGTGCCGTTTGGGGCGGCAGCCGATAGACCCGAGAAACGACTTGCTGGTTCTCGTCTGAGTGGGTGAGTTGCTCAATGAGTTCCTCGATTTGCTGATGCCCGAGGGCACGGGCGGTCACGACGACCCTACCGGAAGTGCCGTCCAATGCGACGGTCGCCTGGGGCAGAAGTCCATTGATGGCGGTTTCGAGTGCACCCGCGGATTGCGGAGGCAGTTGATAGACCCGAGAGACAGGCTGTTGCTCTTCCGATTGCTGGTCGAGTTGCTCGCAGACGGCGGCAATTTGCTGGTGCTCATCGGGGGTGGCGGTGGCGACCAGTTTCATGACGGTGGTGTCGACGGAGATGTTGGCATTGGGGACCAGCGTGGCAAGCACGGTTTGTGCGGGCGCCGGGTTGCAGTGCAGGAACGAATAAATGCGGGTCGTTTTATCTGTCTGCTGGGGCTGGTCGAGTTGTTTCAGCATAGTGGCAACGCGTTGGTGGTTAGCGGGGGTGGTCGTGACGACGATGGTTTGTGAAGTGGAGTCGAGGATTGACGAAGCGTCGGGTAGCAAGTCTTCGACCAGGCGATCGGCGGAGCGGGCGCTGGCGAATTGGAGTTTGTAAACCCGTAACTCAGGTGTAACGCCGTCCGTGGCGTCAGGGAATTGTTCCTCGATTCCCCGGATCGCCGCAGCCAACGCGGCATGCTGACCCGCGGTGCCGCTGACAATCAAATTTTGATCTTGCCTGCGAATTGAAATATTTGCAGTGATGTTGGGAGGCAGTAGCTCGATCAGGTCGGCTGCGGACATTCGTCGGATAGTGTGGACTTGAATCACTGGTGTGAGATCGACGGGCGGAGGGGGAAGTTGGTTTTCGATTTGTTTGATGGCTGCCTTCAGCGCCTGCTGTAGCCGCGGGCTGCCATTGATGATCAGGTTCGGTTCCTGTGTGCGAACCGAGACATTTTCGAGCAGGTCGGGCGGGAGCAAGCCGAGCATCGCCGCCGCCGGCATGCGGCGTACGGGATGAACGTGGACCTCTCGGGATTCCTCCGGAGGAACACTCGCGCGAATCTGCTCGATTAACTCGCGGGCGCGTTGATGTTCATCAACGGTTCCCTGAATCAAGAGTCGTCCGGGTGCGGTGCTGATAAGCTCCAAGTCGGGCAGAGCGTCTCGCAGTAGTTGGCTGGTTTCGGACACGGACGCGGGCGCTATTTGATAGAGTTCCAGGGCGCGGTCTTTACCTGGTTGCTGGTCAAGTTGACTGATTTGATCGAGCGTTGCTCGCATCCTTTCGTGTTCCTCCGGAGTGGCCAGCATCGCCATGCCGCCGGTCTTTGGGTCGAGTGCGTAGTTTGCAGCCGGGGCCAGGCTGAGGAATATCTGGAGGATCTGGTCCGGGTCGCGCCGTCCTGTCGGGTAAATTTCGACGTGGCGATCGGGGAGCGCGCTCTCCACCAACAGTGGCTTGGCAAAAGCTGCCAGCCGATCATGATCACGCTGTCCCCCCCAGGCGACGATGCGGTCGCCGACGACCGACAGCTGCATCTGTGGAACAAGCTCTGTCAGGACCGGCAACAAAGCGGCCGCTTCCTCTGGTGGAAACTGGTAGGGGACAAGCTTGCGGGTTTGGGGCGGCGTTTCCGAACGGTTCCACTGTTCCATAAACGTTTGCAGTGGCGCGTGTTCCTTGTCGGTCGCCCAGATAAGCAACCTGTGGTGCGCATCATCCGCGATGATCTTAACCGCCGGGTACATTTCGGCGAGAAGTTCCCGCGCTTCGCTCGGCGCGCCGACCGTAATCGGATAGGCGACTACCACCGTACGGTCCGCCGGGTGCTGTCGGTCGGAAAGCGTCTCCAGTAATGACAGAATTTGTTGGTGTTGACGCGGCGTGGCCCAGATTGCCAGCTCACGGTTATTGGCGGTTTCGACCACCTGCAGATTCGGGTATTGGCTGGTTACCGTCGATTGCACTTGTAGGAACCGCTCGCGTTGTACTTGGTTGACCGGGTAGATACGCAGCGCGGGGGGCGCGGCGGGCGGCAGATGTTCCGTGATTTGGGCCAGGAGTTGTTTGACTTGTTCTTGTTCTTGCTCTG
>PAQH01000123.1 GCA_002709225.1 Planctomycetaceae bacterium
AGTTGTCGACCGACGGAACAGAGGTCACAGCCGACTTCCAGCGCGTCGACTCGGTGACCGACACGCAAGCGGTTGCCAAAGCATGGTGGAACTTCCAAGCCGGAAAATGGACCGTCAGCTGGTCCGATGGAGCGGTGGTGGATGTAACGTACGTTTTGGAATCCAACGGCACAGTGCTCCGCGGCACCCACAACAACCGCGATGGCAATAGCAACACCTCCTTGTGGGGATGGGATGCCTTCCAACGGCGGATTCGCCACACCGGGTATGGCGCCCGGGGAAACTCCTGGTCGATCACTTATACCAAGGTGACGCCCACCGAAATGCAGGGTGAAGTCCGCGGCAGCGATCAGGAGGGTCTCACCCTGCTAGGCCATGTCACCTTGAAAAAAGTCGACGCCAACACGGTCTCATACCGAGTCGAAGGCATCAACGACAAGGGTGAAAAAGTCACCTCCACCGCGACCGGAGTCCGCCAGGCCAAAGAGTAATTTAACCGTCCGCGTTCGCGCCCCTCAGATCAATTGAGGGGCGCGTCCCTGGGAGGGAAAGTCCTACTCACGCGCCCGCCATGGGCGGGTCAGCCGCAATGCGTATTTGAGCGTACTGGAGAGCAGCGCGCGGCCCGAGTAATCGACTCCCCATAGGCTAGGCCGCGCCGTTGGAAGATCTGCTCCAGCGCGGTTCGCCAGGGACCGTGCTGCCAATCGCCTGGCGGCGCACTCGGTAACGTCGGCGGACCCGGCGCACCAGATGTCTCCGTTTCCGTACCAGCACGCATTCAAGATCATGCACACGGACTTTTTCTGCAAAGCGATCGACCAGGGCCCCACAGGGGGCCAAAGTGCAGAAGAGCGTGTAGCAGATTGCCAGACACGTAGTGGATACAATTGCTCTTGTCATCAAGACCTCGATTGTGGTGTCTACCGCGAAGGACCACGCTCAAGCCACAACGCATCGGGCCAGCAAGCCGTTTGTAGCAATGGGTGAAACGCAAACGCCGTTCCAGATCGCGCAAATCAGTGCACAAGTCACGGCCCAGGAAGCACCCAGCAGCGGCCCCAGTACGTTCCGCTGGGAATCGAGCGTGCATCTGGCCGTCGCCGTGAGACGCGCCATCCTCTCCAGCGACAGCAGACACCGTCTCGAAATGAGACGCAGGTCTCAATCTGAGGCCAGTCGCATTTCAGGAACTGCAGACACCGCAGCGCCAGACTTCTGGTACAACAGAGCGGGTCGTTTCAAGACTCGTATCTCAAGATTCACCTGGCATGGTCTTTCGGTTTCAGGAAACGCGCGACGTGTCAGCGACGGCTGAGTCAGATTACCAGACACGGCGGAGGTTCCTGACCTCCCTGGGAGTGGGAACGGCCGGTGCGATCGCAACCGTCGCGACGGTCCGCCATTGGCGCCAACCACCGATCACCGCGCAACCACCGATCGAGAGCTTTGCCAGGAACAACACCTTTTCCGTCACGCGACCGCTGACAAAGGAGAACAGGGTCCTGCGTTTCAACAATTTCTACGAATTTGCCGCCGACAAGCGGTCGGTTGTACGGCATTCCCGTGGGTTCCGCCTCGACCCTTACACACTCGTCGTCGACGGTCTGGTGAAACGTCCCCTCGCGCTGGGTCTGGAAGATCTGCAAGCGATGCAACTCGAGGAACGCGTTTATCGCTTCCGTTGTGTCGAGGCCTGGGCGATGACCGTACCGTGGGTGGGCATTCCCTTGGCATCCATTCTGGCCCGGGTCGAGCCGACAGCGGGCGCAAAGTACGTCGCCTTCGAAAGTTTCTTTGACGTATCGCAGGCGCCTCGCCAAGCCGACCAACAGTATCCTTGGCCCTACCGTGAAGGGCTCCGGATCGAGGAAGCTATGAACCCACTGGCATTTATCGCCCTGGGGATGTATGGCCGATTCTTGCAGCCACAAAACGGCGCACCGGTGCGGATTGTGCTGCCGTGGAAGTACGGATTCAAAGGACCCAAGAGCGTGGTCAACATTACACTCACTGCAACCCGCCCTCCGTCGTTCTGGCACACTTTGCAACCGCTGGAATATGGTTTCACCGCCAACGTCGATCCGGCTGTCCCGCACCCCCGTTGGTCACAGTCACACGAAATTGAAATTGGCGGTTGGGGCCGCCGCAGGCCAACATTGAAGTTTAATGGTTACGGTGAATGGGTGGCCCATCTCTATCCGCGTCGGTGAGACTCGCTGTGACCACATCCCTTGTATTGCAAGTCGTCTATTCGACGCTCGGTCTGTTTTTCGCTTCGGCCTCGGTGCGCCTCTATGGCCATTGGGCGCGCAGGGGCGGACGATCCAAACTGGTACTGGCTTTTCTCCTCACCTGCCTGACCGTCGATTCACTCTGCGATCTGATTCAAATGGTGGCCGTTCAGCCCAACCGCTGGCTGGTGGGTCTCCTGCTGGCCTGCGGGGCGTTACTGATCGGGCTGGCGACTACTCGTACCTGGGATTCCTTACGCCAATCGGGTTACCCGGAACAAAGTGAGCTACCGCCACTTCGAACTGATCGGGACAACGTGACGATGGACTCTTCGGCATGAGCATCCGCGTACGGATGGCTCGACCGACCGTGTTCATCCAGCCCCTGGTTCCGCAGATTGCGCGCGCCTGCCAACTGACCGAAACAGTGTGCGCACGATCAGAAAGAGGCTGGCGCAGATACAGGCATAGAGGGCCCCTGGAATCCAGCCGAAGAACCGCAACATCGCCACACTCGCATCCGATGCCCAGGCATCGACGAGCGCACGCGGCGCCTGCTCACCGCGCGCTTCATACTGCTCGATCTGTTGCCAAAGGTCTTCGTGATGACACCACGCCGCGATACTCCCGCCGGTTCAGACCGACAGAATCGCAATCGGGAAATACCAGAACCAGTACGCGCGCGCCTGCCGCCAGATGCGAATCAACAACAACAGCGGTGCGGTCAACACGTATACCGCAAAAAAGATCCGTGATAACAGATACAGTACGCTACTCCTGGTGTACCTGCAGCGTTACGGCTGACGGATCATGGCACCACCCAGCCGCGCCATGTCGTGCCGCCACATAACGGCGAACCGCCGTGTTGGAACAGCAAGTGTCGCACGCCACGCATTGGCGAATGAGAAGATTGTAACGCCCGTCATGCCGCTGAGCCCCTTCGCTTGAGCCAATTTCCAAATCAGCCGTACGGCCGAACAGGATTCCTTTCGTTTTTCGCTTCCAGTAGGATGGGGGTATGTGCAACCGCTTCCTGTCTCTCCTGCTTGCCCTGAGTATGGGCACCACCAGCGCGCCCTCAGCGGCCGGTGGGCAGCCAGTGTTCGCTTTTGTCAAGAAACACTGTGTCAATTGCCATAACACCAAGAAGCGCGCCGGAGACCTCGATCTGCTGGCGCTGCAGCGCGGCGGAAAGTCGACCTTTGACCAGAGCCGTGAAGCCTGGGAGCGCGTCGTGAGCAAGTTGCAAACGGGCGAAATGCCACCACCGAAAGCGACTCAGCCCACACTCGCTGAAATCCGCCGCGTCACCGATTGGCTGTCCGCGGAATTCGCCCGCCAGGATCGGACGATTGAGCCCCAAGCCGGCCGCGTCACTGCGCGACGATTGAACCGAGCCGAGTACAGCCACACAATTCGAGATCTGTTGGGAGTGAAAATTCGGCCGGCCGCCGATTTTCCACCCGATCAAACGGCCTTTGGCTTCGACAACAACAGCGACGCTTTACGGCTCTCGCCGGTCCTGCTGGAAAAGTACCTCAACGCCGCAGAACGGGCAGTGCGAACCGCCCTGTTTGGTCCCGCTAAGCTGTCTCCGGCGATCGTTCACTACCCGTTGCCGGTCCGCATTAATCTCAGTCGAGGTCAAGAGTCTCTTCCCGAGAATCTGTTTGATTACGACCAGAGCGGCTTGAGCATGGTCTACGCGGCGCACGTGACCCACTATTTTCCGGTCGACGGTGAATACCAGTTCCGCATTGTTCTCAACGGCCATCGCCCCAACCAATCCGAACCCGCCCACCCCGCGCTCTTCTTGGATGGGGTGCTGGCCCAGGAATTTGAGGTCGACGCCACCGATCTGGAAGGCCAGTTCGTCGAAACACGGCTGCCGGTCGAGTCGGGTGAGCACCTGCTGTCAGTCGCCTATCTCAAAGTGTTTCACGGACTCCCGCCAAGATACGGGGGGCCCGCGCCATCCCGGCGTGATCCCGGGGCGCTGCTGAGCAACAATGCTCGGGGAAAACTAACCGCCAAGGATATCGAGGTGCTGCGAAAACTAGGGACCAAGATCAAGACCGACGGTGTGGAAACGCGCGTCGACAATCGCTTTGAATCGATCGATATCGGCGGGCCTTTCAAACAGCGTACGAAACCACGACAAGAGAGCCTCGACCGGATCTTCGTCTGCGACCATGGCCCGGGAGACCATACCGCGGACTGTACGCGAGAGATCATCGCCAACTTCGCGCGGCGGGCCTACCGCCGTCCAGTAGACTCAGCGGAAGTCGACGACTTGCTCCGTTTGGTTGCGCTCGTCCGGAGCGAGGGAGACAGCTGGCTGGAGGGAATCGCCACCGCCCTCCAGGCCGTCTTGATCTCACCTCATTTCTTATTTCGCATCGAACAGGATGCCACCGCCGCCGCGGGCAAGACCGCCGCACCTCTCACGGACCTCGAACTGGCTGCCCGGCTTTCGTATTTCCTCTGGAGCAGCACCCCCGACGCCGAATTACTGCAATTGGCGGAGGCTCGGCAATTGCGCCGCCCAGACGTGTTGGCCACCCAGGTGCGCCGCATGTTGAAAGACCGCAAGTCACGGGCGTTGGTCGAGAACTTTGCCGGGCAGTGGCTGCAATTCACCAACATTGACGTGGTCAAACCAGATGTGCGCACCTTTCCCCAGTTTGAAGACAGCCTGCGTCGCTCCATGCGACGTGAGACCGAGCGTTTTCTCGAGGAAATTATCCGTGCGGATCGCAGCGTGCTCGAAATACTGGATGCAGATTACACCTTCCTCGACGAACGGCTCGCTCGGTTTTACGGGATCGAGGATGTCCAAGGGCCGCAATTTCGCAGAGTCGATGTCGGTAGTACACAGCGCGGAGGCGGCCTGCTTGCCCACGCCAGCATCCTGACGATTACCTCGTATGCCACCCGCACCTCCCCCGTACTCCGTGGCAAGTGGATCCTGGAGAATCTGCTCAACGCCCCACCCCCACCCCCACCCCCTTCCGTGCCAGCCTTGGAAGAAACCGCCAGTGAACCTGGCGCAACCTTGCGTCAACAGCTGGAGGCACACCGCAGTAATACCGCCTGTGCGGGATGCCATGCCCGCCTGGATCCACTTGGTTTTGCACTAGAACATTTTGATGCGATCGGTGCCTGGCGAGACACGGATGGAAAGACCGCTGTGGACGCCTCCGGTAAATTGCCTTCAGGGAAATCCTTTCAGGGACATACCGAACTCAAGCAAATTCTGTTGGCCGAGCGTCAAGCCTTCCTGCAGTGTCTGGCAGAAAAACTACTGGTCTACGCGCTGGGACGGGGCCTGGAGCGCTACGACCGCCCCACCCTAGCAAAGATTACGGATCGACTCGCCAACCAGGAGCAGCGCTTTTCCGAATTAGTACTGGGTATTGTCAAGAGTATGCCGTTTCAAATGCGGAATACCGTCGCGCGCGTTTCGCCTGCGGCCAGGTAGAAAGTACAAGCCATGACATTCATGATCCCTTCCCCACCGTTATCTCGCCGTACCTTGCTGCATGGCGCCGGAGCGAGCATTGCCTTGCCATTGCTCGATGCCATGCGCCCCACGGTCGCCGCCGAGGGAAACGGGTCTCCAACGCACCGAGTGGCCGTGGTGTACGTTCCCAACGGAATTGTGATGGACGACTGGTTGCCCACCGACACGGGCCGCCAGTTTACCTTCCCGCGAATTCTCAAACCGCTGGAGCCGCTGCGCGAACACGTCACGGTGGTTTCGGGACTGGAAAACACGGCCTCTGGCAAAGCGCAAGGTGGGGCGCACGCCAAAGCATCCGGCAGTTTTCTTTCCGGCATGCCTCCCAAATTCACAGCAGGTCCTGATGTGCGTGCTGGAATTACATTTGACCAGGTGGCTGCGCACCAATGGGCCGCGGAGACGCGCGTGCCCTCCTTGCAACTGGGGCTAGAAGATTCCCGGATGGTTGGTAATTGCGATTCTGGTTCAAGCTGCGCCTACACCAATTGCCTTTCCTGGAAAGATGCCGAGACACCACTCGGCGTCGACGTCAATCCCCGCTCCGTCTTCGAACGCCTATTCGGTAATGTGGACCCGTCCCTCTCTCCCAAAACCCGGGCACGCCGGGCACGGTACCGCAAGAGCATTCTCGATTTGACACGCCAAAGCACCAACCAACTTGTCCGTAAGCTGGGTGCTGCCGATCAGCGCAAGCTGGACGAATACCTGACGTCGCTCCGTGAGGTGGAAAGGCGCATCACGTCCGCAGAACGGGAACAACGCGTCCCCACGATCGATAAACCCTCAGGCATCCCGTTTGCGTTTCCTGACTACGCGAGACTGATGCTCGATCTGCAGGTGATCGCGTTTCAATCCGACCTAACCCGTGTCTCGACAATCATGTTCGGCCGCGAGGGAAGCGTTCGCACCTACCCCGAAATCGGCGTGGCCGACCCCCACCATCCGCTGACGCACCACCGAGGTCACCCTGATTTCATCGAACGCGTCACCAAGATCAACTGCCTGCATGTCGAACTATTTGCCTATTTCCTCAAACGTCTTCAGGCGAGCCAGGACGCGACCGGGTCCCTACTGGATCAATCTGTCATTCTCTATGGCGGCGCGTTAAGCGACGGTAACGCACATTCCAGCAGTAATCTTCCCTTACTGGTAGCCGGCGGCCGCGGCGGACAGCACATTGCGGCTCCCCAACAACCGGTCGCCAACCTGTTCGTTGATTTGCTCAACCGCGTGGACATTGCCACCGAGTCGTTTGGTGATAGCACGGCGCGACTGACGACCGATGCGTAGCACAAGACAAGCTGGCAATTTCGCCACCGCCCCCTAGCGATACGCGCCCTGACGCGCGGCTGCAAACAACCCATCAGCAGTGCGGCAACCGGAACTCAATGATTGACCAGGAATTCACGGCTGTTCAACAAAGCCCAGAGAAGATCTTCCAGGCCCTCACGGGGATTCGGCGCGCGACTCAGGACTTGCTGGCATTCCACGAATTCGTCGCTGGTAGGTAAGCGGCTATAGCTAGCCAGATAGAGATGATCGATTGCCTGCTTGGCGGGGATTGGCTTGTTCAGGTCGTTGTTTTCCACGAGTTGGGAGATCCGCCCTTGTTTATCAACGAGCTTGCGGCTGAGCAGTTCCCCGTTGGCAATGTGCAATATCTGTGCCAGGTTTGCTTCGGCGGTCCGTTCACATTCACAGGCAATAGCGCGTTGTGGACGGCCCAGCGTGTCGAGGAAGTAGGACTCGAAGTTTGGGTCGGGAAGCTCGATTGCCCGGGTTCCCAACGGCACCCCGTTGAATCGCTCGTGTGTTCCACAGGCAGCGTCGATGGCGTCCAGCAGCACCTCGGCAGGCAGGCGTTTGATATTGTAATGGGGGTAAAAGCGGCGATCGTAGGCGTTGTCCGGAACGGTAGTCGAGCTGAGTTGATAGACGCGCGAGATCATGATCGTGCGCATCAGCCTGCGAACATCAAACTTGATTTCGATCAAATGCTCGCCAAGTGCATCAAGTAGTTCGGGATTGGAAGCCGGATTGGTAGCACGCAAATCATCCACTGGCTCGACAAGTCCGGAACCCATGTAATACGACCAGATGCGATTGACGATGTTGCGGGCAAACAGGCGGTTCTCCGGAGAGGTAAGCCAATCTGCCAGCGGACGGCGTAAGTCACGGACCCCTTCGACTTCGATTGGGTCACCCAACAGAGGTGTGGGAACCATCGTCATTCCCAAACGGGGATGCGTGATCGATCCAGAACTGTTGAGCCGAACGATCGCATTGCCCCCAAGCACATCAAACTTGCTGTTGTTCTTGGTTCCGACGCGGGTGAAGAAAGCAGCCAGGCCATAATAGTCGGACTGGCTGTACGATTCATACGGATGATGGTGACAGCGGGCACATTGGATACGGACACCGAGAAAGACTTGCGCCGTGGCCTCGGCAAGCTCGGTTGGTTTGCGGGCAATCCGATAAAAATTGGCCGGGCCGTTTTCCAGCGTCGATCCCTCAGCCGTAATGAGCTCCCGGACAAACTGGTCAACAGGCATGTTTTCCCGCAGCGCGCGTCGGGTCCAGTTGAACAGACTCCACATGCCGGCGACGCCCGTTTGTTTGCGATTGTTTCGCAACAAATCACCCCACTTCAGCGCCCAATAGCCACTCCAAGGTTCGACATACAGATCGCGATTCGGGTCCCCCGTGAGTCCGAGAAGTTCGTCGACCAGGTCATCACGTTTGCGTGGATTATCGGACTGCAGGAACGCCCCGACTCTCTTCGGCTTGGGGAGCGTGCCAATGGCATCGAGAAAAGCACGGCGAATAAACACCGCATCGGAACAGAGCGTTGTTGGCTGGATTCCCAGCCGTTTCCAACGGGCTTTCACATGTTCGTCGATAAAGGTCCGAGGCTGAAAGCCGGCGAGATCAACCTGCTCTTGGAAGGGGGACAACACATGGGAAACCTTGGCCTGTCCCGCATAGCGCACCATTACAGCGATCTGACCCTGGCCGACGCAAGTCAGCGTACCCGCTTCGGTCACCGTGGCAATCGCTTCACTGAGAGTGTCGTATTTGGCTGTCCGGGTTACATCACGAGTACTGTGATCGCTGTAATGGGCGACGACACGTAGCTGCTGCTGCTGGCCAACGCGATAGACGCCTTCGGCTGGCGATACGATCAAATCGACCACTTCGGCTTCGTCGGTTTGCGGCGCGGGCGCGCCGGCAGCCAACCAGGCAGTGAGGACCTGATGATCGTAGGAGTTTCGTTGGAATCGTTTACCCCCCTGGTGGCCGAATTCCATAAGTGCTTTGCGGAGCAGCAAGCTATCGGCCGGTCTAAGCAGGGAAATCCGTCTTCCCGGATGCTCGCGGACCAGTGATCGGTAGTCTTGTTCCGGGGCGAATCCGAGCAGGGAAAGTCTGAATCCACCTTTGCCAAATTGTGCACCGTGGCAAGCGCCTTGATTGCAGCCCGCCCGGCTGAGAATCGGAATCACATCCTGTTGGAAGCTCACTTGGGCCCGTGGCAAGATGTGAGTGATCGTGATCGGAATCTCCACGGTCATGGTTCCCAGGCAAATCCCGATCTTTCCCGTCCCCGAAGTCAGCGGGACAATGGCCCCGGTTGTCGAGACCGACGCTAAACTGACCGGTGCAACCTGGTAATCGACGTCACGGGTGAGATCGACGCGCTGGCCGTTGGCGCGCGTGCCCGTTACCTGCAACTGCAAGCGGGCCAGATTTCCGACCAGATTTGCCTGTGTTGGCTCAACCTGCAGAGAGACAGCGGGATCGTTCGCTCGGGCAGCATTTGCGGTTGTCAGGGTCAGCCAAATGACGCTGAGCAGGCAGCGGGTTCGGAACGCAGTTGTCCGAGCCATAAAATCTCCTGTCCCGAATCGAAATCAACACGCTGTAACCACAAAGCTGTAACCACAAAGCTCGCTGTGCGATGTGGTTTCGCTGGCCACACAAAAAGCACATTTACTGGCGACAATGGCCAGTCAAGACTGCTAAGATAGCTATCTAGCTTACCGGCTCGATCCCAGGTCTTCAACAAAATCCAGCCGTCGGTAGTCCAACTCGGGTTTGCTGGAAAACGGAATTCGGTCAAGCTTGATTTTCAAAGAACCTATCAGCTGCCAGAGTGGCACTGAGTCCTTAGTCATGGAAACTGATGCGAGAGGTGAACCGTCGTGCTGAATCTCTTTCCCCAGCGCACACGTGACTGTGAATCCTCCCGGCGCAACTTTCTGCTGCAAGTTGGTTCGTTGGGTGGACTCGGGCTATCGTTGGATACCCTGTTGCGCGCCGAGGCCCGCGCCGCTGCAGACCACCGCTCAACCGCCAGTAACGTCAACTGCATCTTGATCTGGACACGGGGTGGGACTAGCCATCACGACAGTACCGACCCCAAACCCGCCGCAAAATCCGAAGTGCGCGGCGAATTTGATGTAATTGATACAGCTTTGCCGGGCATCCAATTTACCGACAAGATGCCCTACTTTGCGAAGCACCTGAACGAGTTTGCGGTAATGCGGAATCTCAACCCGCAAAATGCCGGGCACGGTATCGCCGATGCCATCATGATGTCGGGCAAAAAATTAAATCCCTCGCTGACGTACCCCTGTTTCGGGTCCGTCCTGGCCAAAGAAAAAGGCGCCCGCACTGAATTGCCGCCTTTCATTCAACTTGGCACCCAAGTGGATCGCGAATTCGGTGGTGGCACCGCCGGCTACCTGGGAGTGGGTTACAACCCATTCGAAATCCCCGGCGACCCGAACAAGCAGGATTTTACGGTCCGCGACGTAACGCTGCCGGGAGGCACAAGTCTGGCGCGACTCGGTCGACGCCGTCAGGCTTTGGCAGCCCTTGACCGGCTGCAACGAGATGTCGAAAAGCAGCCCAGTACACTCACGGCAATTGACGGCTACTACGAAAATGCGTTCAGCATGATCACGTCGCCGGCGACACAACGGGCCTTTGATTTGCAGGCGGAAACCGCGCAAACACGCGACGCATATGGTCGGACGAGCCTCGGGCAAAGCTGTTTGCTAGCCCGGCGACTTATCGAATCCGGTGCCCGTTTTGTGACGGTTTCCAGCCCGAGTTGGGATACGCACGTCAACAATTTTTCGAAATTGAAGCATTTGCTCCCACCACTGGATCAGGCGTTTCCCGCCCTGATTCTGGATTTGAAGACCCGTGGGCTACTGGAGTCGACGCTCGTCGTCTGGATGACCGATTTTGGCCGAACACCACTGATCAACTCAGCGGCAGGGCGTGATCATTGGCCCTCAGCCGGGCCGATTTGCTTCGCCGGCGCGGGTACCCCGACGGGAACGGTGATCGGAAAAACCGATGCCATTGGAGCGCAGCCGGTAGGCCAAGAATATTATTCCAACGACGTGGCGGCCACCATCTACAGCAAATTGGGGATTCCGCTCGATACGTTACACGTCACCCCAGATGGGCGGCCCATGCAAGTCTGTGACGGTCGCGTCATCCCGCCACTCATGGGGTAGCGCGTAGGTTGATGTCACGGATCTTGAGCCTTTAACACCTTTCGGTTGTTACATCCATCATGAAACTCCAGCATGCTCCCATCACGATCGTCGCCCTGTGCATCCTGGTGACAACGCTCCCAGCAGAATCGACGATCGGCTTTAGGCAACTCTGTTCGACGACACCCGTGGCTGTCCAGCGTGGTCAGAAAGCGACGATCCACGTCCGCTCGAACTACACACTGGATGGATCGTACAAAGTATTGTTCGATCAACCCGGCATCACAATGAAGTTTCTGGAAACAAAGCCGATTGCGGCACCTCATCAAGGACGAGGGACGCCTGGTACACCGTTTCGTTTCGAAGTTGACGTTCCAGCCGAACAAGCATTGGGCGTTTACGAGTTCCGGATTGCGACGAAAACGGCGGTCTCCAGCGTCTCCCATCTGCTGGTTACCGACTATCCGGTTGTGAATGAATCGACAGCGGAAAATGGTTCCACAGCAACAGCCCAGAAAGTCGCGTTTCCGGTCGCTATCTGTGGCATGTGCGGAAATCCCGAGGACGTTGATTACTACCAATTCACTGGGAAGGCTGGGCAAGTTGTTACGATCAACATTTATGCACAGCGCGTAACCAAGGCGGTGCATAGCATGCAATCCGGCGGCAGCGGTGCAAGTGTGATGTACCTGATGGACTCGATCCTGACGTTGCGGCGATCCAACGGGCAGATCCTGGCCGACAATGACAACTTCGTCGGCGGCGATTCTTTTCTGACCTGCAAACTTCCCGCAGATGGAAACTATTTTCTGGAAGTCCGTGACACCCGTTTCATCGGCAACCCCAAGTACGTCTACTGCGTGGAGATTGCCAATCGGCCGTTCGCACACGCGGTCTTTCCCATGGCTATTCAACAAGGAAAGACAACTGCGGCAGCGATCGTCGGACACAATCTGAGTGGGCTTGAAGAAACCACGCTCCGGGCGGCGGCTGACGAATCCCCCGGGTGGAAGCGTATCTCGATCACAACGCCACTCGGCCAGACCAATACGGTACCGGTGCTGGTCAGTGCGCATCCCCAGCTGGTCGCAACTGGGAATCACTCACTGGCCGCGGCGATGAACGTCTCGTTGCCAGTGGGTGTCAATGGACGGCTCGCCAAGCCGGATGAAGTCCACTATTACTCGTTCGAGGCGAAGAAGAACCGCTACTACCTGCTGGAAATCGAGTCCGACCGTCGCGACTTGCCACTGGATAGCGTAATTCACGTCTTCGATTCGACCGGCAAACAAGTCAACCGGGGGGACGACGGTTACTACACCAAGGACGCCACGCTGCACTTCAAAGCGCCGTCGGACGGCAAGTTCTTCGTGTCGGTCAGTGATCTCCACAATCGGGGAGGTGCCCGGTATATCTACCATTTGCGCATCGAACCCAGTGGACCCGACTTTGAGATCCACGGCAAATACTACTATGCGCAACTCGCGCCCGGCACGCGGATGATCTGGTTTGCCAGACTCAGTCGCCAAAACGGCTTCGCGGGGCCGGTCGAAATGCAGGTGGAGGGACTTCCGCCGGGGGTCAGCTTCACTCCCGTAACCATCCCGGCTGGGCTCAATCAGTGTGCCGTGATTCTGTCGGCCAAGTCCGACGCCCAGATTGATGCCCGCCTGGTTCAGCTCTCTGGCAAGGCGACCATCCCCGACGCCGACGGGAAACCGCGCGAAGTAATTCGAGCGGCCCGTGTCACCTGCGAGCTACAGGCATCGGGAGGCTCCCAGGCAAGGTGGCCAATCAACACGCAGCTTGTTGGCGTTACCAATCCGCTCGACCTGTTCGAGTTCGAAGCCACACCACGTGAAATTACACTTCGACCAGGCGAAAAGGTCGAAATCAAGGTCCGCGTCAAGCGCAGCCCAGAGTTCACCGGGCCGATCCAGCTGGCCATGCCATTCTTGTATGGAAACTCGATCGTGGAAGATCAATTGCCACCCGGTGTCAGCATGTCAGCGGCAAGCAAGGCGCGACTGACGGAAAAAATGGTGGAAGGCACCATCATTCTGGAAGCGGCCACGGGAGACAATGCCCCCAAACCGATCACGCGATTCCCGATCGCCGTCATGGGCCGGATCTCAATGTCGTTTTCGATCAGTACGAATTACGCATCGAACCCGATCTACTTGACAATCGCAGATGCGCCGGCCAACACAGAGCAGTGAACGCGGGCAGGAACGCCGCGCGGCCGATCGGATTCGACGAGAGGTTGGTCGCCCGCCCCTCTTCATGGCGCCTGTGGTACAATCGCGTCGGTCTTCTACGGCGCTGCTTTGGGTGACGTAAACTGCAGCGCATAAAGATCCGCTTCTCGCAACACACACCGCAGACGCACCGGTTGGCCGGTCAGCGGACCAACGTCGGTCCCTTGCGTCCAGCGTACAACGTAGTCGGTCGCATCGCCAAAAATCTCGCTGCAGTCGGCCAGTGCGTAACCCTCAATCGGTTGACCTGTTGCGTGTTGTAACTCAACGTGAATCGAGCCGGCGGCCGAAGTGGAGAAATTGAGACTCAGCTGCTGGCCAGAAAAAAGAAACGGTTTGGTCACGAATTCGCCGCCCGCGCGGGATGCAAACACCGAGGCAAAACCGTCCAATCGCAGCGTGTAGCGACGCAATCGTGAGAATTTACCTGTAAAGTAGCTCTCCGATGCATACAACGACAGCTCGCGTGGCGAATCGTCTTCCGTCGAGTCGGTCTCCACGACATGCCAGGCAATATAATTGTCTCCGTAGGCCCAATTGTGCCTGGTACGCAAACCGGGCCGCAGAAACGCCTCATCCCAGCGGCGAAATGACAGACCGTCACGACTCGTCATCAACAAACCATCGGTGACGGCCGAGCCATAGCGGGGGTGCGTCTTGGCGCGCTGTTTTCTCAGCTCGAGTGAAGGCAACCGACGGGTAGCATCGATCCATCCTCGATCCACGTACCGTGCGGGAAATCCAATCAACAGGTGGGGCGCGCGGTGGTAGGGCTTGATCTGATTCGTATAGAGTTGTTCGGCAGGCGCGCCGGGATAGCTGAGGAACTGACGCTGCGTCCAATGCACAAAGTCGTCTGACGTGGCCATCTTGATGTCGCGCCGCCCATTATCAAAATCACGAACATACGCGCGGTATTTGCCAATGGTGGGATCCCAGAAGGCCAGATTCTGAGTATCGAACGGATGGCCGGTGATCACTGGCTGGGAGTCGTTATACGTCGTCCAATGAATACCGTCTGGCGACTTGAATGCGTACAGTCCAGGCGGGTTCTGTCCCAGCCCGACCGCCTTGTATTCGGCCCCTGGCTCGGCAGCCGGATTGGTATCTTTAAAGACTGAAAAATCGTGGCATTGGCGACCGTTGATCACCCCCATCACAATGTTGTTCGCCTTGGACCCGTTAAATGCAACCAGTCCGAGTGCCGGTTTCTCCCAGTGGATGCCATCCTTACTTTCGCAATAACCGATAAACAGAGGATGGTCTTGCCCCCCATCGCTGGGAATGTGCCAGGCATGATAGTACATCCGGTAGCGCCCGGTCTTCTTGTAGTCGCGATCATAGAAGACCGTGTGGTAACCACCCCCGTTCCCTTCCCAGGGCGCATCATGCACCACCACAACTTCCCGTCGAACAGGATGATGCAGGCGTAGCGTCGCCGCGCCGCGGAGGGAATCAATCAGGTAATCATCGATCAACAGTTCCCGCCGCGAGCCAAGCTCCAATGCCTTGGCGGCCTCGCCCGACTGTGCCCAACAGGGCCAGCCCGCGGCGCTGATCAAGATCGCCAATCCGAAGAAGGTTGCGCGGTACATTGATGTGCCGTAGATCGATGCGCGGTGAATCATTGTTCCCTTGCTGCTTTGCTGGTGAATCTGATAAGGAGGCCGTCCTAGGCCACTCAGGGAAACCGTCATCATAACAGATGCCCTGGTTCGGTTGCGTTCAGAGACGAGCCGAGAGCAGTCTGCAGCCCATCCAAGCACAAAGAGGAGAACTTTCGATCAACTATCGACCGTGATCTACGGCCCTTTCGCCGGGTACATTATCCCGAGCGCATCAAATCCAGTGCGCATCATTCGACAGAAACCCCGGCCAAGACAGGACGCGCAAACGCTGCCCTGGGAATAACACCGGTCTTGATTGAAACAGGTCTCGTGAGGAGGATAACGTCGCCGCCGAGTCCGAATGATCACGCTACGGGAAAAGCCCGCTACGGAGAACAAGATGGCCCGATCAGCTGCCCTCCTCGGATGTGTGTTGCTCTTTTCAGTCGGCGCCCACGCACAACAAGTAAGCTCCAAAGCACCCCCACTGTCTCCGCAAGAGACGGTCAACAGCATGGAAATCCAGTCCGGCTATCGGATGGTACCTGTCCTTGCGGAACCCCACATCCACGAACCGTCAGCGATTGCCTGGGACGGGAACGGCCGGATGTACGTGGTGGAGATGAGGACCTACATGCAGGATATCGATGGCCAGAACCAGTTTGCGCCCGCCAGCCGCGTGTCACGACACGAGGATACGGATGGCGACGGATTGTATGACAAGCACACGGTGTTTGCCGATAAGTTAGTCTTACCGCGGATGGTACTACCGCTGCGTGACCGCGTTCTCATTCGTGAAACCAACACGCTGGACATCAAGAGCTACCAGGATCTCAACGGGGATGGAGTGGCCGATCGCATTGAGCTGATCCATCAAGGAGGCCCCCGGGGTGGCAATCTTGAACATCAACCCAGCGGTCTGATCTGGAATATTGACAACTGGCTGTACACGGCCATGTCACCATTTCGCTATCGAGTCACCGAGAACAAGATTATCCGCGATCGCATACCGGGCAGTTCCGGTCAGTGGGGACTGACCCACGATAACGTGGGACGCCTGTTCTACTCATTTGCTGGTGGCGAAAATCCCGTGGCCGATTTCCAACGCCCGCTGGTCTACGGCCACCTGCGGCTGCCCGGCGAACAGGCCCCGGGATTCCGTGAGGTCTTTCCGATCGACGATATCCCCGACACCCAGGGAGGCCGGGGCCGATTACGCGCCAACAACACTCTGAATCACTTTACCGCCAGCTGTGGCCAATCAATTTTTCGCGGGGACCGCCTGCCCCTCGATTTCCACGGAGACTTGATCATCTGCGAGCCAGTAGGCCGCTTGATCCGGCGGGCCAAAGTGACAAACGATCGGGGCAAGATGGTGGTCTCCAATGCCTATGACCGGCAGGAGTTTATTGCCTCACGAGATCCGAACTTTCGCCCCATCAACAGTGCCACCGGACCCGACGGCTGTCTCTATCTGGTAGACATGTACCGTGGCATTATCCAGGAAGGAAATTGGGTTCGCAGGGGCTCGTACCTGCGCGGCATCGTCAAGAAGTACGAACTCGAAAAGAACATTGGTCGCGGACGCATTTACCGAGTCGAACATGAAACCACCATCCGCGGGCCGCAGCCCAAGATGCTCGACGAAACACCCGCTCAGCTCGTCGCCCATTTGTCCCATCCGAATGGCTGGTGGCGCAGCGAAGCCCAAAAGCTGATCATCCTGCACGCTGATCTGAGCGTCGTCGAGGCACTCCAGCAACTGGCGGAGGGCGGTCAGGCACCATTAGGCCGGCTGCATGCCTGGTGGACCCTGGAGGGACTCAATGCGATTGACACCCCGTTCCTGCAAGTCGGCTTCCACGATCCAGACTCCCGGGTCCGCGCCGCAGTGATGCGGATCGCGGAGGCGTTCATCAACCGGGACCGTTCACTCGATGGGGCCATTGAACGACTCGCCCAAGACGAGGATCCAGATGTCGCGATTCAAGTCGTGTTGTCGAGTGGCCGCGGGGCGCATCCCCAGGCGCTGGCATTGGCAGATCAAATCGTCAAGGCGCACACTTCCAATCCCTCGATCCGTGATCTGGCCGGCCAATTTCGATCACGCATGGAAGCGATCCGTGCAGAGAGACTCCGCATCGAGGAACTGCGCCGCCGCAACAAGCTGCTCGCGGAATCGGTGGAACGCGGCCAATTGACTTACAGCACACTGTGTATCAACTGCCACGGCCGTGACGGTAAGGGGCGTCCTGCGCCCGATCGAAAAGAGCTGATGTTGGCACCCGCACTGGCAGGTTCATCGCGCGTGCTAGGACACAAGGAGCGGTTGACACGGGTGCTACTGCATGGACTGCTGGGCCCAATCGAAGGAAAGACCTACGCCGGCGGATTGATGTTGCCGATGCGGCGTAACAGTGATCGCTGGATTGCCGACGTGGCGACATACATTCGCAATAGTTTTGGCAATTCGGCGCCGTTGATTGAAGATGTCGACGTCAAACGGATTCGCGCCGCGGCGGCACCGCGCAACGAACCCTGGACCTTGAGTGAATTGGCGCTCTACGATCCTCCCGCCCTCGCCAATCGCGCCGACTGGAAACTCGCAACCAGTCACAATGCAAAAGCGCTGCCGTCTGCGATTGACGGCAAACCGGGAACCCGCTGGGACACGCAGGGGGTCCAGCGTCCCGGCATGTGGTTTCGTATTTCCCTACCAGAACCAATACGCGTCATGTCGCTGGTCCTGGACACCCGGGGTTCCCATGACGATTATCCACGCGACTACCAGGTACACGTATCAGTCGACGGGAACGAATGGGGGCAACCGGTGGCCACAGGGCACGGCGATCTGCCCATCACCCAGATCGAGCTGAATGCACCGCACCCGGTCGCGCACATTCGTATCACCCAAACCGGGAGTTCTCCGAACAAATACTGGTCAATTCACGAATTAACGATCAAGGGACTCTCTCCGCACACCGCGGCCCGAGCGGCATTATCACTATCACAACGACTGGCAGCCGAAAGTCCCAGCGTGCTGGCGCAGCAGGCACGTCAAAACGGCAGTGCTGCGCGCGGCGCGGCGTTATTCTTCAATCCCGCGCAATCGTGCGCCAAATGCCACGAACCGGATTCCGGAAAGCGCCTGGGTCCCGATCTCGCTTCCAAGCGGGAAGGAGTCAACGATGTGTTCCTGGTCGATTCCGTTCTCCGTCCATCACAGCACATACGCAAAGGTTTTGAACCGCTGGTGGTGGTGACCCTCGATGGCCTGATCGTTACCGGGTTCGCCATTGCCGACGACGCAGACCGGATCGTGCTGCGTGAGCCGGCTGCCGGTAAAGAACTCTTCATCGACAAGAAGGACATTGAAGAGACTCGCAAAGGGGTAACTTCACTCATGCCTGCCGGACTGGCCAACCAGTTGGTTGACCGCCAACAGTTTCTTGACCTGGTTCGTTTCTTGATGGAAATTTACGAGCAAGGTCCCGACCGGCTGGCTGAACTGAAATCGGTCGCAAACCGGGCGCTGCCCAAGTCCTCGCCCAACCCTAAGCGGTAGATGCACCGTCACACGTGCACCATGACGGCGCGCCGCGGGAGCGTGGGAATCGTCAGTGACAGCTACCGGTCCTGATCCGAACAGGTCGCGATTGGGCGGAAGTTCGCGCGGCGGGTTTCGCGCATTAGTGCGTGTAGGGTCGTACCAAATGCAAAGCGTCGCGATTTAGTTCCAGGCCAAATCCGGGTGTATCAGGCAGAGAAATATACCCCTCTTCAGGTAGCGGCTCGTTCTGAAACAACGTGCCGAAATTGGGTTCGATCGTATCCGCCCGCTCACTCATCATCATGAACTCGGCCAGATAAATATTGTCAAAGGCCATCGCCATGTAATAGCCGTAAACGCCACATCCATGCGGTACCACGGCGACCGCCTGGGCCCTGGCCTGGGCGACCACCCTGGCGAACTCCGTCGGTCCTCCCATCCACATGACATCGGGTTGGAGCAACCCGACGCCAGCCTCAATCAACTGCTGGAAGCCATGCTGCGTGTATTCGTGTTCCCCAGTGGCCAAATAGAGGGTTGTACCAATTCCCTCCAGCTTGCGGGCCAACTTGGCGTGAGCGACGTACTCGTCTGGCATCAACGGCTCTTCCATCCACTTGAGATGGAAGGGTGAAAGCACACGCGCCAGTTCAGCAGCATACTGCAGATCCAGCGCCATATAACAATCGAGCATGAGAGGAAAATCAGCCCCCACCTTGTCGCGCCAGCTGCCGATGAAGTCAACATTCTTGCGGAGGCCGGGTGTACCGTCGCTGGGCCCGTAGGGCAGCGGTACTTTGGCGCCGTGGAATCCCAGGTCTTTGGCCAGATCTGGGCGCGATGTCGTCGCGTAGACGGGAACGCGTTGCTTGGTACGACCACCCAACAAATGGTAAACCGGCTCGTTGAGTGTCTTGCCCGCTAGGTCCCACAAGGCAATGTCAATCGCCGAGATCGCATGGACACCTAGACCTTTGCGGCTGTAATGGATCGAGGCGCGCCACATCTGCTGCCACATCAGCGAGCGGTCGCGTACATTCTGACCCTCAACAAACATCGCCAAATGCTGTTCGATCAGGAAGGCGGCCGCTTCACCACCCGTGCTGGCACCGATCCCAATACGTCCCTCGGCATCCTCGATTTCGACGATCACCGTCGGCACCCGAGCCACTCCCCACGAACTGCGCGACCCAGAATACTTGGGGTAGCGAGTCATCGGGTTGGTAATCGGAGGGTGGGTGCGGTTGTGGTCCCAGCCGCCATCCGGATCCGGCAGTCCCATAATCCAGTGCGTATCGGCCGTATCGTGGACATCGCTGGCACCGTATGCATCACTACGGGAGACATAGGCGCGGACTTCCTTGATCGTGGGTTGACCGGGAGGGGGAACTACGTCTTCATTGGGAGCGATGTAGAGTGACATGCCCCAACCGTACCTCCGAACTGGCCAGTCGGCAACCTGGCCAGTCGGCAAGCGGGCCACTCGGCAAGCGGGGACGCGCCGAGGACCCGCCACCGCGGAGCAGCTGTTCCCACAAGCGACGCCCGCATCCGCTGTCCCAGACGTGACGCGCCCATCTAACGAGTGATTCAACCTCACCGTCTGCTGGCTGTCACGTAGGCAAAGCAGTACGATCGTAGAAGGCGGCCGCAGTCTTATCGGCTCCGCAAATTGCGTCTCGGATTATCACTTGCCGAGTAACCGCAGATGAGCTGCTTACGGAACATTGTCGCACAATCCAACCCCACCGACACGCCAACCGGCCGAGCAATGCAATGCCCAAGCACCTTCTGGCAACCACCATGCTGCTGCTCCTGTTCAGCACTCACTCGACGCAGGCAAGCGATCTCTACCAAGTCGGCGTTTCGCGTGTAGACATCACGCCGGACTACCCTATTCGATTGAATGGATTTGGTAATCGGCGACAGGAATCCGCCGGGGTGTCCCAGCAAATTTACGCAAAATCTCTGGCCATCACCGGGACGGGTGACGCGGCGGGCGCAACGCTCGTCCTGGTCACACTCGACAGCCTTGGGATTCGACAAACGATGGTAGACGAGGTCGCCCGTCGATTGATGACTTCGCACCAATTGCCCGCTGTAAATCTCGTCGTCACGTTTACCCATTCGCACTGCACACCCAAAGTGAACGGCGCAAGTGACAACATCTTCAGTGAACCTATTCCTGCAACACACCAGCAACACATCGACCGCTACACAAAGGAACTCACTGACCGCATTACACGGGCAGCGCGTCAGGCGCTGGACGCGATGAAGCCGGCGCATCTTGAGTGGGCAATCGGTACCGTAACATTCGCCAAGAATCGCCGCACCGCGAATGGGCCCGTCGATCATGATTTGCCAATGCTCGTCGTGCGCGACAAGGACTCTTCTCAACCGCGTGCCGTCTACGTCTCTTATGGATGTCACTGCGTCACGCTCTCGTTCAACCAGATTAGTGGAGACTGGGCCGGATATGCGGCTGAGATGATTGAGAGACAGTTTCCCGGCGCGGTGGCACTGGTTTCCATTGGAGCCGGTTCGGACCAAAACCCTGCTTCCGGAGTGACTGGTGACAAGGTCGAGGTGGCAGCTGCCCAGGGTCTGCAGATTGCCAGCGAAGTTCAGCGCCTGTTGGCGGGTGAACTCAAGCGAATTGCCGGTCCTCCTCGATCGATACGCCGCCAAATTGCCCTCCCGCTACAGCCCCCTCCCACCCGGGAACAACTCGTCACTCGATCCAAGGCGGGTGGAGCACAGGGCTACAACGCGCTGACCCAATTACAACGCCTCGATCGTGGCCAGCAGCTGGTCACGGAAGTCGACTACCCGATTCAGACCTGGACCTTTGGCGACAGCCTGTGCATGACCTTTCTGGCGGGTGAGGTCTGCGTCGATTATGCCAACCGGCTCAAACGGGAACTGAACCGCGAACGATTCTGGCTCAACGCCTACAGTAATGATTTCGGTTGCTACATTCCGTCTGAACGTTTGCTGGCAGAGGGGGGTTACGGGGGCGGCGCGGAAATGCCCTATTTCGCCCTGCCATCGATTTTCCAGAGTGGCCTGGAACAAAAAATTGTGGCAGAAGTCCAAAGTCAGGTACCGGAGTCTTTTCATGTTCCAACAGGCACGCAGGGTGTACCCGCCAAATCACCACAGGATTCCTTGCGCTGTATGCAAACCTCAACCAAACTCGAGGTCGTGCTGGCTGCAGCCGAACCCGATGTGACCGATCCAGTCGCCATTGACTTCGGTCCGGACGGACGGCTGTGGGTGGCCGAAATGAACGACTATGGGCATGATGTGTACGCATCATTTCCTCCGACCAGTCGCGTGCGCTGGCTCCGCGATACCAACGCAGACGGGTATTTCGAATCGTCTGGCATTTTCCTCGATGGGCTACGCTTCCCGACCGACGTCAAGGTCTGGCGGGATGGACTGTTGATCTGCGACGCACCCGACATCTTGTGGGCTCGTGACCGCGACCAGGATGGCAAGGCAGACCAGGTCGAAACGTTGTTCACCGGGTTTGAAGTCAGAAACGCACAGGCCCGCGTCAATAGCCTGCGGTTCGGTCTAGACAATTGGATTTACGGGGCAGGTGGCCTGTTCGGCGGAGAAATTACCAGTAGCCAAACAGGCGAAACCGTCGACTGCCGCAACCGCGATTTTCGACTCCAGGTGGACACCGGTGTGATGCAAGCCATCAGCGGCCGTACCCAGCAGGGCCGCTGCCGGAACGACTGGGGCGACTGGTTCGGTTGTTCAAACGGTGCCTTGCTCACGCCGATTACCGCAGACGACGACTACCAGCAGCGAAACCCCTATGCCGCGCTCCTTCCCTTGCAGATTTTCTCCACAAATGCCGAAGCCCTGCGGCTGTATCCTCCCGACGATCTGGTGACGTTTGAATTGTCCGGAGCACCAGGTCGCGCCACCGCCGCCTGCGGAATCGGCATCTACCGGGATGTAACACTGGGTGCGGATTTTCAGGATGACGCGTTCACCTGCGAACCGGTTCACCAGGCCGTCCATCGAATCGACTTTCAACGCAGCAACGCAACCTTCGTTGGCCGACGCGGTGACGGTGAGAAATCTCGTGAATTTCTCAGTTCCACCGATCGCTGGTTCCGACCGGTTCAAGTTCGCACCGGTCCCGATGGCGCGCTCTGGATCGTAGATATGTATCGTTACGTGATCGAACACTCGCGCTGGATTCCACAATCCAGCCTGACCGAACTCAATATTTACGCAGGCCAGGGTCGTGGCCGTATCTATCGGGTACTGCCTCGACGGAGTGTGAAAAAACCAACAGGGCGACCACTGATCCCCAATCTGACCGCCTTGAACAACGCGCAACTCGCCCAACATATTGACTCATCAAATGGACCGACCCGTGATCTTGCGCATCAGCTGCTGCTCTGGCGCCAGGCCAAGAATGCGGCACCTGTCCTGCGGCGCATGGTAATCGATTCGCAACATCCGGCGGCTCGTATCCAGGCGCTGGCAGCGTTGGACGGACTGGATGAACTGACTCCGGACGACGTCCAGGGGGGACTGCAATCAGAACACTCCGCGGTCCAGCGCTTCGCCATCAAGTTGAGCGAGTCCTGGCTGGATAAGAACCCTGCACTGCGGAATGCTGTGCTCCAGCTCACCGGCACCGACAACTTGCGACTGCGCCGTCAAGTCGCCCTGTCCTTGGGTGCCAGTACACAAGCAGACGCCGCCAGGGCGATCGCCGGGCTGCTCAGTGGCAAACAGGATCGGCGAATCCAAAATGCCGCGTTCCATTCCGTATCAAGCGGCAACTTGCGCCAGGTCGTAGAGGAATTCACACGTTTGCCAACGCAGCAGCAATCACCCCTTACCTGGCATCAGCTACTGGAAACCACCGCCCGGAGGGCAGCTGCGGCGACAGTTCGTGATGTCGTTATCGCACGGCTTCCCGACATGTCTACGCTCGCCCAGGTGCAGGACGCGGCGCTCTGGCAGCTTGTTTTGAATGCCCTCGATGCGCGTGTCGACAGCAGTGAAATTGCGGAGATGCTCGGGAATGCCCAGAAAACACAGAACGTTTTCCGCGCCGCGCTAATGACGCTCCAGGATTCCACCCGCGGAGAGCCCGAATACCGCGCCGCTTTCGCATTGCTGGGACGCGCCTTTGGGCCCTATTCTCGGCAGGTCCTTGCCAAAATGGACAAACGGGAGGAGTTCTCCGCGTCACGCCGCGCCGCGGCGCTCATCGATTTCGTCTCGCCGCGCTTTTCCCTAACTCTACAGCAAGCCGCCGTAGCTGCAGTCACTTCAACGGCCGCCAGGGAGGCGCCCGCGTTCCTGCTCGGCGCGTACGCCTCACTGAACGGGCAGCTGCGGGTTGATGTAATCGACGCGCTACTGAGCCAACGCGGTGGTCCAACAGCGCTGCTCGCGGCAGTTGACAGCCAACTCGTACGCGCCGAACACCTGAATGCCGGCCAGCGCAGCAAATTGCTGAGCAATGACGCTGCCACCGTACGCGACACCGCAACACGGCTACTGGGTGCCACAAGCAAGTCAAGCCGCGGTGCCATCGTGGCAGCACATCTGCCGGCGATCAAGCTACCCGGATCGATCGAACAAGGACGCCTCGTGTTCCGGAAACGGTGTGCCTCTTGTCATCGTATGGAAGATCACGGGCACGTGGTCGGTCCGGACTTGACCGCGCTCACTAACCGCGATCCCCAGTGGTTGGTAACCACAATTCTGGACCCCAACCAGAACGTCGATGCGCGCTATCTCGCGTGGACCGCAGTCACCAACACAGGTCGGAACATGACCGGGATGATTGTCGAAGAAACCGCGACCACCATCCGCCTGCGAGAGGCTGGTGGAAAAGAACATCTCGTTCAGCGTAACGACCTTGACATCTTCCAGTCATCGCGCAAGTCCGTCATGCCAGAAGGTCTCGAACGCGAACTGTCACAGCAAGACTTGAGCGATGTGATCACCTACCTGACAAGCTTCGTTTCTCCACTCAAAAAGTTCGCGGGGAATACACCGCAAGTGGTCACACCCGCGGCCTCGGGCGTGGTACGTCTCACCGCCGCCACGGCAGAAATCCGTGGCACCCATATTCGGTTTGAATCGCCTCATGAAAATATCGGCTACTGGCACCATCAAGATGACACGATCACGTGGCGGATTGCCTTGCCGCAGTCGGGTCGGTTTGACCTCTATCTGGACGCAGCCTGTGATGAGCAGGCCGCCGGCAACTCGTTTCGAATCGACGGACTGGCCGAAGCCATTACGGGGAAGGTCGGAAGTACGGGCGGCTGGCAACACTACCGCCAATACCGGATAGGCACCGCGCAGCTGGCTGCCGGACGAAGTGTGATCACCGTACGCGCGGTGGGTCCTATTCAACGCGCCCTGTTCGATCTGCGCGAGCTGCAGTTAGTGCCTGTCGGACAAAAGGCCAACTTCCCCAGGAACAGTTCTCCCCGCACTTCTCTCCCGCGCCAGGCACATCAAATCGCACCCTTCCTACTCGATGATGCGCAACCGGTCGACCGCCGGCAGCTGGTTATCGACCGGCGGCCGGGACTGGGTCCGGCCATCATCCGTCAGCTTGTCTCCGATCTCAAACCGGGAGATCTCAGCGAAGAGTACCGCCGCATCCCCTGGATCTGGCGGGTGGCCATCGCTGTTGCCAAACGAGACGACGGCGGCGAGATCCGCGACCTCCTGGAAATGGCAGTCCCAGCCGCCAGCGAGCGATTGCGCGACTGGCAAGCTGTGGTACTAGGTGGCGGACTCATCAATGGAGCCACGCAAATTGGCGTCTGGCCGCAGCAACGACTCAACGAAATTCTCGTCGGACTACCCGCGGTGAAAGCCGTCTGGCCAGCAACCCTGGAAAAATCCTTGCAGATGTCTGAAGATCCTCGGATCCACGCGGGAACACGCTATGACGCGCTGCGCATGGTCGCCTTGCTGAAGCCCCCACACGCAATCTCTCATCTTCGTGACTACCTTGGTCCCGACACTCCAACCGAACTTCAGATGGGCGCCGTCAGCGGCTTGGTTGATGTGGATTCCCCCGGCTCCACCCAATTACTGATCGAGGCCCTGGACCACCTCACAGGCCGGAATCGTCAGCTTGCCTTGGAAGGTCTATTGCGCACCGGCCCGCGCAGCGGCGCACTGGCAAAGCACATTTCATCGGGTCGCCTGACGCTCACCGAAGACGAAACCCTGACCTTGCGGAACCACCCTCTGGGAGCCATTCGCAAACGCTTCGCGGCACTGAAACTTCGGTAGCAACTTCCGCGACGGTGCATTGCTCCTGCCATCCAACAGATCGGGGCAGGTGCCGACACGCTCGGCAAGCGGCATCAGGAGAACTGTTAGACGACCACTGCCATGTCTGTTTAGGGCGCGAGAACGGCTTCCATCAGGCCAATCTTCTGGTGACGAGGCGGCTGGTTGTCTTCGCCAGCGTACCAAGTGCGAACACGATTGTTGACGAAGATCAGCTGACTGGCGTGGACCGAATGGTTCGCACCGCCACCCGCGGATCCAAAATTTCCCGGTGGCGGGGGTCCCAACACAGGGCGACCGTTGTTCAGTTGTCGAAAATGGAACCCGTCATCACTGACCGCCGAATATGTTTTCCACTCGTTGCCAACGTCACCACAGTAGAGCAGGAAATAGCGGCTGCCATCAAAATGAACGCTGGGACCCAACTGTCCCTGGTTGCCGCCGCGCAAGCCCGAAATGGGTTGACCATCGAAGAGGCGTTTCCAATGGATACCATCGGAACTCTCGGCCATTGCCAGACGATGACTGCCGTTGTAGGCCCCATACCACATGCGGAAAACGTGACGCTCTCCCTGTGCGATCTGCAGGATATGCATGCCGGTGACTTGCAGGCTATCCACGCTACCCTTTTTCCCCAGCGGCATGACCGGCCGGCCCCCATTTTCGCGTTTCCAATGTACGCCGTCGAGGCTGCTGGCCAGACACATCTGCTCAACCCGGACGTGCTGCGGAGCAATACCCAGGTCTTTCCCCGAGCGGCCGTCGATCGCTCCGTACCACATCAGAAAACGCTTGCCGACTTTGAGTACGTAGGGATGGGACAAACCTCGGTGATCCGCACTGTCGGCCGCTCCCAAACCAAGCACCGGGCGGCCTTCATTCAGCATTGTCCAATGCACACCGTCGCGGCTCGTCGCGCCCCCAATTTGTTCGATGACCTTATAAGGATACGCACTGTCGGTTGTGAGCTGGCCGCCAGTGAACCACATCCAGTAAGTCATTCCGTCGTAGAGCACTGTCGGAGAGCCGATATAGCGATCGTTCCAGCTGCCGGCCCGACCAGTGCCGATGCAGGCGCCCTTTCCGGCAGAACCGTCCACGCGACGAAAAGTAGCCTGCTCCAGTTGTCGCACCGAGGGGACCTCAGCTGCGCGCGAAGCGATGTATCCGATCAGCAGTTGCAGGCCGACACCGATCGGTAAGAAAGAACGCCACCTGGTTCTGTGCATCGCGAGGATTCCTTATGGATCGCGTGGCTGCTATTGTTTGGTCACAATTTTACCGTTCACACCACTCACAAATCGCAGGAAGGGCGCAATGGTGGCCGCGGCAAGTCCACCCGACATGACCGCTGTCGGGGAACCTTCCGCAGCGCATTATAGGAGGATTTCGATATCAAATCGTCACCTGTCAATCCAGCGGGTGCGGACCTATCTCGGCGCAGCCCCCCGCACAAGCTGCCTGGGGAGATGTTCGCCGGGCCACTGGCTGGCAAAGGAACTTCATCTCGGCGGGGCTGGCTGGTTCTAGGTGGCCGGTTCTCCTGTAGGTTAATGGGCAGGCTCATTTTCGTTGTCGGTCAAGCCATAAAAGGGACTCCCTGCCCAGAGACTCTGTGGATGGATCCCGTAGACTTGGTAAAGTGCCTCTGTTCACCACCAACTGGCTCCTCCAACACGTGGACCACGACCTCATGTCCAGCATGTCGACGACGCCCGATATTTCGTATTGCACCAAGCGGACCCACACGAGCCGTGCTCCAAGCTCACTACTGATGTGTTGCGCGATTTCCTTGTGCGGCGGCACCACACCCGCCTCTGCCACAACGCCACAAGCGTCTCCATTCGACTGGTCCACGGTCGACTCACAACCGGAACAAGCCGCGCACATCCTGCGGCAGCTGCGCCGCTGGCGCCAACCAGATCGGGCTGGCAGCAAGAAACACTTGCGGGTGGTCTATTTCCATCCACAAGACCGAAAACCGCTCAAGAACCACGTCGATCGCTGGCACCAAATTATGGCCGATATACGTCAGTTCTATCGTGACGAGATGCGCAAGCTAGGGTATGGAAACATCACACTCGTACTCGAACAGGAGCAGGGCAAACTCAAACTGCATGAGGTGCAAGGTAGCGCTAAAGACGATGGCAGCTACTCCTATCGCTCAGGCAATCGAATCTACAATGAAGTCGCTAAAGTACTCGCCCAGAAAGGAATCGACGCGCAGCGCGAAACACTCCTGATCGTCTGTGGACTTTCTCGTAGCGAGGACAACAAGGTCACCATCTACTCACCGTACTACGGAATGGGTGCCGACCACACGCGAGGAATCTGCTTTGTGGCGGACTCAGATTGGCTCACGATCGCAGGGCTCAAACCGGACCCACAGGGTCTGGTGCTGCAGGTTAAAGAGCACCGTGGGTACGAGCCTTTTAGTTTGGCGCGGTTCAATACCACGTACATCGGGGGAACGATCCATGAACTGGGTCATGGCTTGTCACTGCCCCATAACCACGCCACTCGACGGGAAGCGAAACGCGGTACCGCGTTGATGGGCGCCGGCAACTATACCTATCGCCAGGAATGGCGCCGAGAAGGCACAGGCTCCTTCCTCACCCCTGCGCATGCGATCCGACTCTTGGTTCATCCACTCTTCAGCGGGACCGCCCAGCAGGCCAATCACTCGCCCGCGTTACAATTGACATCATTGCAAGTATCTTTTCACGAAAACCAAATCCACGTTCGCGGAACCCTGCAAGCGGAGATTCCAGCGGTGGCGATGATCGCCTACAACGACCGCGAAAACCCGGGTCAAAAAGGATACCAGGTCAATAACGATTACGACGCCACGACCTGGTCATCGGTCGTCACCCCACAACAGGAATTCTGGATTCGAGTTGGCGACCTCCAGGATGGAAACCATCAATTGCGTCTTGTCGGCGTACATGCCAACGGGTCAGTGGTCACCCATCGCTTGCATTACACGATGACGGATGGGATTCCCGATTTCGATCGCACCAACCAAGACATCGCCAACATCACCACGCCCTAATGTGCGTGCATCATCCCCTCCTAAATAAACCGATAAGTCGTATTTTCGCAGTAAACCATTGCAGCCATTCCCCTGTTATCCCCATATCTGTTTACCGCGCTGGGGAACCACGGACTTCTGAGCCAGTACCGCACATCGACAGGATCTATTGGATGGGCCGACTCGTCATCATCACGACTCTCGCGGCGCTACTGATCGACCTACAGGCAATCGCGCAAACGCAACAGAACGGGCGCATCCAGAACGAACGCATCATTGTTCAGGAGACCCTGACGCTGCGGGGAACGCTGGCTGCGATCAGACCGGGCCATCTGAGCCTGAAAGACGATAACGGGAAAATCTGGAATGTTCTGGTCCCGCCACCGGGTCGTGACGTGGTGACATTGGCGAGTGGCCAGCGACTCCGTTTTCCCGCGGATGTACAAATCGTGGGAAGCTACCCGGTCACAGAACTGCAAACGGGACAGATCTTGCGCTTCCAGGGCGACGTCAATCGTTTGGGAAAGACGCAAGGCCCCCTCCAGGCGATCCAACTCGTCAGCGACCAAACGGTCACCATTGGCATCAAGGTCCTGCAGGCGGCGGACAAAGCCAACGCATATTCAAAATGCGAAATCGTGGGCAACTTTCTCCGTAGCGCGAAAGGCCGGCTGTTCGTGCGGATTCCGCCTAAGAATGGGTTTACGCGGCGATCGACCCTTTCTTTTGCGGTCGCCGACGACCTCAGGGCGGAGCTGCGCACTACCGACCCGGGTCGAGCGCGGGCCGGAGCCAAAGTGATCCAACTGGAAGTCGTCCGACTGAATACGAAGGACCTGGTTGCCAAAACGCTGCGCGTGGAAGTCAACGCGCAGACCAGTCGGGCGGAAACACTCGATGAACGACTGAACAACAAGTACAGCAATTTATCCGACGCCAAGCGGCAACCCCGTGTAATACGGTCGCCACGCTTCACCTTCATGACAGATATTTCAGACCGGCAAGCACGGATCCTGCTCGATAAGCTCGAAACCATGGCCACCTTGCTCACCAGGTACTTCGGACGTGGTCCCAAGTACCAGGTGGAAGGATTTATTGTGAACGACCTGAGTGTCTGGCCAGAGGGTGTCCTCACGGAACCGGCCGGAGTTGCCAAGATTCGAGAAGGGGCTGGGATTTGTTTCACCAGTTCACTCGGGAACCAGCGTCGCGCCAAACTGTACGCCTGCGACGACCAGGGGGTGATCCAACACGAGTGTACACATGGATTCTGCAGTCTTACTTTTGGCTCCACGGGCCCTACCTGGCTGGCGGAAGGGATCGCAGAACTGGGCCAATACTGGCGATTGGGACAAACGGCGGTCGATATCAACCCCCGGGTACTGACATATCTGCAACAAGCCAAACCGAAAAAGAAACTGCTGGAGATTGCCGTACCCGGCAACGTCCCAGCCGGGGATTGGCGCGACTACGCCTGGCGGTGGGCGCTGTGCCACATGCTGGCCCACAACCCCAACTACGCGACGCGCTTCAAGCCGTTGGCGATTTCCTTGATGCAGGGCACCCAAGGCGTCAGTTTTAGCAGCGTCTACGGCCCACTGGCGCCGCAAATCTCCTTCGAATACCGCCTGTTCCTGCAGCACATGGAGTTGGGATATCGGGCTGACTTGTGCGCGTGGCAATGGAACAACAAGTTCAGAATTCTCAAGTCACAACAACGCGCGCAGGCCAAGATCAAGGCGAGGTACAGCTGGCAAGCCAGTGGCGTCACGCTGCAACAAGGAACCTCGTATGACCTGGCAGCCACTGGCACCTGGGCGCTCGAGCAAGACGGCAGCCGCTACGACGCCGACGGCGACGACACGGGGCGCGGCGCACTTGTTGGTTGTGTGTTTCGCGATTATCGGCTTTCGTCCGTCATGAAGCTGGGAAAGTCCGCCACCTTCCGCGCCCCCTCAGACGGACAACTGTTTCTGCGCTGCCAGGACAACTTGAACGCCTTGGGCGATAATGCGGGTGAGATCGTCGTGCATCTACGACGTTCACCGCGGTGAATGATCATGCCGCAGACAACCACGATGTGGCACAACCGTGAAGCGACGCAGTCGCCTGTACTCACCGAGGGTGACAATCAGCCACAAGAACGTTACGGTATACGAACACTGATTTGGACCGGATACGTCGAAACACACCAGTAATACCGAGAGGAACAATCTCGCATGAGTTCCGCAGATCGAGTCGATAACCACCTCGTTAAATCCATCCTGGTCACTTTGTTCTGTTGTCTGCCCTTTGGCATTATCGCAATTGTGCATGCGGCGAGCGGCGATGGAAAAGTTGCCAGCGGCGATGTGGCGGGGGCCCAAGAGGCGGCCAAGAAGGCCAATTACTGGGACAACATCTCCTTACGGTTGGGCATACTCGCAATATTGCTCTCTGTCGCAATTAACCTTCTGCCGCTGTTCTTGATGTAACTCCATGGCAACGCGGAAATGGCAACACCCCCGCGCTGATGAACGTGTCTCGGCTGCGCTTCGCAGCAAGTGCGGTCATTTGCTCGCGACCGTCGTTGCCGCGTTGTATGCGGCTGCCCTGTTTGTGTGGCCGCCGGCGGAAGTTTCCTGCTTTCCCAAGTGTCTGTTCTTCACCGCGACCAACCTATACTGTCCGGGGTGCGGTGGGCAGCGGGCTGTACATGCCTTGCTCCACATGCACCTGAGGTACGCCCTGCGCTGCAATCTGCTCACCATGAGTGCGCTACCCTTCTTGGCGGTAGCCTATGATCGCTGGACGACGCGAGTCTGGTACTCGGCGACACCCGCACCGCGACGACCTGATCCCAAAGCCATTTGGTCACTGCTCGGATTCATCATTCTCTTCTGGGTCTTGAGAAACATTGGACATTTTCCCTTTACCATGCTGGCCCCAGCGAGCGTACCGACGTGATCACAGTCACGAACGCTGCAGCGGTAAAGAGAGCCGGTCGACGTCCACCGCGAATCTCGTTTACGCGGCAGAGTTGCAGCGACTCACAGTACGGCTCGGATGAACCAGATCGTTACCCACCAGGTACCAATGAAACCGGCACCTACGACGACCATCGGGAGCAGCAGATAGGCGAGGAAAAACGGAACGCAGAGGAGCGACTGCAGCCAGGGCCAGGTCGTGAGCGATCCAAGTCGCATCCCCAGCCGCAAGGCGCCGTAACCGAGTACCCTGATCAGCAAGAAAACCATCACACCCGCTGGTAGGCTGACGAGCAGACAGCCGCACGTCAGCCAGCCGGCCTCCGCCGAGATCGCCGCCAAGCCAGCCGCCAGGGGACAGGCCAAGCCACCGATCAAAGCAGTTCCATCGGCATGGTTGACGGCCATCGCTAGTTCTCACAATCGAGCCGGTCGGCGGGCAACGGCGTAATTTCATGGAACCGCGGCCGACCTGTTCACTCCAGGTGATTATGACGGATCGCAGCTGCTGATAGCACTGTCAGGAAAAGAAAAGGTAGCCTGACAGAATGGCCGGATGGAACCGCCGCGGTTACCTGAGTGAGACGGTCTACCCGCCAGCCACAGCGTATCAGCCACTGAGCTTGAGGTAACCTGGCGCTTTTCTGGTACCTGGAATTTCTGATCCGCAAAGGCCACACATCCAGCCAATGTTGGCTAGAATCATCAACGTTGAATGACGCGTTGTTACAGCAAACTTTCCGTTTTTTGTCGATGAAAGAACTACTATGACTTTTACTCGGTTCCCGCGTGTGCGGCTGTTGGTTTCCGCCGTCGTTTTCCTCGGTCTCGGCAGCACCGTGCTGGCAGCGGACCAGGAACAACTCTGGCAGGTGACGAAAGGTCTCGATGGCCCCGAAAGCGCGTACTACGACGCCGAGAGCGGATTTGTATTCCTCTCGCACGTCGGCAACGGCGGCGAGGACCAGGAGAAAAACGGCTTCATCTCCAAACTCACCCTGCAAGGAAAAATGGTCGAATTGAAGTGGTTTGAAGGCCTGCAAGATCCCAAGGGTTTGCGATCACACAAAGGGACATTGTGGGTCAGCGACGTCACGCGCATTGTGGCTGTCGACATCAAGAGTGGCAAACAAGTGGAGGAAGTAGCGATTCAGGGTGCCGCATTCCTCAATGACCTGACAACCGGTCCCGATGGCACGGTCTACGTCGCCGACATGGTCAAGAGCGCCGTTCACCAGTACAAGGGCGGAAAACAATCCGTCTTTGATTCGGGGGAACACCTGGAACATCCCAATGGGTTACTGGTGGTCGGTCAGACACTCTACGTGGGCGCCTGGGGGACTGGATTCAATCCGGAAGATTTCTCGACCAAAGTCCTGGGGCGATTTTTCTCGGTCGACCTCAAGACCAAAAAGAAAACACTGATCACCCAGCAACCGACTGGGCATCTGGATGGTGTGGAGGTAGACGGCCAGGGCGGGTTCATTGTCACCGACTGGATCCACGGCAAGGTATTCCACATTACCAAGGCGGGTTCTGTCTCTTTGCTACAGCAATACGAGAAAGGTGCGGCAGATCATGCGTACCTCCCAGCCACACAAACACTGTTGTTACCGCATATGCTCGACAACACGCTGACGGCATTCAAACTGGGAAACCTGCCCAAGTAGTAGTGTGGCCAGCCTGGGCTCCAGTCAACAAGTGTCCCGCGAGCAACTGCTGCGCACTAGCGAATCCCGTTCGACCGGCCGCCGCCCTGCGCGGAGACCGGTCGCAGCATGACGCATATCAATGTCAACGGTGAAGTACACGAACTAGTTGATATAGCGGATACGACACCCTATGGATCTTGCGGGATCACTTGGGGCTGACCGGCACCAAATATGGATGTGGTATGTCGGAGTGCGGAGCCTGCACCGTTCATATCAATGGCGCAGCCAGGCAATCTTGTGTCACGACTTTGAGCGAGGTCGCCGATGCGCACGTCGTCACCATCGAAGGACTCTCGGCCAATGGTTCCCACCCTGTTCAGAAAGCGTGGAAACAACACAGCGTGCCGCCATGCGGCTACTGCCAGGTCGGCCAAATAATGGCGGCCGCTGCGATGCTCCGCGACAATACCAACCCGTCTGACGCAGACATCGATAACAGGATGTGGAATATCTGTCGTTGCGGAACGTATCCCCGCATCCGCGCTGCGGGAAAAAATGGCCGCCCAGGAGCTGCGGAAATGAGTCCTACCAGCAAACAATCAACACTTCGACAGCTGTCCGTGCGACTTGAACCAACTGCCCACCGCAAAAGTCCAGGCCCCGCCGTGACCTCCGCGTTCTATCACGTCGGCACTTCCTGGCTGGTACTGCGGCAGGTTCACTGCTGCTGATGGGCAGGGGCTCTGACACACCCGCTTTTGCCGACCCTGAACAGTTCGACGTGGAATCCTTCGCTCCCGATCTGTTTGTCTCCATCAATACCGACGATCGGGTTGATATTTTGGCACATCGATCGGAAACGGGAACGGGCGTTCGCACCGGTCTGCCACGCGTGCTGGCCGACGAACTGGAAGCCGACTGGGAACCAGTCCACATTGTGCAAGCCAAAGGGGACAAGAATCTGGGTGACCAAAATACGGATGGATCAAACACCGTCCGTTTCTTTTTCCAGACGATGCGAAGGGCGGGGGCTGTAGCCCGCACCATGCTGGAAACCGCGGCCGCGAACAAATGGGGAGTCGATGTCAGCGAATGTTTTGCCGAGACTCACCAGATCATTCACAGAGGTGCCGACCGGCGTATCGGATTCGGCGCGCTGGTCGAAATTGCCAGGACTCTGGAAGTTCCCGCTGTCGACCACTCACGTTAAAGCCGCGTGAAAAGTGGAAATATATTGGTAAAGATGCGCCGCTAGTCGATCTCGATGACCTCGTCACCGGGAAAGCCATTGATGCTCGCCTGGAAAGCCAGCTGTTTGCCGTGATCGCACGGACGCCAGTCGGCGGCGGCAGAGTCAAGTCATGCGACGCGACTGCCGCCCGCAAGCTGCCCGGTGTGGTCGAGATCGTTCCACTTCCCAGATACCGCGGCCTGCCAGAATTCCAGCAACTGGGCGGTATCGCAGTCTGTGCCACCAGTACCTGGTCGGCCTGGCAAGGACGCGACGCACTCAGCATCGAATGGGACGATGGTCCCAACCGATCGTACGATAGCCAGGCGTTCGCGAAGGAGCTCGAAGCAACTGCCGCGCGACCAGGAACATCGCTGCGGGCCGCGGGAGACGCGCAAGCGGTACTCGAAGAGGCGGACCGTGTCATCCAGGCCGATTACTCGGTGCCGCATTTGGCGCTCGCTTCCATGGAGACCACATGTGCTGTGGCCGACGTGCAAACCGACAATTCGGGTCGTGTCACCAATTGCCACATCCTGGCCGCGACGCAGAATCCACAAGCGGTCCAGGAAGCGGTCGGCCGAGCCATGCGTATGCGCGGCGAGGATGTGTTGGTCAACGTGACACTATTGGGATCAGGATTTGGCCGCAAAAGTAAACCGGACTACTGTGTCGAAGCAGCTAGGTTGTCCCGCGAATTAAAGCGCCCCGTGCATGTCACCTGGACCCGGGAAGACGACCCGCGCCACGACTACTTCCACGCGATTTCCGATATCCACTGTGAAGGCGTTCTGAACGACGAAGGATAAATTACCGCCTGGCTACAACGGGCCGTTTATCCTTCGATTGATCAGCGCAGCAAACCCCGGATCAAGATGCCCGCCGTCTGGGAAGCGGAAATGGAGCATACCGACTTGCCCTATGACGTTCCCTACCTGCGTCTGGAGGTGGGACGGGCGCGGTCGCACGTCCGCACCGGTTGGCTGCGATCGGTCTGCCACATCCAGCAAAACTTCACGGTCGCTTCCTTCATCGACGAGCTGGCGCAGGCCGCCGGTCGAGACCCTCTCGAGTTTGTGTTGACAGCACTCGGTGACGACCGGCAACTCGACATGGCTGCTCTGGGGCTGAACAATCGCGCTGCCGATCCCCAGCTCTACCCCTATGATAGCGGGCGTCTGAAAAACGTGTTGCGCCGCCCACAACGCAACCTGGCAGCGCAACACCAAACTACCCCGAGGTCAGGACCTGGGACTCGCTTGCTGTCGGTCGTTTCTGGGCTACACCGCACATGTCGTCGAAGTCGCTGTGAGCCCGCAGGGACAACTCAGCATTCCTCGAGTCTGGTGCTCGCTCGATTCCGGTACGATTGTCAGTCCTGACCGCGTACACGCGCAAGTTGACGGGGCCGCGATTGTGGCTGCCTCACACGTCCGTTGGGGGGAAGTCACCTTCCAGAACGGTCGTGCCCAGCAATCCAATTTCGACGACTTCCAAGTCGCCCGGATGAAAGACGCCCCCCGAGAAATTGTCGTCGATATCGTGGAGAGCACCGCGGCGCCTGCCGGAGTGGGTGAAACGGGGGTTGCCTCATCTGCCCCGGCACTATGCAACGCGATTTTTGCGGCTACCGGGAAACGCATTCGTGACCTGCCACTAAAGCACCACGATTTGTCCTGGACTTGACGCAAACAACAAAGCCAGCAACGGCCGGTAATGACCGCGGTGGCGGCAGGCCTGGGCGGAGGGACTGCCACCGAGGATTACGATGTGCGGGCAACCTGCGCAGGGTTCCCGCCAGTGGGGTGTGAACCGGTCTCCTGGGCCAAGAACGTCTGGACTAAAATTGACGAAAAAGGGACCGGTGTCGCGCTGACACCTCGTCACTACTGTCCCGTTGCGCAACACATCTGGAAGGAAAAAGCGGATGCATCTATCTTTTCACTTTTTCCATTACACGCGAAGATTCCGCTGATCCGGCTGTCCAAGTGCTCAGTCAATGAGGTGCTCCCCCGGTCGTCGAGTAGTGCCGCCGGAGAACCGGGTTCCAGCGGTGCCCGCGACA
>PAQH01000124.1 GCA_002709225.1 Planctomycetaceae bacterium
CGAGGTACCACAACGAGGTACCACAACGAGGTACCACAACGAGGTACCACAACGAGGTACCACAGCGCTGTTTTCATGGGGGGGGGGCTAGCTTTGGCGATCGTCCGTCAAGCAGATGTCGCTCGAGGCGTTGTTCGTGACACGTAGAACCTGGAGTGATAGTATGGTGTGGTAGCTTGTTTGACGCGAAGTAATGACACCGATTGACGCGTCGCTGTGTTGCTTTGAGGACACACGCGTCTGTCCTCCAGGCATCCGCGGGTCTGGAGTAGGTGACGTTGCAGCACATTTGCGAACGACGGATGAGAAGTATGTTTCGAGTTCTTGTGTGCCCCCCCCGCGGTTGGCTGGCTGTCGCCATTTTATGGCTGTTCGGGCCGCCCCTGCAGCAGGTGACGGCGGCGGACGACGATTTGTTTGAACTGCGTATCCGTCCATTGTTGATCAAGCATTGCCTAGATTGTCATGGGCCCAAGAAGCAGGAAGGCGGATTGCGTTTGGATTCGCGCGCCGGGTGGCAGCGTGGTGGCAGTCGTGGTCTGGCAATCCTACCAGGTGAGGCAACCAAGAGCCTGTTGATTAGAGCGGTTCGTTACAACGATCCGCAACTTCAAATGCCACCAGGCGACAAGCTCAGCGCCCGTGAAATAGCGGATCTTGAACAATGGGTGACCGACGGTGCCATCGATCCGCGGAAACGGGAGGACGACAGCTCCGGCGACAAGCTCACGCTGGCCAAGGCGTCTGAATTTTGGTCTTTTCGGCCCGTTGTCAGACCTGCGCTTCCGGCTCGGAAATCGGCCGTTCTGTGGAGTTGGACGCCGATCGACCGATTCATCAAGGCACGTCTTGATGAACAGCAATTGGTGCCCGTGCAAGTTGCCGACAAACGTACTCTGATTCGTCGCGCGACATTTGATCTCACGGGACTTCCGCCAACACCGCAAGAAATCACACAGTTTCTTGCGGATGATGACCCGGCTGCGTTTTCGCAATTGGTAGATCGCCTGTTGGAGAGCAAGGCCTATGGCGAACGCTGGGGCCGCCATTGGCTTGATGTAGCGCGGTATTCCGACACCGCAGGAGACGGAGCGGATTATCCAGTTCGCGAGGCGGTGAAATATCGCGATTGGGTAATTGAGGCTTTTAATGCAGACCAACCTTACGACGTTTTTCTGAGAGAACAGATTGCCGGTGACATCATGGCTGCGAACGGACCACGTCGGTTTTATGCCCCGCGCGTCACTGCGACCGGTTTCCTGGCGATTGGCAAGCGATACGGCTATCAACCGTCACCCGCTTTTCAGCACCTTGATTTTGCAGATGTGATTGACTCCGTCGGTCGGTCGCTACTTGGCCTTTCACTTGGTTGTGCACGTTGTCACGACCATAAATACGATCCGATTAGTGCTGCTGATTATTACGGACTTTATGGGATCTTGCAGAGTACGAAATGGGCTTTTCCTGGGGGAGAGGAACAAAAACGACCGTCTGATTTTCCGCTCCTCGTGCCGCCGGCAGAGGCAGCGGAACTAAAGCAACAAGAAGTGAGAGCTTTGGCTTCGATTGACCTTGAGTTGGCACAACTCCGTGAGGAGCGTGTTCGGAAAGATATCAATTGGCAGGCTGGTGGGTTGGATCTCGGGATGGAAGGTCAAACCATTGGGCAGCCGTTATCAGAACCCTGGGTTTGCGCGGGGCCGATTGAAGTCGTGGCGAAAGCACAGAGTCCATTTGCACATGTGCACCCACCAGGCACACGAGGTGTTCGTATGGGCAGCGGTGCTAAGACAGACGGCATTCGCTATGTCTTCAAGGAAGGATTGAAGGCCAGCTCTGGAAAAAAAATGCATTTCAATATCGATTTTCGTACCGCGGCAGGAGCAGATCAGAAAGGGGCATATCGCTTCTACCTGGGCCAGGGTGTTGTCGCATCATTGGCCATTGAATGCAGTATCACACCAACAGAATTCGTCATTCGCAATGGCGTTCGTTGGGAAGCCCTGCGCACTCTGGAAACGGGCAAGTGGTACACCCTGCAAATCACAATTGATCCGGCAAAGAAGACTTATTCTGGTGTGGTTGGTGCGATTGGCGATCTGACTGAATTTACAGGCAAGCAAGTCGCACCGAATTGGAATGGCGTCGCTGATTGTTTTATTTGTGATGCGACGGGGCATGTCGCGGGGCCGGCCAGTGAACGCGACATTGACAATGTCGGTTTACAAGGGACTCCGTTTCCACGGCCAGGCAGTAAGGCGGTTTCACCACGAATGGAAACTCCAGCAGATCGGATACGCGTCGCTGAGATTAAGGCTGCCCTGGATAGTTTGACGGATCGTCGAAAGGCATTGTCAGCGAATCCTACATATGAAGTCGCCTACGGGGTGAGCGAAGGAACGCCAATCAATGCCAGGATTCAGCTACGAGGAGATCCGACGAAACCGGGTAAGGAGGTCCCACGCCGATTTCTGGAAGTACTTGGGGGCGATCCGGTTGGGGTGGATTCGACAGAGAGCGGGCGACTGCAATTGGCTGGCTGGCTCACTCGTGATTCGAATCCGCTCACCGCTCGCGTATTTGTGAATCGTGTCTGGCAATGGCACTTTGGTCGGGGAATTGTTTCGACCGTCAGTGATTTTGGATCTCGAGGCGCGGCGCCGACTCACCCTGGATTACTTGATTGGCTCGCTGCTGAGTTTATGGACTCCGGGTGGTCGGTGAAATCACTTCATCGGCGCATTATGCGATCTCGAACGTACCAGTTGGCCAGTGGGGACCAACCGGGTAATTTAGCTGCTGATCCCACGAATCGGTGGCTATGGAGATATACGCGGCGGCCACTGGATGCCGAGTCGATCCGTGACGCAATTCTCGTTGTCAGCGGGACGCTGAATCGCGGTCAACCGAGTCCGCACCCGTTTCCCGCAGTCGATACCTGGGGATTTACGATTCACCATCCGTTTCATGCGGTTTATGACTCCAACCACCGTAGTGTCTACTTGATGACGCAGCGGAATCGCCGTCATCCTTATCTGTCTCTGTTTGATTCAGCAGATCCAAATCTCAGTATTGGATTGCGGCAACCGACGACGACTCCAACCCAGGCTCTCTATCTGATGAACTCCGAGTTTGTCCATACACAAGCCAAGGGTTTTGCCGAGCGACTGCTGCGGTCAAATGGTACGAGGAATGAGCGAGTTCGGCTCGCGTTTGAGTTAGGGCATGGTCGTCAGCCACCGGAAGCAGAATTCCAGGCTGCGGTGGAGTTCCTATCGAACTATGCCGGCAAGTTATCGGGCGTCAATCAGGAGGAACCCGACCATCGGCTGTCAGCATGGTCTGCCTTGGCTCGGGTGATTTTGACCAGCAACGCTTTCTTGTTTGTTGATTAACGGGGTTATTTTTTCACAGCTATGTCATACCTTATCAAGTCAAGTCGGCGTCATTTTCTTGAGACCGCTTCTGGCGGATTTGCGGGCACGGCGTTGGCTGGCATCTGCAATGATGTTGAAGCCGCCTCAAGTGACCCCTTGGCGGCACGCTCTGGCCACTATGCCCCCCAGGCGGATTGTGTGATTTTTGTCTATTCGACCGGCGGCGTGTCTCATGTTGATACGTTTGATTACAAGCCTCAGTTAGCCACTGACCATGGGAAATCGATTACCGCATCCCGTTGGCTGAACAAGTCTGGCGAGTTTAAGCGGTACCTTATCCAGTCACGGTGGGGCTTCAACCGGTACGGACAGAACGGAGTCTGGGTAAGTGATCTGTTTCCGCATCTGGCACGAGTGATCGATGACGTCTGTGTTCTTAACGCCGTGCATTGTGACAGCGATGGTCATGATAAAGGAACACTTGCCGCACACACTGGATCAGCACAGTTTGCGCGCCCTAGCGTAGGTGCCTGGGTCAGTTACGGGTTGGGTACCGTGAATCGGAATTTACCTTCTTTTATGGTCCTGGCACCTGCGGCTCCCTACGCGGGTGCGCAGACTTGGGCTAGTGACTTTTTGCCCGGGTGTCACCAAGGAACCCATGTGATTCCAGGAAATGAACCTGTGCCGCATGTTAAGCCACGGGTGGCTTCGCATGCGCTGCAGGAAATGGAACGGGCACTGCGAAACCGATTGAACCAGGTTCATCAGAAACGCCGACAAGCGGACCTGAAGATTGATGCCCGGATCCGCTCGTTTGAAACGGCATTTGGGATGCAACGCGCCGCCCCTGAAGCGTTTGACCTGACCCGTGAGAGCGAGCGGACGCTGGAGATGTACGGGATAAAACGTGGAGATACAAAAGGTTTTGGGTGGCAGTGTCTGATGGCGCGACGATTGTCAGAACGCGGCGTAAGGTTTATTGAGTTGATCGATGTGGGATCTAACAATAACTGGGATTCGCATGGCAACATGGGTGATCATGAGCGGTTAGCCCGTAATATCGACAAGCCGCTGGCTGGGTTGCTGCTGGACTTGAAACAGCGCGGCATGTTGGAGCGAACGCTGGTGGTATGGACGTCAGAATTTGGCCGAACTCCGTTTAACACCAGTGCCTCACATGCGGGACGCGAACATCACAACTTCTGCTTTTCGTCGTGGATGGCGGGTGGTGGGGTGAAAGGTGGACTGGTCCATGGAAAATCTGATGAACATGGCATCCTGCCTATCAAGGACGGAGTTCACACTCATGACTTGCACGCCACGATGTTGCATTTACTTGGCATCGATCACGAACGCCTTACCTATCGCCACGCCGGTCGCGATTTTCGGCTGACTGATGTAGCGGGTCGTGTTGTTACGGAAATCCTGGTTTGACAACGGGTCGTGTCGCGACCTTGATTGAGGGCGCGCGGGAGCTTTCGTCAACGAGTCGGCAGTCCAGCTGCAGTCTCTGCCACGGATCTGTAATGCTATGCTAAGAATCCCGTTTGTCGGCCAGACCGGAAACGCTAGCAGATCATTAGCTACACGCGCAAAAAAGCGCCTTGGCGGTAAAGTGACCGGCAGATCAACATGGCGAACAAGAGTCCCAGGATTGAAACAGTGAGTGGTCCATAGGGCTCGACTTGTTCAAGCACCTGGGCAGGAATTGCTCGTTGCGCGAGGGTCCAGGCAGGACTCGCGCGGGATACGAGATTTGAGAAGCCTCCCACGAAATTCTGGAGCATGTAGATCGTAATACAGTTGGTCCCAATCCAAACAAACGGTTGGGCCCAGAAGCGAATCTTGCAGACATCAATCACCAGGTAAAACACTGCCAAGAGCAAAAAACTCCAGCCTCCTGCCAGGAGTACGTAGGATGAAGTCCAGAGCTTTTTGATGATCGGAAAGTGCGCGCTCCAGAAATGTCCCCCGGCCAGGCACAATCCCCCCAACACAACCAGATAAAACAATTTCTTCCAGGCTGCCGAATTCTCGTTTTGAATAATCAGGCCTGCCAGCATGCCCAATAGTCCCGTGGCGATGGCGGGCAAGGTGCTCAACAGGCCTTCGGGGTCCCAGTCGCCGTCCCACTTATATCCTGGTAGATAGTGTTGGTCGATGTAGTTCGCCAGATTCATACCTTCCTGGTAATTGCCTGTCCCGTGCTCGGGGACATCAATAAACGTCATTGCGGCCCAATAGCCACCGAGCAACACGGCACTGACTGCCAGCAATCCACGGAACCGAATATGGATGAACAGCAGACCGCCAAACAAGTAGCAAATTGCGATTCTCTGCAGGACACCGACATATCGAAACGACTCTGGATCGCCGCGGCCGCCATAGTAGATCAAGCCTAGGACGTAGAGCGCGAGTGCACGAAACAGAACGCGCCGGTAGGCAGCCACTTTTCCTCGCCGGGCGATTACCCTTGTTAACGAAAAAACAGTCGATGTTCCCATCAAGAACACAAACAGCGGAAAGATCAGATCCCAGAAATGGAAGCCCTCCCAGTCGACATGTTCGAGCTGCTCTGCGATGAACTTCAGACGTTGCGGATCGATGCCTTTCAACGTGTCGGACTTTGCGAGCTCCTGGATTCCATGCACCAGGCTACTTGCTCCCATAATCCAGAACATGTCGAACCCGCGCAGGGCGTCGATCGACACGACACGGCGCAAAGTGGGCGACTCTTGCATCATGACCATGGTGAAGTCCTGTCAATATACGGCACAATCTTGTCGAAATGCAGCACAGTTCTGTCGAAATTACGGAGCTGTCCGATAGTTCATCGTACTCCGACAGGCGGTGTGTAGACGAGATTAAATTGTTCTAGTGCAAATATTTGGCTGCCGCATCGCTATGGAACCCGTGTTGTGCTGTCGTCTTACGAAGTCCACCAGGTGAACTCGCAGCGCAGAAGATCGCCGGTCCGAACAGATCCAGTGGCCGATAGCCGGGCCTAACTCGGTTTTCCCTGGATACAGTATGAGTGGTTTGACGGAACGGCGTTTCCTGTCCGTGAGCGCGGCCTGCAGTATTCTGGAGTGCGAGGATGCACCGGCACATTGGAGCGTTTGCCGATCGATTCGTGCGCGCGGAGAGGCACGCGGCAGAGTTGACGCCTAGTGTCGTTCTAACGGCATTGTCAGGCAATGTGGACCGCCATTGGCGCGCATCAGTTCCGCAGCAGCGAAAGTATCTACCTTAATTCCAGCCGACCGCAAATCAGAGTTGGTGTTGGTGTTGCCGGCATAACTCACCAGGTGTGCCGGTGCGAGCGCGACGACGTTGGCTGCCATAAAGCGGGCCTCACGAATCACGCGTTCGGTGGTGTATCTGAGAGGGTTGCCATTGCTTGGCAGTTGGCCGCCAACGTAATTTACTTGATATCCCTGAGTCTTCAGGTAGTCAAGGAGCTTCACTTTTCCGAGTGTTTGGTCTGGTTCCCCCGAGCCGGCTTGGAACCGGGTGATCCAGCCGACGTTTTGAACTTCGTTAAGCATCGCAATCCGTTCCGGTCGCGACATTCGCTCAATTCTGGCGAACCCTATTAGGATGTCTAGGAGTGGATTGCTACGGGCATACTCTTGTTCCAACAGATAGGGAATTGCCAGGACTCGTTTGTGATCCACGAAGTTGAGCAGACAGTCGAGATGGTAGAAGATGGATTGCAGGCCACTCCACTCGCCAGGCCATTGATCGACGCTTGGCATTTGTACCGCAATGACATTCATCTCAAGCGTCTTGGCAAGACGCTTGGCCGCTTCTTGCTGTGTAGCATTTCCGACCCCTACGAACAGTGTCTGCTTGTCGGCAAGCAGAACGTCGCCACCTTCTAGGTAGACTTGCTCCGCGATGCCGTCGAATGCAATGGGGTATTTCTTCAGTGTTGTGGCATTCTGGAACACAAACCGGGTGAGTGCGGACTCAAACGCGCGGCGGTCGTGGTTGAAATTACAAATGATGACGCCGCGGGGCGTCATTACGGCAAGGTCTCTTGTGAAAAAGAGTGTTGTTGTCGGACTTGTCGCCGGATTTAATAGGCCTGATTCGTCGCGCTGATAAACGAATCGATCATCGATTCCCAATAGAGATTGAGCTGTGACATGGGGTTCATCTTTTACCAGCCTGGGGGCATTGCTTTGCAGCCATTCGGAAAATGAGCGGTTTGCACGACAACGCTTAATGGACTCTTCGAGCAGCCGTTCAAAGCGCAAGACCTCGGTGCCGTGGCGGGTTAGTTGGTCGACGAAAGCCGCGTGTTGCTTGGCCGCTGCTGGTCGCAGTAACTCCCAGGTCAACATGGAATGCTGGCCACTGAACATTGGGAAGGTCCGCAAGGTTTCCGGTCCGGGCGGGTGTACAATCACTCGTCGGAGGGAGCCTACTTCCGACTCGACGAATTGCAGGTCCGCGGAAGTCGCATTTTCTGGCGGACGTGGCTTGGCCGGTGGAGGCCCCGCAGCTACGCGACCAGCAGTGCAGGTGGTCAGGGCGGCAATCAGAAAATTACGGCGGTGCATTTGTTTCCCTGCCTGTGCTTGGTTTAGGCGATCCTGGCTCCAGCCCCCGAAAACATAGCTTGCAGTTATCCTATTGAGGGCAAGAAAATATCCTACTGAGGGCAAGAAAAACGGTTGTTTTCCTGGAGACAGTGCGAAGGGAGGCAGCGGGCTGGCCTGCGTTGGTTTTCGAATCTCAATGGGAAAGGCTTGGGCCCAGGGCCTGCTGTGCTGCTTTTTGTCTATGGTGCAACATCGTTGGCAAGCTGCCTACCATTCTAGTCCGATGGTCCAGTTGGAGTTGATTTGCATTCCTGGACTGGGACAATAGCTGCTGAGCCCCGCGCGGGGCGTATTATTGTGCTCGACGGCTTGCTCGGAGATTTCCATGCTCTCAGTATTTTCCCGGGTCGCATGGCTGTGGTGTGTCGTGCCATTGATCTTGGCGGACGGGTTATTGGCGGCCGATGCGGTGGAGATTGCGAACCGCATTGATGTGTCGATCGATGCGAAATTACAGGCGGAGAATCTCGGTGCCGCGGCGGCTGCGAACGAAGCTGAGTTCTTGCGCAGGATTTATCTCGATTTGACGGGACGGATTCCAACGGCCAGTCAAGCTGCCAGCTATCTCGATAGCTCCCACTCCAATAAGCGAGCGCGATTGATTGACGAATTGCTGGCATCGCCACAGTATGGCGAGCATTTTGGACGCGTGTGGCGCGATTGGATTGCTCCTGCCGAACTCCCTTCGGAAGGAAATGGCGGAAATCAGCCGATCGCAGCGACGCGAAAACTGGGGGTGTGGTTTGCCGAGCAATTCAATCAGAACGAACCCTGGGATCGTCTGGTCTATTCCGTGCTTACCGTAGATGGTGAACTGGCGGACCATCCGCAGGCTTTGTTTTATTCGTTAGTTGGAACGGATACGGGAATTCCTCAACCGGCGGGCGCCACACGGGCTGTGGGAACGCTATTCTTGGGCTTGCAACTCCAGTGCGCTGAATGTCATGACGATCCGTTTCGTACCTGGAAGCAAAGCGATTTTTGGGGTGCTGCCGCTTTTTTCCGTAACACGGAAGCAACCTTTGATGGTCGCTACTTTGCCAGCGTGACTGAGACGTTTGGCAAAGAAACTTCCGCGAAAGGCAAACGTTCGAGTAAGAAGACGACGCGCAATGATCGAGCACCGAATGGTTCGATTACCATTCCCTCCGCCTCTTTTACCAATAGCGGAGCTGTTATTGCGGGAAAGTTTCCCGCTGGCGCGGCCTTGACTGCCGAAGCTCGTCAACCGCTACGCCCGGTACTGGCAGAGTGGATCGTTTCGCCGGAAAATCCCTACTTCAGCCGCGCCTTTGTGAACCGGATGTGGTCGTATTTTTTTGTGCGTGGGATCGTTAATCCGATCGATGATTTTCGGCCCGACAATCCGCCCAGCCACCCTGCGGTACTGGAATTGCTGGCCGCTGAATTTCGGGCGTCCGGTTTTGACATCAAACACTTGCTACGCGGTATTCTCCATGCACGCGTTTATCAGCGCGCCAATGGCAGCGACCCGGAAGCTGACCCAAAACAGTTGGTGAAACAAGTCGAATCGTTTGCGCGTTACCCCCTAAAACTGATCTCCACAGATATGTTATTCGAATCGCTCAAGTTGGCGTTAGAGGACCCTGCGCTCGACCTGAGGACTGTCGACCCAGCACTCTCCAGTAAGTTCGGGGAGAGTACTCCGATTGGCGATGCGTACCAGGAATTCAGGCGTCTGTTTGAGACCAATGAAGATGACGCCACTGATTTTCGACACGGAATTCCACAATTCCTGGCCCTGATGAACCATCCTCGGCTGAGCGGTGGTGGGAAAACCGTTGAGCGATTGCTGAAAGAGGATTTGGAACCGACGGCCATCATTGAGCATCTCTACTTGGGGACGTTGTCTCGGCGTCCCACACGTGAGGAAGCAGACGAGGCGGCACGTTTTGTCCAGGAAAGTGCAGGGCCGCGCGTTGGCTACAACGGGTTGTTGTGGATGTTGATCAATCGCAGCGAGTTTCTGTTGATTCGCTGAATCGTGGGACCCAGGATTTTGTGCAAGAGGAAACCGAGTTATGACCAAAGCCAGCTGGCAACCCGGCCGCCGTGACTTGTTGAAGCTTGCTTCCGCAGGTGTGTTGACCAACGCTTCGGTGCCGTGGTTTGAAGCATTGGCAACGGATGCACAACGACAAAGTGGACGTGCCCCCAAGGCATGTATTTTGCTGTGGATGGATGGTGGTCCGAGCCAACAGCATACATTTGATCCCAAGCCGCGAGGTGAATTTGGAGCGATATCGACATCGGTTCCGGGGATCCACATTTGTGAGCACCTGCCTCAGATGTCTCAGGTTATGGATGAGGTTGCTTTGATTCGGTCGATGAGCACCGGCGAGGGAGACCACTATCGGGCGAAATATTATTTGCATACGGGTTTTCAACGGGTGGGTGGGTTTGAACATCCTGCCATTGGCTGTATCGCGTCACACGAAAACGGCGACCCAACCAATGACCTACCCAGTTTTGTGACCATTGACGCCGGATACGACAAAGGCAACGGCGGACGGTTGTATCGATCTGTTCCCAGCTATCTCGGTGCGCGCCATGCGCCGCTCGCCGTGAGACACCCTGACACGGGCCTTGAGAATCAACCGGCGGATGCGGGCGACGTCGAGTTAGCGCGGCGGTTGGCATTACTCGCACGCGGCGAGCGGAGGTTTGCACAGCAGTATGCCACTTCTCTTGTCCGTCAAAAACAGACCGCCTTTGATCGTGCGGTATCGTTGATGCGATCTGATGCGGTAACTGCCTTTGACGTGGATAGTGAATCGCCAGCACTCCGCGCTGCGTATGGCTCACATCGATTTGGTAAGGCGTGTTTGATGGCACGAAGATTGATTGAACGTGGCGCTTCCTTTATTGAGATTTTTCATCGCGGCTGGGACGACCACGAAGGAGCTGCACAACGTGTGAAACCACGCATGGGGTGGATGGATCCCGCCATGGCAACACTAATCACCGATCTGAAGAGCCGCGGTTTACTCGACCGGACTTTGATAATCTGGATGGGTGAGTTCGGTCGCGGTCCGATTAATGGTAAAGACCATTACGCACGGGCCTGGACGACAATGTTGGCTGGAGCTGGGCTCAAGACTGGGCAAGTGGTTGGTCGAACGGATGAAAAGACCCGTCATACAGGCGGTACCGTCGTCGATCGGCCGGTGAGTGTGCCTGATTTCTTCGCGACGATTTGCCATGCGTTAGATATCGATCCTGCCAAAGAGTTTCACGCGGCCGGCAATCGACCGATGCCGATTGTTGACCCTGAGGGTGCTGCCATCACCGAACTCTTTTGACTCAGTTGGAGAGCCTCGCCAACGTCATCGGTGTCAGCGAGAGTGAGCGATCCAAACGACGAAGTTCATGGATCCTGTATGGAGCTAATTGCGTTGCGCGTCAAATTAAGATTTCGCTTAGTACCCGGCCGTGCACATCGGTGAGGCGGAAATCGCGGCCCGCATAGCGATAAGTGAGCTCTTCGTGATCCAGGCCGAGAATGTGCAAAATCGTTGCGTGTAGGTCGTGGACATGGACCGGGTTTTCGGCGACCAGGTTACCGTAGTCGTCGCTTTGGCCATACAGCGTACCTCCGCGTATGCCCCCACCCGCGAGCAGACAAGTAAAGGCGGAGTTGTGGTGGTTGCGTCCCTTTTCATTTTTCGCGCCGGCGGGTGCCCGTCCAAATTCCGTACAAATGGCGACCAGAGTTTCATCGAACATTCCACGGAGTTTGAGGTCTTGGATTAATGCCGCCAGTGGCTGATCGAGTTGTCTGGCGAGGTGTCGGTGATGTGCCATGTCTCCATGCGAGTCCCAGTTGCCACCTGATCCTGTGTGGACGACCTCGACCACACGAACTCCGTGTTCAATCATTCGCCTGGCGGCGAGCAGTTGCCAGGCAATGGACCGTTTGTCTCCCGATCGAATGCCGTAGCTGCGTCGGGCCGCGTTCGTCTCGCTCTCTAAATCAAGCACATGTGGAGCGACCTCCATCATGCCCGCTGCGGTGTTAAAGGTTGCGATTCTCGCGATCAACTGCGGGTCGTCTTGCCGTCCACTCAAATGATTACGGTTGAGTTTCTGTAACATCGCTTGCTCCAGTTCACGCAGAGAAGTCGATGGCAACGGGCTTTTCAAATGTGGAACCGGATCGTCGCCTGGAATGAGACGAGTTCCTGTGTGGTAAGCGGGTAGAAAACTCGCGTCCCAGACTTGGCTTCCCATGTAGGGCAGGGCAGATGCCAGGACAACGAATGGAGGTAGATTGAGGTTATGCGTACCCAGCCCATAACTGATCCAGGAACCAATGCTTGGCATCGGTATCGTGGTCAGGCCACAATGCATAGCGAGTGTGGCCTGACCGTGACTGATATGATCGGTGACCATGGAGCGGATGATCGCCATATCGTCAATGGTGCTGCCCAGCATGGGAAACAGCTCACTGACCATCAGACCTGCATTTCCTTTTGGGGAAAAGCGAAATGGGGAGGCGTTCAGATAAAATGGCCGACCCCGCCAGTCCATAACTTTTCCGTGATCCGCTTGTAGTCGAGGTTTGTAGTCAAACGAGTCGATGTGCGACAACCCACCGGTTAAGTTAACCAGAATCAAATTTCCGGCGCGGGCCGGGAAATGTGAAGGTCTCGGCGCGAGCGGGTGCCCCCGTTCCTGGCGGGCAGCCATTACGAGTTGCGATCGCAATAGGTGACGGTCGAATAACGCAATGGCTGAACCACTAGCGAGGCTGCGCATAAACCCACGCCGTGAACGATGGGGTTGCTGGCCCATTGGTAATTTGCCTGTCGCGGTGGTTGAGGTCTGGCGTCCGCCGTGAATCTTATCTTGCATCGACTGCTAATCCACGTAGAGAAATTCGTTTGCTGTGAAGACTAATCGGCTGTAACTGGCCCAGGCGGCTAACTCGATCTGCCGTGGTGCCATACGTTTTCGATATCTCTTCGGAATACCTCGATAGACACGTACTTCATCGATCTCGCCAAGGAAACTCCGCTCGACTATCGAGATACCTAGTCCGACACGAAACGTGAGTGGACTAGGTTGAATTGTCTCAGTCGAGAGAACTTCGCAGGCCAGTTGCTTGTTGAGAAACAGACGCATGGCCGTTGGCGTTCGTACCAAAGCGATCTGTTGCCATTTGGCAGTTTTCAATTGGATTGGGTTGCTGAGTACCCACTGATCCCGGCCCACGCCGAACGATCCCCGAAACTGGTTGGTTGCATTTCCTTGTTGCTGTAGTACGAAACCCCGTCCGCCACCCAGATGGTTCCCGAAAATATCGGCATAATTCGCCTGTTCGGGTCCGGGTCGAACCCAACATTCCACCGTGAAACTGTTTCCCAGATCGTTCATTGTGGTGCCACTGTCAACGTAATCACCAAGGCCATCCAGCGAGATACATTGTCCAGTGTGCCCTGGGAGAAATTGTGGATTGCCATTCAGTGTTCCGTGGTGCGCCTGGCCTGAGCTATCCTTGGCATCGCCTTCGAATTGATATTCCAACACCAGCTGGGGTGCGACTTCTGCAGACGCTAAATTGCCCGCGAATTTCACGCGCTCAGCAAAACTGGTAATGTAGTTCAACGCTTCATCGATTTCATTTGTACTGGGCTTCCGCGACCAGGCAGTTTGTATCGCCCTGGTAATTCGCTCTCGCGGATCAGAAGCCGTGTCAAGCAACCTTTGCGCTAGTTGCTCCGACTGCTGGTGGATAAAGGGGCTGTTGCGGAGATAGAGTGCCTGCAGCGCAACAGCGGTGTGTTTTCTTTGCGACGTGACGCGGCTAGGATCTGCGCCGTCAAACAGCGCCAGGAACGGATGACGTTGGATACGTTGTGTCATCAGATAGACGCTGCGGTGTGGTGAATCGTAGATTGCCTTGAAGGGACCGTGCTGGCTGAACTTCCACGTAGCTTCTGGGGGAAACGGGTGCGCTCCAGGGCGGTTGAGGTTCAGTGCGCCGGATGTTTGTAGAATCCCGTCGCGAATGGACTCGGCGTCTAGTCGTCTTCGGTCGAATCGCCAGTACCAACGGTTTGTGGGGTCGGTCGCCAGTTTGCCTTGATCTGTGGTACTGGCTAAGCGATAAGTGTTCGACAAGAGGATCTGGCGATGCAGGTGTTTCACCGACCAGCCGTTCTCGATGAACTCTTGCGCCAGCCAATCCAACAGTCTCGGATGCGTTGGTCGTGCACCGCCGAGTCCGAAATTGTCAACGGTGCTAACGATTCCTTTACCGAAGTGAAATCGCCAAATGTAATTCGCGGCGACTCGCGGTGTGAGTGGATTGTCAGGGCTGCTGAGCCACCGGGCGAATTGGAGCCGGCCGCTTTGGCCGACAGGGATGTGTAATACCCGTGCTCCCGCCAGCCGCTGGAGAACTCCTCGTTGTACTATTTCCCCTGTGGCAAATGGATCGCCTCCGATTTGTATCGCTACATCGTGGGGCGCACCCTCGCGCATTGCGTACGCCCGCTGTATGCCGGCCTCGCGTTCCGCGGATTTCAGCTCGTCCCACAGTTTGCGGACGCTTGTATCGAGCTTCGCAACGACCTCTCGGATACGGATGTCCTGGTCGTCGATACTCGTTCTCAGGCTGACGTCAGTATGGCCTTGACGCCGGATTTGATGATACCGAGCGACATCGCGGGCGAGCCGTTCTTGTTTGTTTTTCAGCTCCTCTTGTGCCGGGTGGCGTGCGCGCTGCTGCTGGATTTGAGATCGTAGTTGTTCGATACGGGTTCGCTGCTGGGGATGCAGCTGGGACCATTTCCTGGGCGAGATTAACGGCACCGTTTCGCCGGCAGAGAAGGTGGGCAGCTCCGACCCGCTGAAAGGGTACTTGCTACTGGCAAAGATACCGTAGATACGGTAGTAGTCAGCGGTAGAAATCGGCTCGGTCTTGTGGTCATGGCATCGTGCGCAGCGAATACTCAATCCTAGAATTGACTTGCCAATCGTATCGATCGTGTCTTCGATGATCAGTTCCGGGTGGTAATGCTTGAAGATTCCGTTGCGTAGTGAGAGTCCGACGAATCCAGTGGCGATGATTGCCTCAGAGAAATCTATCTCAGGATTTGCGGCAGCTATCAGATCTCCCGCGATTTGTTCTCGGATGAACAGATCGTAGGGTTTGTCTTTGCGAAACGAGTCAATGACGTAATCTCGATACAGATACGCCTGTGGAATAGGGCAATCGACACTGCCACCCTGGGTATCGGAGTAGCGGGCTAGATCTAACCAGTGGCGGCCCCAACGTTCGCCGTATTGCGCTGAATCCAGCAATCGATTGACGAGTTGTTTCCAGGCAGCAGCCGACGGGTCTTGTACAAAGGACTGAACCGCTTGCCAAGGTGGTGGCAAACCGACCAGATCGAAATAGAGACGACGAATGAGGGTGCGTGCGTCGGCTTGTTGGCCCGGCTTGAGGCCCTGCTTTCGTAAATTCTCAACAATAAATGCATCAATGGAATTGGCCGCCCAACCTGTGTCATCGTCTGGGGGTGGGACACGCGCGAGGGGAGCGAAGGACCAGTGGTTTTTCGCATTATCGTGAAGTGGGGTGGCGGGCGATATGGGCCACGCAGCGCCAGTGGCGACCCACTGTTCCAACAACGCGATTTCTTCTTTGGGCAGTTTGCCGGTATGTGGCATCTGCGGGCCAGCTTTCTCGTAGCGTACCGCTTGGATGAGGAGGCTGCTGTTCACTCTTCCAGGGACAATCGCCGGGCCGTTCTTGCCACCGGCCAGCAACGCTGCTCGCGAATCGACACGGAGTCCATGGCTGTTTTTGTTGTTTCCATGGCAGCGAATGCAACGTCTTAGTAGTAATGGGCGAATTCGCTGTTCGAAAAAGTCTGGTCCTCCGTCGTTCGTGTCACTGTCACCGAGTGCGGAGGTGTCTGTCAGCAATGGTGCGCCCACGATGACGACGATCAGCCAGGGGAGGTGAAAGGAAGTTTGCATGGGGAATCCAGGCTGATCCAAGGGGAGCGACTACCTGTTGATTGTACCCTGCTCGCTGGGTGGCTTGGCAACTCCACCAACGGCGGGGGGAATGATCTTTGGGCGAAAATTCACGTCTCGCCGAGTGGCTGCTGGACGAAAATGAGTTTTTGACCGCTGGCAGTGGAAAGGAAACTAAGGATGAAACCGCGCCCACTTGGAGTACTGGATCAGGTGCGTCCCGAAGGCCACTCGTGGTAGGATGAGAGGTTTAGTGGTTCGGAAAGGTGGGGCTCGTTGTCTCGTAGGCGTGTAATCCAAGCTGGGTAGACCGTTGCTAAGCGAAGTGCTTTATCAGAGCTGCTCTGGGACGTTTACAAGTTCCCGATTTGACGAGGCAGATTAGTGGAGATTTATCGAAGGCGTTCGATATGCATTAGGGTCTGTGCCCTGCTCGTGGTGGTGGCCGGGTCTGTAACGGCGGTACAGCCAGTGAGCGAGGATTTGGAATTTTTTGAGAAACAAGTTCGCCCTTTGTTGAGTCGGCGTTGCTACCGGTGCCACAGTCGTACTGCCAAGTCGCTCAAAGCGGGATTGCGATTGGATAGCCTGGCGGGTGTCCAACGCGGTGGCGAAAGTGGGCCTGTTTTGGTCGCTGGTCAGCCTAGTGCCAGTCGCTTGATTCAAGCCATTCAATATCAGGGGGATATTGAGATGCCACCGGACGGCAAGCTGTCACAGGAAGAGATCGCAATCTTGGTTCGCTGGGTGAAAATTGGCGCGCCCTGGCCGACAGCGCGCCCCGGGTTATCGGTGGTGGACTCCAATGCTGGATTTCCGCTCCAGCAACGAAGGCGAGAACAGTGGTGCTGGCAACCGATAGACAATCCACAGGCCCCTTTACCGGAAGACGACTGGTCGTTTTCGACAATCGATCGGTTTGTCTTGTCCCGGATGCGCGAACACGGTTTGCGGCCAAGCTCTCCGGCTGATCGCTCGACCTGGTTGCGTCGTGTCACATTCGATTTGACCGGTCTACCACCTTCGCCAGCGGAGGTTGTCGCGTTTGAGACAGATACGATGCCACACGCGCATGCACGCGTCGTAGAACGGCTACTTGGTTCGCCTCGATTTGGAGAACATTGGGCGCGACGCTGGATGGATCTGGTTCGTTACGCCGAAACGAAGGCATTTGAAAGTGATTACACAATGCCTTATGCGTACCGTTATCGTGACTATCTCATACGTGCCTTCAACTGGGATGTTCCCTATGACCAATTTGTACGTGAGCACATCGCAGGTGACTTGTTGAAGCGACCGCGACGCAATCCGGTAGATGGATCACTCGAATCACCTCTCGGACCCGGATACTGGTATCTCAATGACGGACACCATGGTCCGACCGATATACACGCCGACGAGGTACGAGTGTTCGAGAACATGATCGATGTGACGGGGAAGGTGTTTCTTGCCCAGACGATCGCATGCGCACGATGCCATGACCACAAGTTCGATCCTATTACGGCACGCGATTATTACTCACTCTACGGGATCTTGGCCAGTTCGCGATTTGATTATGTCAACACGGTTTCACCCGAGGTGTTGGCTGTACACCGAGCAAATCTTCAGCAGCAACGAGATCAGATTGTGCATGAGTTGTTGCGGATCTGGCAAAGCGACGTGCGTATGCTGCGCGAACGGCTTGTCAAGGCCCAGTCGCTGGAGCCGTTGCAGGGCCTGGCGGCATGGCGCCAGTTGCTCGACTTTGCTCTGCAAGTCGAGTCGAAGTCCGCTATCCAGGACTCTCAGTCTTTGGCAGCTCCGCTGCGTCCGATCGCTGAAATACTCACGACTTTTGATGATCAACGAACCGCCGCCTGGCGGAAGTGGTCTCAACGTGCACCATCGAATTCCCCAAAACGGTTAGGTGATTCTCACGATCAGATGTTTGGCGATTGGCGAACCAGTGGGGAAGGTTTTGGCAGCCGTCCGGCCACCCCGGGTACGTTCGTCTTGGCGCATACGGGAGGACGGGTGTTTCAGGCAATGGTACGGGGGCCAGCAGCAGGGCAGCTGACGTCGCGGTTTGGCGGTTCCATCAAGTCACCGACATTTGAGCTGGGTCCCGCCCTTTCAGTACGGGTCAAGGGACGGCACGCGCGGGTGCGTTTGTTTGTGCAGCATTATGAACTGGTTGGGCAGGGAGTGACGACACGTTCACTCGATCAGAAAGTGAACAGTGACGAATGGCAGTGGATCACCATTAACACGGATCTCTGGAAAGGTCTACGGGCGTATGTTGAGGTGCTGCATAATGGCGATGAGATGCAAGTGGTCACACTCCGGCAACATGCGCCGACGCACGCTGACGATGGTTACGTGGCCCTCGACGATCTAACGGTCGGCGGTCCACGGCAGTTGTTGGGGCTCGACGATTATGCGCACGCTTGGCGCATGGTCGGTCCGGTTCCAGTGTCACGGCTGCGAGCCGCCTTTGTGATCCTGGATCGAATTGACGGTTTACTGAATCGTTGGGACCGGAATGAGCTCACAGTGGCAGAATCGGATGTTTTCGACGCGCTCACACAACCAGGGGGAATCCTGGCTGCGACGGTAGATCGCACTGTGAAGTTGGCCACACTGGTGCGCACTTTTCGTGAGCAGAGACAACGCGTTCCCAAGCCGGTTTATGGCAGGAGTCTGGCAGATAGCTATGGCCGAGACGAACCTATCCATTTACGTGGTGACCATCAGAACATGGCTGCGACAGCCGTTCCGCGACACTTCCTGGCAGCTTTGGATGCCAGTCCGCTTGCCGGCCCGGGAAGCGGACGACTGGAGTGGGCTGCACATGTGGTTGATCCTGCGAATCCGCTCGCTGCCAGGGTTATTGTGAATCGGGTATGGAGTTACTTGATGGGACGCGGCATTGTCTCCACGGTCGACAACTTTGGCGCCATGGGAACGCGTCCCACGCACCCAGCGTTGTTGGATCATCTGGCTTACCGTTTCAGGCAGGACGACTGGTCACTGAAGAAGTTAATTCGCAAGATCACCCTTTCGAAAACCTATCGGCTTTCGACACAACCTTCCTCAGCGGCACAGCGATCGGACCCCAGCAATCGGTGGTTGTCTCATATGTCGCTACGACGTTTGCCCGCTGAGTCGATCCGCGATGCGATCTTGATGGCCAGTGGACGATTACGGGAACAGATGTTTGGCCCTAGCGTGCCGGTCAATCTGCAACAGACCATACCAAGTCGTTCTAAGCCGAAGCTGGATGGTCCGCTGGATGGGGCGGGGCGCCGGAGTATTTACGTTGAAATGCGGCGCAACTATTTACCGAATTTTTTGCGAGCATTTGATCTACCAAATTCCTCTATTACCTGTGGACGGCGCGGGGTTACGAACGTTCCGATCCAAGCATTGACGCTCATGAACGATCCTTTTGTCACCGAGCAGGCGCGTGTCTGGGCGGAGCGCATCGTCGCCGCTAGCGGGTCTTTCCGAGACCGGATTGACCTTTTGCATTACAGCGCGTTTGCCCGCCCGGCAACGGATCGAGAACACACACGTTGCCACAATTTGTTCATTGAGTTAGCAAAGCAATTTGACATCGTGGAATCAACAGGCAAGGGTGATGTGCGGCTCTGGATGGAATTGTGTCATTTGATGATCAATCGCAAAGAATTTATTTTTCTCGTTGGACAAGCGTCACCCTCGTCCGACTAGATGCCTGAGGACCTGGACCTCATGAAACGCCTCCACACGTCAAACCAACCGTACCGTCCTTCTCAGAGTCAGGTGGACCGATGGTCAGTGACGAGACGCCAGTTTCTTGAGCAAACTTCCTTGGGGTTCGGAGCCCTGGCCGCCCGCGCGCTGTTTGCAGAGGATTCTGCTGTCGACGTGCGAATCGACGACCCGCTGGCACCAAAACTCCCCCACCTGCCGCCGCGGGCCAAGAGCGTCATCTTTATGTACATGGATGGCGGTATTTCACAAGTTGACAGTTTTGACCCGAAGCCGCGATTAGCGGCCGAAAATGGTCAAGCACGCCCTTTTGAAATCGACGCTACTGTTTTCAATCAAAACGGCAATCTGCTGGCCAGCCCGTGGCGTTTCAAGCGGTGTGGCCAGAGTGGTATTCCGATCAGTGACTTGTTTCCACAACTTCGCTCGGTGGCTGACGAACTGTGTGTGATCCGGTCGATGACGGCGTTTTCGGCAAACCACCCCAACGCGACTTACGCGCTACATTCTGGCCATGCCCGGCTCGGAAGACCCAGCATGGGGGCCTGGATAACCTATGGACTAGGTACCCAGAGTCGAAACTTTCCTGGATTTGTCGTGGTGCATGGCGGCCAGATGTTTTCCGGTGGAATGTCGAATATTGGTAGTGGATTCTTGCCGGCGAATTATCAGGGTTCAATGATGCTTCCCAGTGCTCCGTATCTGCCGAATCTGCTGCGTCAAGATACCAGTGTCGATGTACAAATCGTCAAGCAACGTGTGTTGCGCCAACTCGATCAAGAACTCGCAGCTAGGGCGGGCGAGGGTTCTGTCATAGAGGCGGCGATCGCGAACCACGAGCTGGCGTTTCGTATGCAGTCCGCGGCTCCTGAACTGTTCGACTTGTCGCGGGAAACGCGGCATACCAAGAAACGGTATGGGTTGGAAGCAAAATACGCCAACACGCGTAAATACGGGACACAGTGTTTGATTGCTCGCCGTCTGGTGGAGCGTGGTGTACGGTTTATCGAGTTGACGATTAATCCTGGAAATTCGGATCGGTGGGATCAACACAGCGATCTGAAAAACGGTCACTCGCGTAACGCATTGGCGGTAGATCAGCCGGTGGCAGCGTTGATTAAGGACCTGAAGGCGCGCGGGCTCTTGAGCTCAACACTGATTGTGTGCACCAGCGAATTCGGACGCACTCCGTTTGCTCAGGGAACCAACGGTCGGGACCACAATCCCCAAGGTTTCAGCATGTGGATGGCGGGAGGTGGAATTCGCGGTGGCACGGTATACGGTGCCACGGATGAATATGGCTATCGGGCGATTGAAAACAAGCTGACGGTTCACGATTTGCATGCCAACATGTTGTATCTATTGGGGATCGATCACACCCGCTTGACATTTCGTTTCAGTGGCCGTGACGTGCGGTTGACGGATGTTCACGGGCGGATTGTCAAGGAGTTGATTGCGTAACCGCAGCACGCGTCCCATGTTTTTGTGCGAGCAGAGATTCGTTGCCAAGAACGTTTTGTTAGTTCGGTTTGGATCCCGGGATTTTCTTTGAGATAAAGCGTGTCAGGCAACTGCCGAGCACAATGCCAATTAGCACCATAATGATGAACGGGAACGACGGAGCTGGTGCCGAGGTAATTTCTGAGAGATTCTGAATCGTCTCCAACCCGTGCCGCAAGTTGACCCCAAACAGAGCACACAGTGTTGCCATCGGAAAGAAAAAGGCGGCCAGAAGATTCAGTCGATGTGAAGCAATGGCCATCTGTTCACTGTTGTCAGCGTGCTCTTCAGTGCGTTTGGCAATCAGGAAATCGAGTGAGGTTTTTGCGTCGTTGATCAACAGGTCGGCGGCGCGTTCGATTTGATAAGCGCGGTCTCGAAAATTAATGAGGTCCCGATCTTGTGGGCACATTTCACGTGCTTGCTGCAAGGTCTGGTGCATGTTGCTGCTAGAACGTCGAATCGGCGCGAGGCCGTGGAGGACCGCAAAATAGTCAGTGGCGCTATCTGCTTGCTGGTCTTCTGATTCGAAACGAGTGACCAGTTCTTGAAAAGTGTCGAGGTGTTTTTCTAGTGCTTGTGGGCCCGATCCTCGCTTGCTCGAAGACCATGTACCGTCCGGTTGACGCCAGAAATACTGGCCGTCGCGTTGGGTTTCGTCAGGTGCTGGTGGATCATGCAGGATCAACAACAGATGGTCGTCGCATGTCATCGCACGCTGCCGACCAACCTGGTCTCCCAGGCGGTTACGAAATTCCGCAGGGACTCCCCAAACGGCTGGCAGAATTCCAGTCGATTCCATGACAGATGCTCCAAATGGTCGATGAAGAAGATGTGCGAAACTCAAGTACCACAGTATGAGGCCAGGTGCAACCTGCGAATCGGTGTCAATTTGCTCGATCGACGTGCATTGCGTGCATCCGGCGGGATGCAGCGCAGGTGAGAGGTAGGGCGTTCGCGGAGCAGTACCTGGTGTCGTCTGCACTGATTATGAAAACCCCAATGGCAACCGGATGTGGACACGGTTGGCACGTGACAAACAGCGGTTGATCCATGAGGATAAGTTGCTGCTCAAACCGGGGATTTGTGACATGGTGGCTTGGCCGCACTCTTACAGAGGCTGCGTTTTCTATTTGCTGTGTTTGGTTGGTACAAACGCGGCCGCCGATTGGCCGCAGTGGCGCGGTCCCCAGGGGACGGGAATTAGTGAAGAGACCGAGGGGCCACTTCATTGGAGTGAATCGGCGGGGCTCAAGTGGAAAACGCCGTTGCCCGAATGGGGTACCAGTACTCCAACGATTCATGGAGAAGCACTTTTCCTGACATCCCACACCGATAAAGGCAAGCTGCTCGTGATGCGTTTACATGCCCCAACCGGTCAAATCGAATGGACGCGGCAAATCGGTGTCGGGGAGGGGGGGCGGGGGCAGCCCTAAGCGTGGGATGCAGGTCTTTCACCGCTGGCATAATATGGCGAGCCCTTCGCCGGTCACGAGCGAAAATCGAGTGGTGGTTCAATTCGGTACCGGTGACATGGCCGCCCTTGATTTTACTGGCAACATTCTCTGGAAGCGGAATTTGCAGCAGGACCATGGACCATTCACGATCTGGTGGGGATTTGCCAGTAGCTCGGTATTGAACACGAACCTGGTCATTAGTTGTTGCATGCAGGATTCGCTTGCCGACCGGAGAGAAAAGCCGGTCGAGAGTTACCTTGTGGCACACGACTTGGAGACCGGCCGTGAGGTCTGGAAAACAGTGCGCAAGACCCAGGCAGTTGCCGAGCAATGTGACGCCTACACAACGCCGTTGCTCTTCGAATTGAATGGCCGGCGTCAACTGGTCATCATGGGAGCCAACCAACTCGATGGATATGATCCTGCAACAGGAAAGCAGCTTTGGTTTCTGCCGGGATTGACGGGCGGGAGGACAGTGCCGTCGCCCACAGCTGACGGTGGATTGTTGTATGCAGTTCATGGATTGCGTGGTGCGCTGATCTGTGTCGACGCGGATGGACAAGGACAGTTGCCTGCAGGTCGCATTGTCTGGCAGCACCGACAAAACACACCAGATACATGCTGTCCGATTGTCTATCAGGGGTTGTTGTTTACGGTGAGCGACGAGGGCATCACGCAGTGTTTGGACGCTAAGACCGGAGAGGTGCAGTGCCGCAAGCGTCTCAAGGGGCCGTTCAAGGCCTCTCCTGTGGCGGCAGACGGGCGCGTCTATTTTGTCAGTACAACGGGTGTGTGCACCGTGTTGGCGGCCGCTCGGGAACTGCGAGAATTGGCAGCCAATTCTCTGGACGATCAACTGATCGCGTCGCCAGCACTTTCCGCAGGGATTCTATTTTTACGAGGACGGAAGAGCCTGTATGCCATTGCCGGGAACGACTCGTCTGGCCCACTCGGTCGCTGACTTGGACTCAGGTGGATTTGGCAAATGGGATCTCTCTGAGGTGGTGTTACCGAGGTTTCGCAACTGTTGATTCCGTGCTTTGTAGGACTGGGCAGCACGGCATCATGCGTACCCGCGATCGGTATGACAGTTCGCGCTGGGTTGAATCCCGGACCGATACGTAAGTACTATTTCGAAAATTGTTTTCGAGCTTTGCAGTCGTGGTAAGCTTGTTCAGGGTATCGGGGAACGGAGAAATTCAAATGAAGAGATTGTTTTTTGTTTGGATTCTGACGCTCCTCGCAGGTTGTATTCCTGAGGACAACGTTGACAACGTGGTTGATCCAGGTGTGATCCCGAAAGGCCGGCCCGCGGCACAGTCGCCCAGGGATAAGCAACGTCTGAGCGCTGTTAACCTCAATGAATCGAGTTGGAACATCGTTCGATCCCCCAAGGCATCCTCAGAGCGTTACCAGCAAGCCCTCAGTTGGGCGCAGCAGGCTTGTGAATTGAATCGTCGTAGTGCGAATTTGCTCAATACTCTGGGGGTTGCCCAATATCGTACCGGGGACTATGAGGCGGCCCAAGAAACGCTCCAGCAGGCAATTGCGTTACGTCCTGATTCTGACTCCAACAAAGACTCCGCCTGGGATCGGGTTTTTCTGGCAATGACGTGGCAGCAGTTAGGGAACCGCAATCAGGCTCAACAAACATTAGAACGCGTGCGTGAGTTGATTCGGTTGCACCAGCTGGAACGCAATCGTGAATTACAGGCATTCATGCGCGAGGCCGAACGACTCATCCCGTCTCACGGCGCGCGGAGCTCGAACTCGGAGGAAACTTGACAGGTAAGAGTCGGGTGGAGTGCCAGGTCAACGATTTTCGACTTTCTCAGGTCGCGTTGCTTCAAGACCGCGATGGTAACGAAATTGTTTGCTGCGAATCAGCGTTTCCACGGCGGACCAGATACGGTAATCGTTCGCAGCGAGCTGATCGTGCATTGCGTCAATAAGTGGTTGGTCGGATAGCTGTACGGATCGTCCGAGCGCAAAGCCGATGAGTTTCTTGCAGAACTGGCGCACAAAATCATCAAGCCGTTGGGACAACAGGTACCGACGCAGCCCATCAAGGCCACGGAATTCAGTTCCATCTGGCAACTGAACATTGGTATCGATTGATTTGCCAACCGGGTCTTTGTCACGCAATCGCCCTATCGCGTCGAAGGATTCCAGAGCAAAACCAAACGGATCGATCCGTCGATGGCAATTGGCACAGGTTGGATTACGAACGTGTCTTTCCGTGCTTTCGCGGACTGTCAGGCCGTTGCGGTTAACGGCGTCAGGTAGTTCGGGAACGGTGGCCGGAGGATCCGGCAACTTTTCACCAAGTAACGTCTCTACGATCCAATTTCCCCGCAATACCGGGCTCGTACGTGTTGCTCCCGATTGCTTGGAGAGCACCGCGGCCATGGCAATCACTCCGCCGCGAGAGTACTGGCGGATTCCGTCCCATCGACGCCAGCCTTTGCCAGTGAATTCACGCCAACCGTAGTGTTTCGCCAGAGCCGCATTCACAAATGTGTGGTCGCTGTCGAGTACTTCGAGTAGCGATCCGTTGCGCCGAAACAGATCCTGGAAAAACCGCACAACTTCCTCGTACATGTCTCCACGAAGATCGATAAATAGGGGGTACTGTGTTTCGTTCTTGGCGTTGTAGCTGGAAAAATCGTGTAAATCGAGCCACTGACAGGCAAACTCGGTTGCTAACCCACGAACCCGCTCGTCTCGTAACATCCGGCGTGTTTGCCGGAGGAGCTCTTCACTGGCCGGATCTCCCTGGTTCTGGTCCCCGTTTCGTTTGTGATTTGCCAGTAGACGATCGGTGGCTTCGCGTAATCCACTGTCCGGCATCGAAGACCACAGGAAGTAGCTCAGGCGAGAGGCCAGTTCCCACTGAGTGAGCAGCGCATCGCGATTACCTTCCTGGGTTCGTTCGATCCGATAGAGAAAGTGTGGTGATAGCATGAGGCGAGATAGCACGATCCGCACGGCTTCTTCATGGGACACCGCATCGGCGCGTAACGCGTCGTAAAACCTCCGCAGCGTTGTTTTTTCATCCATAGTGAGGGGACGTCGCCAGGCTTTCTGGGCGAAATCAAGTAGCCATCTCCAATGGTGAGGCTCGCTGTCAAGTAACTGTTGTTCAAAGGTCGCGGCGCGCTGACGAATCGGCTCACGGAATGTTTCAAACTGGGCTGTTTGCTCTTTACTTACTTGGGTCGTAAAGCCCAGAAACACGTCAAAGCTCTCGTGTTCACGCCGGGCGTCTTTGCCGATGTAATGCAATTCTTCCCAGGCGCGATTAAGACGTGTTCGCTCCTCTCGGGACAGCATTAGTCGCTTCAGACATTCGTCTTCACGGTAGTAAACACGCAGTGTGATCTGTCCCGGGTTAAGCGGCGTGATGGCGTCAAAGCACAAGCCACGTGGGAACACTTCACGGAACTCTCGTTGCTGGCGATCAAATTCCTGATAACGCCGACTGGCTGGTGCGCCGATCAGGGGTGGTAGGCTGGTTGCCGCCAAAGAAGGGGTATAGTGTTCCTCGGGGACAAACCGGTCGGCGCTGAACCACAGTGCGAGTGGCGCAGACGTTCCGTTCGTCTCAGGAAGTTTGGCCTGGTTGTCTGAAGAGGCGATGTCAATCATGTACTTTCGTCCCAACGCAGATTCAAATTGGTTGCGTCGCCTGTTGTTCACTCCCGGAAATACGGCTATTTCGGCAATATCCCCTGCGAAATCCTGGCCAAATTCTCGCAGCGCTCCGATGGCTGCCTTGGTGCCACTGCCGTAGTCCAGACCTTTGCTTTTGCCCTCCCCGATGAGTTTACCATTGGCATAGATTTTCTTGTCTTCGAGCGTATAGGTCACACTGATGATGTGAAAGCCAGGACGCAGAGGTTCCTTAGAATAGAGTTGTCCATAAGACTCCGGAGTCCCCGCAGTCGTAAAAAAATAGACGACCCCATTGTTCATTAATTGCAACGAAACCCCTTTGCCCCAGTTGATTGGATTGTCGTAATTATTGTAGATCGAGCGTGCTGGGCCGCCTTGGCCTTCGACATACTTGATGACGGCCGTGATGGTAAAGGTAGCGAGCCGTAGCTGTGCCGAGTCTCCGAGCAGCGCGTAGACGTTCTTGGCAAAGCGGATGGCCGGGCGGTTGTGGATCGCATTGGCAATGACCTCTGGTTTTCCGTGGAACTCGACTGTTCGAGGATACGCGTCGTCCTCCCAGTGCGCTGTTCGTGCTTCGATTCGAGCATGAACCAGTTCAGAGTCAATGTTGTTTTCTGCCAACGCGACATCAACGACAAAGTCGTATCCTGTTACCCGGTCTGAGGCTAGATTCAGTTCGATACGCGAGGGGGCAGAGGTCTCCAGGTCGGTTTGGTTTTTTCCTGTGTAATTCAGTTCGGGAAGGACTTCACGCAGCAAAATGGGCGGTTTGCCGGGGTGTTCGAAACGTGGCTTCTGCCACCGCACCCGCACAGTTTTCTGCTGCTGGCGTGGTACACAGATCAGGAACAGCGTTGTATCGCCTTTCTTTTCTTGAATCTTCCAACGGATTGTTTGACGTGACAGCAAGGTTGGTCTGGCAGTTTGCCAGCGACCGTACCAACTGATTGTCAGTGGATCGATTGACCACATCTGATCTCTCCAGCGATTAACCCAGCTGAGTAGTTCACCATAGTTCTGAGGTGTTGCCTGTCGCCATTTCAGGCGTAATTGGTCGATCAAATAGAGTGAGTTCGCGCGTTCGTTTGCCGCAGATTGCGACGATTGTTTGTCTGCGGGCAAGAACCCAGCGGGAACGCTCAGTGTCATCCACAATCGCCGCAAATAGCGGGGGCTTAAACCGAGTTGTTTGGCGAACTCGTGTAACGAAATTTGCTGCTCCTTGGCCTTCTCACGCCAGCGCAGCGTCGCTGCGAGATAGGGTTCCAGGTTTAAGAGTCCTCCGGGTTCCGTATAGCGTTGGTAAATCTGCTGGATCTCGCGGAAACGCTCTTGCTCCCAGTCACGGGCGTGAGTTGATCGGGAAAAACGAATGCGATCAGGAAGCAATACGGCGTGTGCGGAGATCTTGCGCATTGCCGCCGCGTATTTGTCGAACAACGCCGGGGACATGACCATGGCTTCTCCGGCGTTCGTGAAACCCTCTCCGGCGGCATTGTCGGTGGGAAACTGACGAGTCGGATCCAGATTGAAACCGGTCAGGTCCCGTAATGTGTGTTCTAATTCGGCTCGACTCAAACGTCGCATGACAACAGGACCGGGGTCACCGGCATTGGCATGGGATTCGGCATGGAGATAGTGTTGAATCCAGGAGCGGAGCGTCTTCGCTTCGTGCGGCGAAGGCTGTTCACTCTTCGGTGGGGGCATCTGCTTGTTATCGAGCATGAAAAGTACATCTTGCCAGAGTCGCGGATTGTGGCGCACATCGCTGATCGATTTGATCTTCTCAATGTTGACATCGCCTTTTGGTTTGTCGCCTGCGTGACAGTCAACGCAATAACGCTGCAGTAATGAGAGGACTGATGTTTCAAGTTGCTGTTGTAACTCTGGGAAAGAACGTGGTTGTTGCCCGGCGGTTTCCTGGAATAGTGCGAGTAGGAGAGCCGGTACAAAGACGGCAGAGAGTCGTAGCAACTTGGGCCGGATCAACGGTGTACCAAGCACGCCGATTTGAAGGAAGGTTGGCAACAATGAGCACCTCGATTTGGTGAGTAAATAAGGCAAGAGATTACTATGTCAACATACAATGAATGCGTGCGCGAAACGAATCCAGGAAGTTAGCAGGTTCGTTTGGGACGAGGTGACCGAGTGGCCATTGTTGCGATCGACAGGCTCGATCGACCAATGTGTTACGTGTTCTGTCACGTAACTGGCGGGAATCCACTACCGTTGCACCCAAGCTGATATTGTGACAGTGGGTGGAACAGCATTGAGTTTGGGGCCGAACGCTTGGGATCGTGCTGTGAGGGTAGCGCTACCAAGAAGCTGTTTGTGTGTTGTGAGTCAGAGAGTGTTGTTGATTGGCTGCTAGTTGTGCACCGTTTACCCAAGGTGGGTGAGCACACATTCTCTCTTGGTGCCTTACTCCCCAGAGCATGGCTTACGTGTGGCTGTGAACCGCTAGGTCGGGGCGAACGTGTCGTGGAATACCGACTGCTGACTGTAAGAGACCGTCTATAAAGCTATTTGTATTTCCCAGATTTCCCATATTGACAACCTCGGGCCGCGGATCTGGCTTTTGTTTTGGCAATATGAACATTTTGAGTTGAACGGGATTGATGGGATGTGTGGGTCGAATAGGATTTGTGCGTCATGTGAGTCCTGCTGGAACTGAATCAGTTTGGCCTTATTTCGCGCTCCTCCGTTTCCTCTGCAAGATGCGATCCGTCTAATGCGTGGTCTCAAGCGACACGTAATCTACAAGTTGGTCTTTTCACTCAGTTTGCTGGCCGCCGTTCTGCCGCTGTTACTACTGCACTTTCTGAACCTGTGGACCAATCGACCGCACTATGAGTTTTTCCCGATACTGCTTGCAGGAATCCTGTTTCTTGGCTGGTCTCGTACCCCACCGATCCGATTCGCGGAACAAAATGGGTGGAGCCGCCTGGCATACTGGCTGGTATTGTTGGTCGGCTTGTTCGTGTTAGCGGCAGCGACGTTGTTGTTCTCTCCCTGGTTGGGTGCGATTGCCGCGATTTTGACCATCGGTGGTGTGGTTGTTGTCTGGACGGGTGTGGAGGGAATACGTCAGTTGCACGCGGTCTGGTTCTTGTTGTGGATGGTTGTGCCGCCCCCTCTGCGGCTTGACGACACCTTGATTTACACCCTGCAAGGATGGACCGCCCGTGGGGGGAGCTGGCTCTCGGAACTTGCCTCCGTTCCGCACCTGCTCATGGGAAACGTGATTCGACTTCCCGGTCGGGAACTGTTTGTGGCAGAAGCCTGCAGCGGAGTGAATAGCCAGCTGGTGCTCATTTCGTTGGCTGCCTTTGTCAGTGTGATGCTACATCGCAGTCTGGTCCATGCCGC
>PAQH01000125.1 GCA_002709225.1 Planctomycetaceae bacterium
CAGTTCGACGATACAGGGCTCGTAGTAATCACGCGTCTCCTTCGTACCCCGGGCCATGACAGTCGCGTCGGACCAGGTCATGCCATTGTCTGTGGAACGATAAACCACGTTAGACGCCACGCCAGTCAGTCCGTCATCGATGTTGCCGTACAAAGGGGCCAACAGTGTCCCGTCCGCAAGTCGGATTGCCGACGAGCAGGTCTGCAGTTTCGGGCCGAATAATACGTTCTGGTGCAACGGCCAGGTCAGCCCTGCGTTGCTGCTCCAACACCAGAAGCCCCCCACATTGCGAAACGGGTACTCGATCTGATGCAGATGCGGGATCCCGGTGCGTTGGGCCTCCCGAACGGGAACGACTTCGTGCATCGCCAACAGACCACCCACCAGACCGTCGCCCAGGTAGAACGGCGCAAATTCCTGCCCTCCCCCAGCGGCCAGTTGCCCGGCGTTCTCGTGGTCCCAGGTTTTTCCCAGGTCGTAGGAGCGGATGACGGTGATCACACTGCGGGGATGCGTGTGCCGAACACGCTCCTGGCGGGGAGCCTGGCGAAATGCCATCAGCAGCTCGTCACCCTCCAGACGAATCACGTGTGGAAATGCGGTGTACGCCGCCGGGTCGAAACAGATATCGGCCTGTAGGATATTGGGCGGAGTCTTCACCTTAATCGAGCGATCGACGGCGTCGGCGTTGGCCAGGGATACAGCATCCTCCCGCCAGGCGAGACTCCCGGCAGCGGCAGCCAATACGGATTGTTTCACAAATTGGCGTCGCCCGGTGATTGGTGATGGCATCGTTCGCTCCCCCGGCAAATACGTCATCGACTTGGCGTTGACTTCACACCCTTTGCCACACACCAGAGACGCCGCATCTCTGTCGACAAAGATAGGTCACCCGTCATCCTACACGATGCGTTCACCTCTGGTAGTCGTCAGACTGGGCAACACCTTCCATATTGGCGTCCCACACAGACCTAACCACGAGGCCATGCAGGAAACGCCTACTGGCTTGCCTGCTGATGCTGTCGGCCCCGTTCGCGCCGCCGCAGGCCCCTGCACAGGAGGAATCGGAACGCGGCAATTCATCCGTGCGTACCCGGCGCGTGCTCTACAACTTTGACGGCGACTCCTGTATGACGCGCACGGCGGGCACCAAAGCGCCCGAGCCGATCACCGTCAAGGACATCTCGCCTTTCCTCGAAGAAGTCGCTTACGAAGGTCGCCATGTCGATACGGTGCTGATCTGTCTTACCGCCCAAGTGATGTACTACCCCACCCGTGTCGGCGGCATGCACTCGACGGGCCAGGAACGCGCCAAATGGCCAGCGTCGGAGAAACAGCGTTTCCTCAATATGAAGGCCTTCTTTGACGCGGGTGTTGTCCCCTATGCGATCATGCTGGCGGAAACCAAGCGGCGTGGAAAGGAGGCACTGCTCTCATTCCGCATGAATGACGATCTCGGCAACGACTTCCTCCGCACCAAGTTTCTGGCGGCTCATCAAGAATGGCGTTTGGGCACCGTGCAATACCACGGGCTTGGGGGCCATGAACTTTGCCTACGACGAGGTCCGCGACGACACCTTTCGGCTCATTGAAGAGGCCGTGCGGCGTTACCAGTGCGACGGGATCGGACTGGACTTCAATCGATTCCCCAACTTCCTCATCGACAGAACGGTCGCGGGACGCGTCACCAAGATGAACACACTGGTCAAACGTATTCGAAGGCTGCTCGACATGGTCGGGCAAGAACGCGGCCATCGACTGGTACTCTCGGTGCGTGTGTCGTCGAATTTGGGAGATAAGCCCCCACGCCGGAAACAGCCAAAGCTCTCGGCTGCGACGAGCCCTTCTGGGCCAGACAGGGTTGGATCGATTTTGTGGCCATGTCTGAATTCCTCTACGAACGTGGAGACCTGCCGATCGTCCGTTGGAAGCAAGCCATCATCACCGTTCCGATTGACGGCGGTATCGCATGCACCAAACGCGCCACGCCCCGGAACCTGAGCAGCGACGAATACCGACATTCTGCGACTACGCTGATCAAGGCGAACGCGGACGGGGTGTACCTGTTCAACTTCTTCACTTCGCGGGAAGGCGGCGCGGCGGCCTACGAACCGCCCTTCGAAGTCCTCAACAACCTGGGGACTGACTGACCCGACGCAGCGACGCGTTTTTTCGCACCAGCAGAAGCGACGTTCCGGCAGATCGCGTTGCCTCGACTTGCCCGTTGCTCACGGGGATCAGGCGATGATCTCGTCGATGGGGTGTCCGTATTCGATCTCCAGCCGTTGCTGACCGTCCAGGTTCAGTCGCCGTGAATCAATCCCCAATTGCTGCAGCAATGTGGCGTGAATGTCGGTCACGTAGTGCGGAGCTTCTGCGGCGTGAAAACCAATCTCGTCGGTCGCCCCGTGGGTCACTCCACCCTTGATGCCACCGCCGGCCATCCAGACCGAGAAACCAAACGGGTGATGGTCGCGTCCCAAGCCCCCTTGCGTTCCGGGCGTCCGCCCGAACTCGGTGGCAAACACAACGATGGTTTCTCCCAGCAAACCACGCTGCTTCAGATCCGTGAGTAGCCCGGCAACGGGCTTATCCACTTGCGCCGCGAGTTCGGTATGGTTGGACTTCACATTCCCGTGCGCATCCCACGCGCCGGCCGCTCCGGCACCGTGCATGATCTTTACGAAACGCACCCCTTTCTCCACAAACCGTCGCGCCGCCAGCAATTGCATCCCAAATGACTTGGTCTTGCTCTCGTGCATACCGTACAGCTGCTGGGTAGCCGCCGTTTCGTCATCAAAGCGAATCACCTCGGGAACCGCGGTCTGCATGCGAAATGCGAGTTCGTACGACTTGATCCGCGCCCGCAGGGCCTCGTCTGCCGGGCTCCGGGTCGCCTCAATCTGGTTCAAGCGTTTGACCAGATCGAATTGCAACCGCTGCTCTTCGCGGGAAAGATCCAACGCCGGCCGGGCATAGGGAAGCGGGTTTTGCGGGTCGACCTTTAGTCGCACCGCATCGTACGCGCGTCCCAGATAACTACCGTCGTTGTGCACCTGGGGATACTTGACTCCCATCTTGACGTACGACGGCAAATTGTCGTTCAGCGATCCCAATCCATAGGTGACCCAGGCACCAATATTCGGAAACGAACCGTCCAGATTGTGTCTCCCCGTCTCGAATTGATATTGGGCGCCGTGGTTATCGTCGGTCGTCCACATGGAACGGACTACCGCGATGTCATCGATGCAACTCCCGATGTGAGGAAAAAAGTCACTGACCTCGATCCCGCTTTCACCGTATTTCCTGAAGCCAACCTGGGTCTCGTACAAGCGGTTCCGCTGTGTATTCTGATTGGTGGCAACGACCCGCAGCTTTTTCAAACGCTCCGGATCTTGCACATACTTCCAGGGCGTTTCCGCAATCGATTTGCCAGCGTACTTGTCGAGTGTCGGCTTGGGATCAAACGATTCCAAATGACTAAAACCACCACGCATGAAGAGCCAAATAACGTTCTTGGCGCGCGGTGGAAAATGCGGCTGGCCATCCGGCACTGCGCTGCGTATGTGTTCGTCCGCGGCACCCGCACGCGACAGCAACGAAGCGAGTGCCACCCCCGAAAGTCCCATTGGGGATCCAGCGAGAAACGTCCGTCGATTCAAATGATGCGGTTGCATGACACGGTCTCCCCCAGTCACCAGCCAACGGCTCGGCACACCTTCGCTACCCAAATTCTACTACCCCCTCGTCGAATTGGAATACGAACGCAACGCCAAACCCGGAGGCGTCTGTTTCCAGCGCAACAAACCGCCTCAGACTCTATACTGCTGGACGCAACCAACGCCCGCCCAAAGGGACTCGCATGAAACCACTGCTAGTTAGCCTGCTGGTCCTCACCGGATGTTCTGTCAAGCGAGACGACGTCCCCGGCAGTCCGGTGGGAACCGGGACGGAGTTTGCCGGCGACGCTGGCGATCCTAAACATCCGGACAACGCAAACCAGGATGCCCAAACGCAGGACCTCGGCGAGCGACTCAACGAGGCAACCCCCTTCAGTAACACTATCGCCGACCAATATGGTATCGGAAACACGACCGCCACATCGACAACACCAGTCCACCAGCCACCCGCAAAAAATCATCGACCACCGTGAAGCACGCCACCACGAAATGACGCAGCGCCAGGTTCGGGGAACAAAGTCACCGCTGCCAGGAGATACCACCATGCAATACTACATTCGACGCGGTGACCAAATCAGCGGGCCCGCGGAATCGGATGTGCTTGTCCAACAAGCTGCTAGTGGCGAGTTGGCTCCAGCCGACGAGCTGTCCCAATCGGCCGACGGCCCTTGGACACCGGCCAGCCAAACGTCGCCGTTCGCCGAGCTGCTGCCGGCCAGCGCGTCCGGCTCCACAACGCAGCCGCAGGCTCTCTATGCCGATGAGCGTCCCTCCCTGAGAGAGGGTGGCCAATGGTTCGGCCGCCTGTTACTGCAGATTGTGCTGGTGGCCTTTTGGATCGGCCTGGCAGGCGGTACCTATTTTGTCGTCCGGGCCCTGTTGGACAACCCAAATCAGTCCGGCGCCAGTTCCGTAAATGAGGGAAACCGACCTGACATTCCGGCCGAAGCGCCACTCGCAGCGCCAGCCAACAAGCAGTAGCCTCCCGACCGAGGCGGCCAGAACCAAGCCCGCCTGTGTAAATCCTGTGTAAATATTGTTCTTTTTCACACACCCGCGGCGCCCGCCACGGGCTCTGTATATATTCATAGCCTCGTTGGTAGGAAACGTTGGTACGGAACAGACTGCGGCCGGATGCCATCACCAAACCCGCTTCGGAGAAGACACGACCATGTCAAGCGAACAGGCTCGGGAATTCATCCTCTTCGTCAAAGACAATCCGTCGGTCGGCGAGGAAATGCGTGCCTCACTGCGTGAGGGAGGCCAAAGTTTCACCCAGCTGGCGTTGCTACATGGCTTCGATTGTACGGCCGAAGAGGCGCGTAACGCCTTGACCGCCATCATCGATGGGGATTCACCCCTGTTCGAATGGATCTGGGAGGTACTAACGGGGTTCCTGGATCTAGGTTAGGCTAGGCAGCCATCACGCGGCAGCGTTTGCGAAAAACCGCGTGCGGACTCCGTTTGCTCTTGACCAAACGCGGCTTCCCGTTTCCATTCCTCCCGCCAGGAACTCTGCTTGCCAATGCCAGACACTCCTCTCACCGGCCAACGGATCTTGATGTTCGTCGGCGACATCTATGAAGACCTAGAACTCTGGTATCCCCGCCTACGTCTGATCGAAGCGGGCGCCGAAGTGGTAGTCGCCGGTCCGGCCGCGGATACCGAGTATGCCGGCAAGAACGGCTACCCCTGTCGTTCCACCGCCGCCATTGGTGACATCGACCTGGCGGAGATCGCCACCGATCGCTGGTCCGGACTGGTTGTCCCGGGTGGATTCATGCCGGACAAACTGCGACGGGACGATCACGTGCTGGCCTGTGTACGTGCTTTCCACGCCGCCGAAAAACTGATCGGGGCCATCTGCCACGGTGGCTGGATCCCGATTTCAGCTGGTGTCTACCAGGGGGTCCGGGTCACCGGTTCACTGGGAATCCGCGATGACCTGGTGAATGCCGGGGCGATTTTCGACGACCAGCCGGTGGTCGTCGACCGCCATTTTGTCTCCAGTCGTAAACCGGCTGATCTGCCCGCATTCTGCCGTGGGCTGTTGGATGTACTGACCGGCCCGACTCCCTGACCGCACTGCGTCTCGAAATGACAGGGCCGGCACTACGTCAACGCCTAGCATCCTCCAGCCCCACCAGTTAGTCTGAAAGTCGCGTCATTTCGACAACCAATACCTCTGTTCCCAGGTCACCCCGCCCATGCCTGCGAAATCTCCGCTGCTCACCAGTGCCGTCCTGCTGACCTGGACCGTTTTGGCCTGCTGGCACCCGCTCCCCGCTGCCAGCCCGGAGGACAAGCCGGCGCCCGAAGTGCCACCTGAGGCGCCGGCAGCCAAGCAGAAGCAGGAACTGGTCGTTGACCTGGCGCTGATCCGCCGCGCGGTGGTCAACGGCATCCTGAATGCCCGCGAGGGCAAACAAGCGCTGGAATTCGACCGTCTCCGCCGAGACAAAAAGGCGAACGCCCTGTCGACCGAGGAAGTCGACGCCCGCCTCCAGAAAATAGGCCTGCGTTGGGAAGCAGGTGTCGCCTTGCTGGAAAAACTGGCAGACGCGACCAGCATTTTGAAGAACGGCGGTTTTGAAACGGGTGAATCCGATCCCGCCGACGGTTGGTCAGTGGCCGCCAGTCATCCGCCCACACGTACCAAAGCGACGTCGCACGGCGGCACGTATAGCGTGCACTCCAAACTCACCAATGATGGCGCGACACCGTGCGAGGGCCTGCTCCGCTGCCAGACTCCGATCGTCGCGGGAGAAACCTATCGGCTTGAGTTCTGGATCAAACCGGTCGCCATCGGTCCCAGTTACGTCTCCCAGTACCACCTGCAATGGGTCGGCTCCGGACGTAGTACGGGTTTTGTCGCGTTCACGGCCAAACCAGGAAAGTGGACCAAAATTACGGTCCCCAAACTGGTCGCGCCCCCGCGGGCCAAACAGGCATTCCTGACGTTCCGGTTTGTGACCGGCGCGGTCGAGGGAGGGCACGGCGAGATGTACATCGACGACATCGTGCTCCGCTAGGCCACACGACAAGGGCGAGTCAGAAGCCCTGCCGTTCAAAGTGGATCCGCATCGCCGCGTTGTACTCCGATCCGCCCTGCTGGTAGCCACCCTGGAAAAAATAGGGTACCGCGCCGCGACGGACCATTTCATCGACCCACTGCGCGCAGAGCATCTGCTGAATGACGTTGGTCGTCAGGCCCGTCGTCGGACAGAGAGGTTGCTGGCGCCCGGGAATTCGAATCACGCCGTGGGATTCCGGTGAAAAGTTCTCGAAATGGACCTGGCAATGCGCGAACGTCCCCTCCGTTGCCGTCTGGCCGTCCAGGGTGGCAGGCCCGATCCCGATGACCAGGGCACCTTCCCTCCGCGCCGCCTGAGCGATTTTCAGTTCGCCCGTGTGAGCGGGGTGGATGGTCGAAATCAGCATCACGTTTTCCCGTGGTTTGGCCGACCAATCACCCCAATTGACGATCATCGGTCCACTGGCGACATGCTCCATCTCACTCGACAATCCCGTATGCGCCAAGGAGCGGACAAACCAGCGGCCCCCCTGGCGAATGCGGCGCGTCATGGCGACGGCGGTTTCGCGGAGCTGCTCGCGATGACTGGCAATCCGCTCGATCCGATCGACGAGGATTTCCAAGTACGCGACGCTCTTCTCGACCGGTTTTGCCGCTGGGTTGGCCAACTTGTTGGCGAGCTCCGCATTGAGCATCCAGTGCAAGGCTCCGAGTCCCGTCTGGCTGGAGGGGCAGAGTGTAAACTCGGGGATCTCGGGAGCGCGAACGAGGCCCTGGGTGTAGGGTGTGTGACTGTGCAAGATGACATTGGAAACATCCTTGAGCTTCAACCCGTCCGGATTGCTGTGCGATTCATCGGTGAAGCCCTCCGGGCGAAACTCATTGTCGCGATACGAGACTGTCACCGCGACGACATAGATGCCCCGCTCGCGGACCGCCAGCACCTCTTTATTGCAGTAGTTCGTGAACAACATGTCACCTGCCTTGAGATGCTGCAGACCACGCTCATCTTTCATGATCCCCGGGCTGCCCAGTCGATCGGCCCGCTGTTCCACGTGCGGCATATGACCGTCGGCCATGTTCGTCCACACCGTATGTCCCTGGCGGACTACGGTCGCCGCCCGCGAGGTCAGTTCGCCAATCAGTTCACTCTCACCGGCGAGCTTGGATAGAATTCCCAGAATGCCCTGGTGATACTGGTCCATGAACAACTGCGAATGCCCAAACGTGTACTCGGCGTCCCACTTCGAGGTGGCCGCATTCGCCGCCGCTGCCACCGTGTCCGGCTGGCTTCCGGCTGTGGTGCCGACCAGGGCGGCTCCACCGAGCAGGAGCGCGCGGCGCGAAGGCTGGCTAGTGGCAGGTTGGGAGTCTGGGTCGTACGGCAGTGGGTGTAAAGCGGACACAGGATCTCTTTCGGTTGGAGTTCGGTGCACCGACGGAACAGCGGCGGGAACGGGTCCCGTTCGCAGCGGGAATCCAACCCGCCACGGAACGCTATCAACATACACTTTCGCTGGACCAAACAACATCAGCAGACGCTGGTAAACCGTACAAATTCAATACCCGCCGGAAACCTAATCAGGCTTTTTCCCCGGTGGTGTTTTCGGGAGCAGGGAGAAAACGGTATGCCAGGCCGCGCAGCTTGTCAGCCTTGTACTACCGCGCTGCAGCAGAACGCTCCGCGGCGCCGTTGTTGCTCCGCGTACTTTTGGTGCCGTTGCCTAAACGCGACGGTCCTGGAAACTGGTTCCTGGCCCCCGTATCATCAACACTGATTGCCAGCCGTGAACCGTCTCCGCTACAGGAAACTCTAATCATGCAGACATTCCGAAACTGCCACGGGCGACCTGCGATGTCCTGCTTGACAATGACTCTCGCGCTGGTGACTGGTTGGACAAAGAACGCGTCCTCGGTATCAGCCGCGGAGCTCCCCGACACTGGCCAGGTCAGTCAAGTCAAGTCGCTGATTCTCCACTCGCAACTGGTTCCTGGCCCGGTAAAAGTGGCCGTCTTGTTGCCGCCCGGTTTTGACCCGCAAACGCAATCGCACAAGCTCCTGCTCTGGTTGCATGGCGGCGGGGGTAGCAGCGCTTATTTGAAACGCGAGTTACGACCCGTAGTGGAAGCCGCTTGGGCACGGGGCACCTTGCCTCGACTGGTGGTGGCGGTTCCGTCCGCGCGGCGATCCTTCTACATGGACTATCGAGATGGTAGCCAAAAATGGGAAACATGGATCCTGCGTGAACTTCTACCGCGTCTCCGGGAGCAATACAACCTCCGCCAGGACCCGGCGGGCACATTCATCGGCGGCTATTCGATGGGCGGCATGGGCAGCCTGCGGATCGTCTTCAAACATCCCGATCGATTCGCGGCAGTGGCGGCCATTGCCCCAGCTATCGAACCGGTTTTTGCATTTGAACATATCACACCATTCGACCGCGCGTACCGCAACAACGGAATCTACGAAACCATTTATGGTGATCCCGTCGACCGGGGCTACTGGCAGGTAAACCACCCACCGGCCATCGCCCGTGATCGCATCCAGATCCTGGCCGATTCCGGTTTGAAAATCTACTTCGAGGTCGGCGACGCCGACAGCCTGGGCCTGTACCGGGGAGGAGAATTCCTGCACCACATCCTGCTGAAGGGAAATGTGCGGCACGAGTATCGGCTCGTCCACGGCGCCGACCACGAAGATGCCACGCTACCGTCCCGACTCACCGATGCGATGCGTTTTCTCGGGCGAACAATACGGTCCCAAAACGCCGAGGAATCCTGGCAAGCCCAGGCGCGCGTGCAGGTAACGGCGCATATGCGTCGCTACCTCCAGCTGTTCAACCAGCAACAACCAGATGTCATTGCTCGCGAAATCTATGGCGCGCCCGTACTGCTACCAGCGCCAGGGGAGGAAGTCCCTGCCCTGGCGCTCACCACACCCTCCGTGAGGGAACGCATGATCGAGCTCTTCCGGGTTGCCAAGTCCAATGGCTGGAAACGCTCCGTGGTTCACGAAATGCGTACCGAGGTCGCGGGCGCCGATATGGCATTTGTGACCATGACCTACTCACGGTTGCGAGCCGCTGGCGAGGCGATCCCGCCAATCCGCCGAATCGCGCACTATGTGCTCGCCACAACAAATACGGATCCACGTTACCTCTCTGCAAAAGACCGGACCGATTGGGGCTGGCGGATCCTCTCGGTTGCCAGCCAGCCCGCGGCTCATGTCCCCACACCTCAGGCGATCGCGGAGGTCAAACGGGCCATGCACGGCTACCTGCAACTGCTCAATGCCAAAGAACCACACAAGATCGCAGAGGAAGTTTACCAAACACCACTGATGATTCGCGGACTCCAAGACGACGCACCCCGTGGCTTGCTGACCGCCGCAGCGGCGCAGACACGTCTCGCTGGCATCCTCCACGCGCTCACGCAAAAAGGCTGGCACAAGTTCGCCAGCCATGGCATGCGTGTGCATATGATCGCAGCGGGCCTGGCACGGATCGAGATGAGCTCGTCACGCCTGCTGAAAGATGGCACAGCGATGCCACCCGCCCACACCCCCTTCAGCTACCTCTGGGTAAAACGAAACTCCGGATGGAGGTTAGTCGGCGTCTTCGGCCACGCGCGTCTCACCGTGCCGGCCGACCCGTGACCGGCGAGCGCCCGCCGCCCCTGTGGTCTGGGCCCTATTCCCCCCCTTGACAGTGTGGGAAAAGGACATGACCCGCATGCCCCGCGCGGAGTAGCATACGACGCACCCACCCCACGTTTCCACTGAGCACAAGGAGTCCTGCCATGCCTCGTCTCGTCGGGCGTCTCTACGATCGGACCACACCTGGCCACGTCCCATTTGCCGTAGCCGGATGCCTGCTCCTGATGACCTTCTCGGGCAAACCCACCCTTGGAGATCGACCCGAGGTACTCCTGGAACGCGTCGAAAAAGTCTATGCCGATGGCAAATGGAATGGGCGACTCAGTGTCGTCCCTTTCCAGGGGCGCTATTACACCTTCTTCCGTTCTGCGGTGGCCCACGATCAAGACGGCGCGATCCGAGTGATTACCTCGATTGGCAACTCCACCACCCGCTGGTCATCATCGCCTTACGCGCAGGTGAATTACGAGGCGACCCTAAAGTCGGGCAAATCTCTGGACCCCATCGCGCATGGGCCCGTGGCCCGAGTCCTGTTCGACACTAAACTGGACGAATCGGAGATGCACGTACTGGCGACGCCCGAAAGAATGTTCGGATATATCGTCTATCTTTCGGTCAACAGCGACACCGTTGTCGGAACCCGGGTCGCCTACACCGACAACGGCCAGGATTGGTCCCAGCCTGTCGATGTCTACAAACCGGGCTGGTCCTTCTGGAAGCCGCGTTCCTTCCAGGGAGTCCACTATGTCGTCGCCGATGTGATGACTGGAAATCGGCGCCTCGAGCTTCTGCGTTCGCGTGACGGCTTGAAATGGACCAAAGTTTCCACGATCGCCGCAGGCAAACTGACCGAGACCGACCTCGTCTTCCTGGACGATGGAACTGCCCTGGCCGTCGCCCGGCAAGGCTACGTCTACAAGGCAGCCCCGCCGTACACAAAATGGATCGCCAAGAAGGCGCCGCACCTGAGTGGTCCGGCGGTGGCCCGGGTGGGTAATACAATACTGGCCTCCGGCCGTATCGCGACCGCTAATTTCCCCGATGGGCAACAGGGTGAACGCCGCACCGCCTTGTTTACGATCGACCCGTTCACGCTGCAATACACCTGGATAATGAACATGGTGACACAGTGGGGAGGCGATCTCTCCTACCCTCACATCCTGCCTCTGGGAAACGATCGCGCACTGCTCGCCTGGTACGACGGCGAGCGGTACCAACAGGGCGTTCCTAAGCGTGCTGACATCTTTATGGCCGTACTGCGTCTGTTGCCCGGGCGACGCCAGCCCTAGTGGTCCCCCTTGGCCGCCCGCAGAGCCGCGCAGCGTCGCTCCGTTGTGGCACTTGAGATCGGCCCCGCTCATGCCCCCCTTCCTAGTGGCAACGATTTTGACGCTCACCGCGATCGCGATCGCCTGTGGCGTCGTGCGTGGCACGCGTCTGGTCCGTCGCACCAACGAGGCCTGGCAAAACGCCGCGGACGCATTGGGCCTGTCATTTCACCCCAAAACCAATGTCCTGCGCCACTATTCGATGGACGGCGAGGCGTATGACTTTCGATTCCAGATCGACGGCTACAAATCCAACCGCGAAGAAGGACGTCCCTACACGCGATTCAAAGCCTCTTTCCCTCAATCTCTGGGCCTCGGCCTGGAAGCCACTGGCATCCGGTTCCAATTCATGGGGCAACACATTCAACCCGTTTCTATCGCCAGGTCATTCGGTGTCCGCACGATCAACACCGGTGACGGTGCATTCGACCAGCTGTTCCTGCTCAAAGGCGCCGACGAAACAGAGGTCCGCAACTTTCTGACTCCCCAGCGCCGAGCGCGCCTCATGACGCCGCTGCAAGGCAGCAGCGCGCTGGTGGCAATCACCGACGCTGATATCACGTGTTCTACCAGAGGCATTCTGCGTGACACGGATACGCTCATTGCCCAGACCAGGCAACTCGCCGAACTGGCAGCCCTGCTTACTGATTTCGGTACCGACCAGCAGGAAGCTCCCTAGCAACCCAAAGGTAGTGAGACACCGACTACGAGCACAGCCTGTGAACTAGTTTCTCCACGACAGCTATCGCCAGATCGGAGACAAGCACCAGTACAGAACAACCGCCAGCGCTAGCAACGCGATGAAACCGAGCAAGCAGAACACCCTGCTTATGATCCGTGTCCTACGATGGTATCCGGAGGAAGTCTGGATCGTGTCCATTATCAGTGTAGCCCAGGCATCCCTGGCCTCTTCAGCATCCATTCGCGGCAGCGATCGTTCGGCCTCCTTCGGCAGACTGGGGCCACCATCATGAAGCGGGCTGCCGCAATGCATGCAGACCTCGTCTGTTCGCGATGCCCGCATGCCTCCACAACTGGAACACCGTGGCCGCTCGCACGCACGAGCCCCCTCTGCCCCGACCGCCGCGCTGGGGGCACTCGTTTGCTCCCACGGAAACTGCCGTCGCTCCGCCATGCCGGTTCCCCTCATTTAGCCGCCTGGGGCGTTAACACCCGCACCAGTTGCCAGCTATGCGCTGGCAGGTTGAACTGGAGAGGTTTTCCGGAATGGAACGAACGCATCGTGACTGCCCCTGGCCGCTCCGCATGCAACCCACCTTGGGGATGAAACCTCGCGGCAAGTTGCTCTGAGGCAAACCCAAACCGTTTTCCGTCGACGGTCAGCTCGACACTCGCTTGACGCGAACTGTCGTTGACAACAAGCAGAAGCAATTCTTGCGGGCCACGTCTCCAACCCGATGCCACCACCGGCCGCACATCGCTGGTCACCTTGATCCCCGTTCCACTCCTCCAATAGGGAACAAAACGAATACGATCGTCCCAGCCAAATTCGGCCAACTCCTTCTTGAATCGACCTGGCCCGTTGGCCGCCCACGTCGTTCCGTCGTGCACCGCCAGCAAACCCCAGAGATGCTCGCGTGCCGGGGAATCATTCTTCCACACCCAGAACTGGTAGAGCAAGAACTTGTCTCCAAACGCAAAGGGAGAGTAACGCGCTCGAACCATGTCGAGACTCAAGATGCGGGTGTAGTTTTTCGGCAAGCTGGGATCGGCGGCCCGCCGATTGAGGTAGCTCGCCGTGTTTTCCTCGCCTTCCACCAGCCAATCGGCAAAACCGTAGGCATGCATCGCGTTGTCACCGGACATATGCACGATGATCTGGTTATGAGGGTTGTTTCCTTTGACTACTCTCCACAATCGCAACATATATTCGCGATTGGCAACCGTGTTATCGAGGTAACAGTGAATGGGGATCTGCCCCTCGTCGGTTAAATAGCGAATCGTCTTGTTGATGTGCCACATATAGAAGTCGAGAAATGACGGCTCCTCGCTGTTGATCATCACTTGCTTGACTTCATCTCGGCGACTGGGGTCGGGCGCGAAGTATTCGGCCTGATCTCCGACCCACTCAAAACGATACCGTCGGTATTCCGGCGTGTTGGCATCGAAAGTAGCGATGTTCATGTACATCGAAAAGGTCTTCCGATCACGCTTCCAATCGTCATGAACCTTCTTCTTAACCTTCTCGATGAAGTCCGCTTCGAACACCTCGCGATTCCAGAAGTTGTGGTAATTCCAATGCCGGTTCCAGCCTTCTGTATAGACGGGTGTGATATGGAACGGCTGCGTATCCACATCCGTCGTCCACAACGCATCATCGATATGAATGCGGCGATAGAGAGGCGAACGTGGTTTCACTGGAAGCCCCTGCCATGTCAGCCTGAACGGCGCGACCGGTTGGGGACCAAGCAGCAGCGGTTTCTCAACAAATTCATAACGCAATCGATAGGTATCGCCATCGGGAAGCAGCTGACGCTGAACCGCATTTTGCGAGAACTGGATACCTCGCTCGGCACCACCGATACGCAATTGGCTGGAAGGCTGGGAAACCCATTTTTCTGCCGGCACTCGCCCTACCTGCCTGGCAACATACTCTTGGGGACACCAGAGCTCGGCCGCCTGGCTCTTGAACGGAAATTCTATCGCCAGGCTATCCAGCGTAACAGCGTCTTTCGATGTAACCTGAATCGTTGTCTCGACCAGTCCATCAAACGTCACGAAACCGGTTGTCCGTATCCCCACTCCCCGCACCGTCGCGTTCGCCGAAAACGACACACGTGAATCGTCGAGGCTTTGCAACGCGACCGCTCCCTGGACCTCCTGGGGTGGCGTCCCAGCGATCCCTACCATCATCCGGGCCGCCGCAGCCAACTGCGCATGCCCATCGATGGTCACCTGCGCTGGCAATCCCAGCTTCCCGAAATCATATTGCCGGCCGAGAATGTGCACTACCGAACCGTCACAACGGACCGGCGTCCAGGGCCCGGGTACCAGTGGAGTCTTCCCCAAATCGTTCCCCAGCCAGGGCGGATCGGGCTGAATCTCAAAAGCCGCCCGCGCCAAACTCGCGCCCTCCACTGACACAAACTCGGCCAGCACATCGTAATTCCCCACAGCCAATTCCTGACAGTCGAACTCAACTACGGAAAGCACCTGCTGCGGTTTCGTGATGGTCTTGCGTAGAATGAGCTTCCCGTTACCCAACGTTTTACCCGCTTTGTTTCCCCTCCCATCAGGTTGCTCTTCGGACTGTGCAATCGTCACCACAATGTGGTCAAGACGCGCCAGTGTCCCGCCCGAACCGGCGTCAATGACCGCCCGCAGTCGTCGATAACTCGGCAGGTAGTGCGCCGCCACCCGCTGCTGCGGCGCGTACACAAATGGTGCGTGCCAGCGGTAAAGCGGCTTTTCCTCCCTGCCAATCCGCAACACCAGCTCACCGAACAAGGGGTCTGGCGAAGACCAGTCCGTCTGCAGCGGAGCCGGCGCGCCTGGCTGGTGCGCCAGCGCCCCGCGGTACACCGAGGGTAACGCATCCGTTGCCTGGGCTGAGTCGGGGCTGCTACTGGTTCGCAACGGACGTCGCGCTAGCCCGACGGAAACCGCATATCCCGTTTCCAATGTGGCTGCCTGGGACGTCCCTACGTGACCACGAATCGCTATCTCCCCGCCGGCCCAAGCTCCCAAACCCAATAGCTCCAGGCGCTCGTTCGCATTACCTAATTCGAGACGTCCCCACGACGGCACTGCCGCGTCACGAAACCAGGCCACATCCGCCGGTTCGATCTGCCGGCTGGCATCTAGAAAGTTAATCCCCCAGCCATTCTCGATACCTGCACGCGTTGGCGGTCCGTCCGCGGCGCGGTCAAACGCATGCAGTGGGATCGCATAGTCCACGACCCATTGCTGATCATCCAACTCCTGCCGCACCTCCCAACTGCCATCCCACGTCGCATCACCATTCCTGGCATCATGCCGTACATTGCGACCATTGACAGCCAATGAGTACGTATCGCCTCCCGGTGATCGCAGCAGCACGGTAACGTGATCATCTGCTTCCAAACTGTCATCACGTGCCTCGGCCACAATCTTGAGAGGCGAGCCTACAAACAGGTCCCGTTGTTGACGAAAGACCTCAGAGATCAGCCGCCTGAACCGGACAAACAGCCGTTGGTGATCGTGACCCACGCTGACACGTGTGTTGTGCGCAGTGGCGATTCCCAGCGCCCTATCAACCCAGCCAGTGAACGTCGTGGCAGATGCCCAGGGGTCGTCTTCTTCGCGACTCTCCACGGTCGGAGACGGGATGGGGGGCGCAGTGAGTACCGGCCTCACAGACACGGTGCCATACAGCGCACGCACTTCCAATTCGGTCAACGCCCGGCGAAACGTCATCAATTCGTCGATCGCGTTCGCCGGATGTCCTTCGTGCAGATTGACCGTTGCGACTTTCCCCTCCAATCGCGGCTCTATTAGTCCTGAATCAACGCGTTTCTGCATCGGTTTCCCATCGATGTAAAAAACCTGTTCCCCGGGCTTGAACGTCAACGCGAGATGGGTCCAGTGCTCTTCGCGAAATGCATCCCAGGTGTGATTCTGGCCGAGCGTGTTGGGCCTGCGACCCACACCAGTCACATAGATGATGACCTGGGCACCAGCGCCATATTTGTAGAACAGATGCCCGCTTGCCGAGGTAAAGAGATTGGCGAACCAGTGATACCGGCCATCCTCCCCTTTCCACCCCACCGGGCGCACCCAAAAGGCCAAGGTGCCTTCCTCATTTTCAAACAGCTGGCTACCTAGGTAATTCAGACTGACCCCTGTTTTCAACAACAGCCCCTGGCCACGCCTCCCCATGGTAAATTCAACATCCTGCTGGCCACCTTTACTGAACGTGATTTCCACCTCGCCGCGGGCCAACTGAGGCTGCAACGTCTTCTCGAAGGGAACGTAGAGCCCGACATCCCGACGTTCCAGCGCCGGGACATTCCCCGACGCGAACATGGTCAGTAGTAACGCCACAAGAACAGTCCAACACAATCGAGACTGCTGTTTCGCCCGTCTCATGGACACGCCTCTCCTTCGACCGACGAGAACCGCCAAACTGATACCCCGGAAGCCACGCTGGTGCGGCGGCAGCTGGTACACGAACGGGAGGATCCGCGCTCGTCGCACGTCAGATTATCGCGCAACAGCCCCTCCGGGCAACTGAGTACCGAGACAACACGTGCTGCCTCACGACGGAACGCGTGAGACTGCAAAAGTCGAACGGCATCGCAATGACAGGTTCCGCGAATGCTGGACCTGGCCGCGCTAACCATCATTTCAATGCGGTAGAGAGACCGCAAACGGTTTATTCATCCAGTCCAAGTTTCTTGAGCTTGGGATTGATGATCATGCGACAGTAACGCGCGTCTTTGTTATTGCGATAGTAATCCTGGTGATAATCCTCGGCAGCATAAAACGTCACCGCCTTCGTAATCTCGGTAACGATGGGACCAGAAAACACACCCTTTTCGTCTTTGGCCTTTTTCGACTTTTCTGCAATCGCGAGTTGCTCAGGCGAATGATAGAAAATAGCCGACCTGTACTGGGTTCCCACATCGTATCCCTGCTGATTTAACGTTGTCGGATCGTGCAGCTTCCAGAAGTGTTCGAGCACCGCGGCAAATTCAATCACCTGAGGATCGAAGGTCACCTGGACCACCTCG
>PAQH01000126.1 GCA_002709225.1 Planctomycetaceae bacterium
CGAGTGTCGGCAAGGCGAGTGGACGGGGTACCTCGGGTAGCAAACCGGCGGGTCGCAAGGCGAGTGTCGGCAAGGCGAGTGGACGGGGTACCTCGGGTAGCAAACCGGCGGGTAGCAAGCTGACGGAACGAAAAACAGCGGGACGAAAAACAGCAGGGCAGGGGACTACGGGTAGCAAACGCACAGGACGTTCTAGTTCGAACCGTACTCAGGTCAAAGGGGTGACTGGCCGAGTACGGAGGAAAAAGACAGCCAAGAGACGCTCGTGACCAATCCGCTGCACGCATCCTACTACGCTGACCATGCCCTGCAGGCGACTGTTTCCATTGTCGAGAATCGGCAAGTTGCGCGGGATACCTTTCAACTGCGGTTCGACTGTCCGGATTTGGCCCGTCGCGTGCTTCCCGGGCAGTTCTTGATGTTGAGAATTTCCGGAGCCACCGACCCTTTGATCGGGCGACCCTTGGCACTCTATGACACTGTGTTGGATGCAGATGGAACGCCGCGTGGTGTCGACGTGATGTATCTGGTCAAAGGTAACCTGACCACGAATTTATGTCGACTACAGACTGGCCAACGGTTGGACATCTGGGGCCCGTTGGGCAATGGGTTTGCGGACCCGGCGGCAAAGCACCTGATTATGGTTGCCGGGGGAATTGGGCAAACACCCATGCTGGCGCTGGCCCGAGAACGAATGGGGTTGAGGAGTTTCGGAGATCCTGGTCGCAGCGTTCCGCAAGCAGAAAGAGTAACGTTTTGTTACGGGGCGCGGTCTGCGGACTATCTGGCGGGTGTCGATGATTTTCAGCAAACCGGCGCTGAGGTTTGCTTGGCCACGGATGATGGAAGTCTTGGACATCGAGGGCTCGTCACCGACCTGCTGTGTGAGATCCTCGACGCGGAGGAAGCAGATACAGAAGTCGTTTGCTGTGGTCCCGAGCCAATGATGAAAGCCGTATCTGAACTTGCGATCGAGCGCGGTGTTCCTTGCCAGGTTTCGCTGGAAACCCCCATGGCCTGTGGAATTGGAATCTGCTTTACGTGCGTTGCCAAAGTTGCCTGCGGTGCGACGTGGGATTATCAGCGCACCTGTGTCGAAGGTCCCGTCTTTGATGCGCGGCGGCTTGTGTGGGAGTAGCTGGTGGGCGCCGCTGCGCGGGGAGAATGGTGTGCCGCTGATGCGAGGGCGCCACGCAGGGTTCGTGGTCGGGCGGGGTGGCTCAGAAAGAACCCTCGCTCGGCTCGGGGTGTGTTTGTAACGTGTTGTGGGTAAACGAGTTGCGGAAAGTCCAGTGGCCGTTTGTGGCGGCGCGAGAAAGCGGCCGCTGCCAGGGCCCGGGGAGCTTTGAGCTCGCGCACGGACCCGCCAGGCAGTCGGGGCGGCCAGATTCGAACTGGCGACTTCCTGCTCCCAAAGCAGGCGCGCTAACCAGGCTGCGCTACGCCCCGCAGGTCACGTAATGCTACCGCTACACCCCGTGGGACGCAATTGGGACGCCCTGAATCACCGGAGGCTGTTTACCCTCGATGTAGCCGGAGTTCCGTTTTTTCCTGATCGAGGAGCATTCCTTGGATACGTTCAAATTCCGCGTGGTTGGCGAAATGGACCACGATGCGTCCGCGTCCACTGCGCGCGGTGTGAATTTCAATCCGCGTTCCCAGTACGCGTCGCAGTTCTTGCTCGAGGGCGGTCAGTTGTGGATTGCGCCGCCGCGTACCTTTGGGATTGGTGGTTGACAAGCCGTCGAGCTTTTCTTCGTCTTCCTCCTGGATGTACTCTTGCACCGCTCGCTCCGTGGCCCGCACACTGAGTCCATCGTTCGTGACGCGCTGGCTGAACTCAATTTGTATGGGTTGGTCGCCGAGTGGTAGCAGGGCCCTGGCGTGGCCGGCGGAAATCCGGCCATCTCGCACCGCCTGTTGGACTTCGTCTGGTAGGTCCAAAAGGCGCATCAAGTTGGCGATGGTTGAACGATCGATCTTTAGTCGGTTGGCCAGTTCTTCCTGGGTGGCTTCATGTTCGTTCAAGTAGCGTTTGAACGAGAGCGCTTTCTCGATCGGGTTGAGGTCTTTGCGTTGGAGATTCTCGACGATTGCCAATTCGGCCACCAAACGATCATCTGCTTCTCGGAGGCGGGCGGGGATCGTCTTCCAGCCTGCCTTGATGGCCGCTCGCAACCGTCGTTCACCGGAGATGAGTTGGTACCTCTGGCCGAGTCGGCGCACCAGGACCGGTTGTAGCATGTCGTGTTCCTGGAGGCTTTCCGCCAGCGATCCGAGTTCTGATTCGCTGAAATCTCGGCGTGGTTGGAACGGATTGTCCTCAATTTCATTGACATTCAACCGTAGTTCGTGGTCGGCAGATGAAACATCTGTGTTCGCTTCCGTTGCCGCGGTATGCTGATCGGTGGCGGAGCTGGAAACAGATCCCGAGACAGCATCTTGTGGGGTGCCCAGTAAAGCCGCCAGTCCCTTACCTAAACGTCGATCCTTGCTCACCGGTCTAAGACCTCCATACAGAGTTCAATGTAGGCACGTGTGCCGCGCGAGCGCGCCGCGTGCTCCAATACGGACTTGCCATGGCTGGGTGCCTCCGAGACGGCCACATCCCTCGGGATGACCGTGTCAAAGACGATATCCCCGAAGAACTCACGAACCTCCGCATCGACTTCGTGTGTGAGTTCCAGGGAATGGTCGTACATCGTCAAGAGAATGCCACCGAATTCGAGTCGCCCCGTTTGTTGTTGCATGACATCGCCGATCACCCGAATCATCTGGGTGAGACCTTCCATCGCGAAATACTCGCATTGAATAGGCATGACCACTTCGGTCGAGCATGACAGAGCGGTTTGCGTGAGCGGGCCCAACGACGGTGGGCAATCGATGAGCACAAAATCGTAGGAGGTGGTCCCACGTGTTAAATGGGCTTGTAGTGTTGCCGTCTGTCCGTTCGTGGCGGTAGCTAGAGTTTCTACATCCTGGAATCGGCGACTTCCAGGTAAGAGATCTAACGCTTTGGTGCGCGTGGGGAGTAGGGAGTTGCGCAGCGAATCGGACTGCAGGAGTGGATGTTGGTCGCACGGTTCGTGGCCGAGGCCAGTTGTTGCGTTGCATTGAGGATCCAAGTCGACCAGTAGTGTTTTGGACCCAGCGCGGGCGAGGGCGGTTGATAAGTTGATTGCCGTGGTCGTTTTGCCGACGCCACCTTTTCGATTTGCGATGCAGAGAACACGACTCACTGGACGGCTCCGAGCAAATGGACCGTCGGCCCATATTCAAGAGATACGTGGCGTTCGTTGTTGGCCTGGTATTAGTGCGCATGACAGGGGCGCGACACGCGGCTGAGAATTGTAACTGGAGGTGCCCGGATCCCGAATCCCATTTTGCAGGGAGCGCTGATGTATCCGTGTCAGACGGATCGCCCGTTTCACGTGGAACGACCCTTCGGATCCGGTTGTTTCCCGTGAAACACCCTTCTTACCGGCTCGGTGTGGTGGTGAAGTGGCGTGGGCGGTGGTCACACCAGGTGCTGGCCTGGATTGGATCACGCGGCACCACGGACTTGCGATCAGGACTGGTTCAGCGAGTGGAATACCAGCCCGCTGACCAGCTTGGGGAAGAAATAGGTGCTTTTCGCGGGCATCCGTTCCCCCGCCCGACTGATAGAACGGATATGCTCCAGGCTGGCTGGCATCACCAATGCTGCTAGCGGAAAGTGCTCACCCTGTACAGAGCCGTGTTGTAGACCCTCGATGACTTCGTCGACACGATGCACGTACTGCGGCTTGGGGTGTGACTCGATTTCCAGCAGGGTTTCAATGACCAAGCGGTGCAAGATTGAAACCCCCAGCCCTTGCCAGCTGCGGCTTTGGTCGGGCGAGATAGCGGCCATCTGTTGACGACCCGAGTCGGTCAAGGTTGCTAGCACCCATTGTTGGTCGGAGGCGGTGTAGAGCCCCAGCATTTCCTGGCGGTCCGCGGACTCGATTCCTTCCCAGACCGTCGTTGCCTGGTCCGGACCCGCACCTGCCGGTTGAATGGTAAAGCAATCGGCCAATCTGGCTTGCAGCTCTGGGGAACTCATTTCGGGAACTCCCCGAAACAGTCGGTGTGTGGGTAGCACGATCATGCCAGGGTCGTTCATGCTGACACACATCATTAACACACCATTGGCAGGGTCCGTTGCTGCCAATGGCTCTTGTTGTTGTCGCTCTGCGAGAAAGTTGCAGGCTGTTTCGTAGCGATGATGACCGTCGGCAATAAAGAGGGGCAACGTGGCTATGTCGGTTGCGACCTGCTGGATCACAGCCAAGTCAGTGACTGGCCAGATCCGATGGGTAACTCCCAAATGGTCAACAGCTTCGAGAGGTGCTTGGGTGGTTATTGCGGCCTCCAAACCCTGTTGCACGACATTTTCAGGGTCGGGGTAGACCGAGAAGATTTGGCTTAGATTAGCTTGGCAGGCGCGGGTCAATTGCAGACGATCGGCTTTGGCGGCGGCGTGCGTCTCTTCGTGTGGGTAGATGGACCCGGAGCCGAGCTGCTCCAGACTTACACGTGCCATGAAGCCTCGCCGCGTGAATGACTCACCTCCGTGCGTGTAAATCTGGTGGTAGACGTAAATGGCCGGATCTGGATCCGTTTGCAGGACACCCTCTCGTTGCCAACGGCGCAGTGTCGCCGCAGCCCGCGTGTACTGATTTTGGAGTTTGTCGTCACCTGGTTCGGTACGATTGAGGATCAGGCGAATGACATTCAATGGATGTTGATCGTAAAGCTCATCCTGCAGGGCGGGATCGATGACATCGTAAGGGGGCGCGATCACATCGCTGAGTGCGCCGACCTGGCCCAGGTTGTAGCGGATGCCACGGAAGGCATGGATTCTTGCCATAGCGGATTCTGTGTCATACGGGTGGAGCGGGTGGTGAATGAACGGGTTGGAGACGTACTGGAATTGAATATGCGACCGCCGGGTTCGCCGAGAGACGCAAACATAATCTCACCGCGCCAGGCGGCGGCGCTGCTAGCAGTAAATTCGTCTTTTCTGTTTGGCCCTTAGCGGGGGCCATCGTAGGCCGCGTCCGGACCCGTCTGGCGAGTGGCGAGGATCTCTAGCCCTAGTACCTGTAGTGCTCGGGTTTGTAAGGACCCTGGACAGGAATTCCCAGATAATCAGCCTGTTTGTCCGTCAGCGTGGTCAACTCCGCGCCCAGGTGGTCCAGGTGCAGTCTGGCGACCTCTTCATCAAGTTGTTTGGGAAGTAGATGAATACCAAGCTCAAAATCATCCGGGTTTTGCCAGATTTCAATTTGTGCCAGGACCTGATTGGTAAAGGAGTTGCTCATCACGAAGGAAGGATGGCCAGTGGCACAACCCAGATTGACGAGCCTTCCTTGGGCCAGCAATAGAATTGCGTGGCCATCGGGAAACTCGTATCGATCGACAGGGCCTCCGACGTCGGTGTCTTCCTTGATGCGCGTCTTGGTGATGTGGTCGCTGTTCTCAAGATACGCGACATCGATTTCGATGTCGAAATGACCAATGTTGCAGACGATGGCGTCATGACGCATTTTTTCCATATGGTCGCCCGTAACGATATCGCAGCAACCAGTCGTGGTGACAAAGATATGACCTGTGGCGCAGGCTTCTTGCATCGTAACAACCTGATAGCCTTCCATCGCGGCCTGGAGCGCATTAATAGGGTCGATTTCGGTGACCAGCACGCGTGCTCCCAACCCTTGCATGGATTCAGCGCATCCCTTGCCAACATCTCCGTACCCACAAACGACGACGGTCTTACCTGCGACCATGACGTCGGTAGCTCGTTTGATGCCGTCGGCAAGCGATTCACGGCAGCCATATTTGTTGTCGAACTTGCTCTTGGTGACTGAATCATTGACGTTCATCGCGGGCACCTTCAGGTCTCCGTTGTCGAGCATCTGCTGCAACGCGTGGATACCGGTGGTGGTCTCTTCGGTGATGCCACGAATTTCACCAAGCAGTTCCGGGAATTTCCGATGGACGATGGCCGTCAGGTCACCCCCGTCATCGAGGATCATGTTTAAGGGTTGGCCGCTGGGGAAATAGAGCGTCTGTTCGATACACCATTCATATTCTTCTTCGGTCTCACCCTTCCAGGCGTATACGGGTACCCCGGCCACAGCCATCGCAGCTGCGGCATGGTCCTGGGTTGAGAAGATGTTGCAGCTGCTCCAAGTGACTTCCGCTCCAAGTTTGATCAGTGTCTCAATCAAAACCGCGGTTTGAATGGTCATGTGAAGGCAGCCTGCGATTCGCGCGCCGCGCAGCGGCTGCTCGCCTTCATATTTGCGGCGCAGCGCCATTAACCCAGGCATTTCATTTTCAGCCAGTTCGATTTCCTTACGGCCCCAGTCAGCCAGGGAGAGGTCACGTACCTTGTAGGGAAGTTTTTCAGTACTGGTGCCGGACACAGTGATCTCCTTGACGTCGAAAAAAACTGCCGCAGCGGCAGATGTGATGGATATGGAAGTGTTGTCCGCGTGAACTACGGAAAGCCAGGCATTCCGGTGGGCTGCGCGTGATTCAACCGCACGACTTTTACTACGATCAATCATAGCCAGGATGGGGGTGAATCGACAACTCTCCAAAATTCGGGTTGCCGTGCGCTCTCCTGACATTGGGTTTCTTTCCCGTATGTCGCGTGTTAAGGAAACGCGGTTCCGCTGGAGGTTGGTTCCTCGAGCAGGTCTCGGCATCGTATTTGACGGCCTAGCCCTGAGCCGCGCCGGCTTACCCTGAGCCGCGCTGAATCTGTGAGAAAGCATTCCGCGCTGCGATGGCAAATTCGCGCATTTTTTGCGGATCCTTGACGCCCGGTTTGCTCTCCACCCCGCTGGCGGTGTCGACCGCATCGGGTCGTACTCGCTCAATCGCAGTGGCTACATTGTCCGGAATTAGCCCGCCAGCCAGTATGAGCTGTGCGCCTTGCAAGCTGCCAGGTAACGCGGCGACGGCGTCCCAATCCGCGGTACGGCCTGTGCCACCGTATTGGCCTGACTGGTAGCCATCGACCAATATTGCCTCGGGAAGGCAGGCGAGGTTCTGGCATGCATCGAGAAAGGAAAGCAAAGAATCAAAACCAGCGGGGCAGCGGCGGGCCGCAATCACGCGATAACCACGGAGCTCGGCGACGTCTTCCGGAGTCTCATCGCCATGCAATTGAATCATGTCGAGTTGCAAGCGGGCTGCGGTAGCCAGAATGGTCTCGCGGCTGGCGTTCACGAACAGGCCGACTCGACAGACCGCGTTCGGGAGCGTCCTGACGATCGCATCGGCTTGGTCTGGAGTTACATAACGCGGGCTTGGGGGGAAGAAGTTGAGGCCGATCGCATCGGCGCCCGCCGCAACGGCTTGCTGTCCATTGGCGGCCGTGGTGATTCCGCAGATTTTGACGCGAAACATCGCTTGCTCACTCTCCGTGGCACGGCAGGTCGTCGGTAAAAAAAATGTTGGAAGAGAGGATTAGGTCAGGGTCGGTATTGACCAGGCCAGGGTCTCTAGATGCAGTTGTAGCCTTAGTTTATCCCAGCGGCCGGTGTCGCGAGGACCGAGTGTTACAACCGGCAGAACCGGAAAAGTTTGACTCAAGGCGAGCCACCGACCAGGTCGATATCTCGGACGCGACTGCGTCCATCCAAACTTGGTGTCACTACGCTATGTCACTTGTCCAATGTATCGAACAGTGGGTGTCTCGCCCTGTTTTCCGCACGGCGTACGCCATGGCGCTTACCGGCCTGGTCGTGTTTTCTGTTTTGATCTGGGTCCGTGGTGGGCCGGCGCGACAGTATACAGCGCAGGCGGCAGTCAAGCTTGTGGGGCCTGTGAAGACATCCGGAGAAGCTCGGAAAATTGTGGGCGAAATGTCCGCCGCAGTTCACGACCAGATGCGTCTCTGGTGTAACCAGGTTGCACCAGCTGTGCTGGCATGGGACATCGGCAGGGGGGGGGGGCAGTCGGTCTTGAGGGTTACCATCGACGTAACAGCTTCTTCCACTGGTGCGGCTTGTGCGACTGCCAATGCAGCCGCGCTGGAAGTCGTCAAGACGGGGCGCAGGGTGCTGGCCGCGCAAGAAGGTGCCAGGCAGCGGCGACGCTTAGAGGCAGCACTCGAAGAAGCACGTCACTATGAAACCAAAGCGCGGCATGCGGTTGAATCGCTGACGGCACGCGCCGAGGACCCTGGGTCGGCGTCGTTAGATCAACAGGGCATGGTTGCAGAATTGGACTCGGCATTGTCGCGTCGCCAACAGGCAGAGATGGCGCTTCGTTCAGCGGCTCCGATGATTTCCCGTGGTCGCTGGGCGAGTCAGCGAGCTCAAGTGGTAGCCAGATCCTCGGGAAAACCAACGGTAGCAACAACCGTTTGGACACTGGTGTCCGCGTTCGGTGTTGCGTGTGTGATTGGTACCTGGATTGTGCGTGGGCGTCTTTACCGGGTGTGGACATCGGCGCGAGAAGTAGAGAGTTCGCTGCAGACACCGGTGCTGGCAAACCTGTCACAACATGACGTGAACCCGCTCGTGCCACGGATACAAAATCGGCGGAGATTCCTTGACGGCTGGATTACGGGTTGTGAATTCGGGATCGCAATGATTTTGCTGCTCATCGTTATCTTCGCCGCCATGGGCAACCAGGCTAGCGCTGATCTGGTTCGTGATCCTTTGGCAATGTTGGCACAACGTTTTACGCCGGTATCGTACGGCTCTCCCTGACACGGTAGCGACAAACCACCTACGGAATGCGCCATGTATGAACAGCACTTCGATCTGACCGGACGGCCTTTTGGTTCAGCGCCAAATGCAGGTTGTTGGTTCCCGGCAGAGGCCATCGAACAAGCGCGTTTGATGTTGACACAGAGCATTGATCTAGCGGGTGGGGTCGGTTTGCTGGTCGGGCCTTCAGGTACCGGGAAATCCCTGCTCGTGGAACGCTTGGCCGCAGATTTTGGTACGGGGTTTCAGGTTGTAAACTTGGCAAGCACACGGCTCTGTAGTCGGCGCGCCCTGTTGCAGAACATCCTCTTCGAATTGAAGCGCCCGTATCGCGGTTTGGCAGAGGGCGAACTGCGATTGGATCTGATCGAGCACCTCCGCACACGACAGGATGGCGTACGCGGTGTGTTGTTCTTGGTCGACGAAGCGCATGGCCTGCCGCTCAAACTTCTGGATGAACTACGCATGCTCACGAACGTCGTGCGTGATGGTGATCCTTGTGCCCAACTTGTGTTAGCCGGCACGACGAATCTCGAAGAGAAGCTGGCGGATCCCCGCATGCACTCTCTCAACCAGCGTATCTCAGCACGTGGTTACCTAGAGTCGATGGTCTATGCGGAGTCGTGTGACTATGTACGCTTCCAGATCGGTCGAGTAGGAGGAGCGGGGAATCTCTTTTCGGAGGACGCGCTAGGTGCCATTTACCACGCCAGTGGCGGTACGCCGCGGGTGATCAATCAGTTGTGTACTCATGTTCTAGTGTCCATTGCACAGCGCCAGGAATCACAGGTTACGGAAACAGCGGTGGAACGGGCGTGGGCAGAACTTCAGCAACTTCCGGCACCGTGGAATGAACTTCCGACTAACTCAGGAACTAGGGACGTGGGACAGGAAACCGGTGACACAGGTGTGATTGAGTTTGGGCCACTGGAGGATGAAATTCCCGCCCCGGCAACGGTCGAGGGCGCGGAACCAACCGACGATGCGGGTAACGCCCCGGACAATCCGGAGAGGTCGGTGGCTATGGAAGCGGCCCTGAGTGATGCCGTTACGGAGTCAAATAGTGCCGCGGCGATGCAGGGCACGGAGGATCCTTTTGCGGAAGAATTTGAAGAAGAATTCCTAGTACTCGACCGCTATCAGGCGGGCCCTGCGGAGATGTCACAGGCCGGAGATCTCGTTTCACAGGCGCCGCCAATGGTCGCGATTCCAGGGTTGAACATGGACGTTGTCGAGGCACAGGCGATGCAATCATCGTTGTCAGGCGATCAGCATCTCATGCCATTGACGATCACCGTCGAGGAGCATGACAACCAGCAGACGCCAGGTCAGCAACCGGGTCAGGCCGTCACCGAAGTACCTGATGAAGTACGTAAGCGACGGGAAGTGGCCAGTCTCATTGAAGATATGGCGGCGCCACTGCGGGCTGGAGCGGTGAATCCGAGTATGCCCGCAGAGTCTCGATCCGAGAGCACTCCGGAGGCAGTTGCGCTGGCCGGGGAAGAACAGACGCCGGTTGCGGGTGATGGTCTTCGGCATGTTCAGAATGTTGGGCAAACGCAACCAGGAATGTGCCCTGCACCGGGTAAGTCCGCAGTCGTGTCCTGTGATCTTGGGGCAAACGATGCCTACCTGGTCTTACATTCACAGTCCACTACGGAATCGGCTTTGTATGCCCAGCCGATGGCGGAACCGAATCCGATCTGTCCTGTTCCGGACCTTTCGTCAGTGGGTACACATACGCAGGTCTCCGACGAGGCCGCTGCTGCGTCGATAACGCAGCAGCAGGCATTTCGTGATCTTCTCAAGCCATTTATTTCGGCTGCCCGCGGGCGCGTTGCCGGTTGAACTGGTAATGAGAAGTGATGGTGGTTGGAGGTGGGTATACCAGAATCGAAAACCGGCCTTGTGGCCACGAACGGACGGTTTGCTTAGAGAGATCCAGTTGATGTGGCGGGAATTCAGCACATGGCTTCAGTAAAGACTACGCGTGCTACAGGCACTTCCTTACGAATGCTGGCTGGGGCCGAGGCGGAACCAGAAGGTCGCGACTTGGCTGGAGACCAGCAGTTACGCGCGGCGCCGGCGGCGCATAGTGGCAAGCAACATCTCTGGAGTCTTCGTGATGCGCTGGCGACCCACGAGGCTGCCGAGGCAGCCCAGCCTGATGCGCGGCAGCAGCAGGTGTCGGCGATATCCAGTGGGTCTTCCCCTGCTCGTCTTCCGGAGGTCACTCCGATGATTCCCAGCGGGTTCCCGAAGGCGGATCTTGAACGGCTGGTGGAGGGAGTCAGTTCCTTGCCGTCAACGGAGGTGGCTTGCTTGTATTTACTTGGATTTAACGTGCCAGTCGCCACCGCCGCGATTGCTGGTGGCTTGGCGAAAAGTCTAGCTCAGCGGGGACGTACCGTCTTGCTGGTCGACGGTGATCTGGAGCTTGGGACATTGAGTCGCGATGCCGGAAAGTGCGAACACAGAGGGCTGATCGAGATTCTCAATCGTAGTACGCTGTGGCGGCAAACGCTCTATCCAACGTCTTATGAAGGCTTGACATTCTTGCCCTTAGGGCGAGGCGCCATAAGCCAAGCTGGGATTGACAGGGCGCGTTGGACGAGCTTGTTACAGGACTTTCGTGCCCGATTTACACATATTGTCGTGTCCGGTGGCGGATGGTGTCCCGACTCCATCGATCTGGGACGGGCCTGTGACAGGACAATTCCCATTATCCAACTAGGTGTAACACTGCGTTCGCAGGTGGAGCACAGGGTCCGTGCGTTGTGCCGTGCGGGGGTGACGACAACGGGTTGCGTGGTGATTGATTGAGTGGCGGTTGGGATTGTTGGCAAGTAACTGGTGTCACCGAGCCCGCCAGCGCCCGAGCGATACTGGAGGAATGTTGACATGGCGCGTTTTCTAGTTACGGGCGGGGCAGGTTTTATTGGCTCACATCTGGTCGCGGAGTTGTTGCGTCGCGGTGAGACGGTTGGAGTGCTGGACAATCTGAGTACCGGACAACGGAGCAATCTGGATGCTTCCGCAGGCCAGGTTGAATGGTATGAAGGTGATGTCAATAACCCGGAGCTACTAGGGCGTGCGCTGGTTGGCGTTGAGGTCGTGTTTCATCAAGCAGCCTTGCCCTCAGTACCAGTCAGCATCGAAAACCCAGTGGCGACGCACTCAGCGTGTGCCAGTGGTACTCTGCAGCTTTTGGACCAGGCGAGACGCAGTGGTGTGAGGCGGGTGGTCTACGCCGCATCCAGTAGTTTGTATGGTGAGCAGCCACACATGTCGAATCGGGAAACAGATGTCCCATCGCCGCAATCGCCGTATGCGGTGGCTAAGTTGGCAGGAGAGTATTACTGTCATGCGTTTTACCATTGTTTTGGGCTGGAAACGGTCTGCTTGCGTTATTTCAACGTCTTTGGTCCACGGCAAGATCCGCAAAGTCCGTATTCGGCAGTCATTCCCTTGTTCATCACAGCGCTGCTCGATGGTCGGGCTCCAACCGTTTTTGGCGACGGCTTGCAATCCCGTGATTTCACTTACGTGGGGAATGTTGTCCACGGGAATTTATTGGCCGCCGACGCGGCTGGAGCGGCGGGTAAGTCGTTCAATCTGGCAGAGGGAGGCAGGATCACTTTGTTGGGCTTGATCGCTGCGTTGAATCGACATTTGGGTACCGACGTGCAACCGGTTCATGCGGACCCGAGGACTGGTGATATTCGGGACAGCTCCGCCGATATCACACTGGCTCGTCAGGTACTCCATTACGAACCGCAGGTGAGTTTCGACGAGGGCCTGCGTCGGTCGATCGACTACTATCGCCAGCTGGCCGAAACGGATTGACCAGAGAACTGTCGCCGCGAACTGCCGGTTTCTGATACCGCCCCTGCGGTATTGATTGCGCGGTTGGGGTAGACTGTGCACAAACTGTTGTTGATGCAACCTGTTTTGCTGCGCAGCTTGGCTTGGGGTTTTCAGTTCCCCTCGCATGCGGGCCAGCAGAGAGCCGGATAGAGGAGAGAAACGAATGCGGTTATTTGATCTCAACGGACATTGCGCGCTGGTGACCGGGGCCAGCAAGGGAATTGGCGCGGGTCTTGCGCGGGGACTGGCGGAAGCGGGGGCGGACTTGATCCTGCTGGCTCGTGGGAAACAGGATCTGGAGGAGGTTCGTGACGAATTGAGGGATACCGGACGTGCAATTGAGATCGCCGCGGTTGATTTGCTGGAGACGGATGGAATTGCGGCGATGTACGCGGATCTGGTGGAACGATTTAGTGCCCCAGACATACTGGTCAATAATGCTGGTATGACGCGTCGTGGCGCAGCCCATGAGGTGAATCTGGCCGACTGGCAACAGGTACTCGATTTGAACTTGAATGCCGTATTCGCACTCAGTCAGGCATTTGCTCGCCAACGGATTGCTGCGGGTGAACCTGGGAAAATCATCAATATCGGTTCATTAATGAGTCAATCCACCCGCCCTAACAACGCGCCTTATGCGGCCTCGAAGGGGGGGATCCTCTTGTTGACAAAAGCGTTGTCAGTTGACTGGGCGCCGCACGGTATTCTGGTCAATGCGATTGGTCCAGGTTACATTCAAACTCCGCTGAATCAGGCGTTGGTTGATGATCCTGAGTTCAGCCAGTGGGTTGAAGGGCGCTGCCCCCTGGGCCGGTGGGGCCAGCCAGCGGATTTGATCGGCGCGGCGGTTTTCCTGGCATCTGCCGCGTCGGATTTTGTGACAGGACAAATGTTATATGTTGACGGTGGCTGGTTAGCCCGTTTTTGAGTCAGTTGAGGATGGCGGACGCCGTGCTGGCTGGGTTGCAGGGAAACCGATCAAACCCTCCATGGCGCAATTTCACTAAGGAGTGGCCCAATGGTCTGCATTTCACCTCGTGGGATCTGTGTATCACTGTTGGTATGGGTGTGTCTCGCGGCACCGCTGTACGCCGCGGAGCGTGATTCCGACGGTGGCGCGTCGTCGCTAGTGGCACTCCGCGAGTATCTCGCGGAGGCACGTGAGCAACGAACGCCCCTGGCTCAGCAAGCATTCGCTGGCCAGCCGCTCTCGCGCGCTGTCGCCAGGCAGGCGAGTGATTTGCTGTGGAAGGATCACGTTGCGTTCATTCGCCAATCCCGGCAACAGGAAATGCAGGACAAACGCATCGCATTGGGGAAGCACGCGTTACGGTTTGATTACAAGATCTTCGGGAAAAAGCCTGCTAAAGGTCGCAGTTTATATATTTCAATGCATGGCGGTGGCGGCACAACCCAGGCAGTGAATGACCAGCAATGGGAAAATCAGAAGAGGCTGTACCGTCCCCAGGAAGGGGTTTATCTCGCGCCCCGGGCACCCACAAATACCTGGAATCTATGGCACCAAGGTCACATTGACCCACTGTTTGATCGACTGATCACGAATCTCATCGTATTCGAGCAAGTCGACCCGAACCGCGTTTACTTGATGGGGTATTCGGCGGGAGGAGATGGCGTCTATCAATTAGCGCCACGCATGGCGGATCGATGGGCTGCTGCGGCGATGATGGCAGGACATCCAAACGAGGCCTCGCCACTCAGCTTGCGAAATATCGGTTTTACCTTACATATGGGTGCGCTCGACAAAGCATACAACCGCAATGGAGTGGCGCGACAATGGCAGGCACGACTCGCGAAGTTGAAAGAGGACGATCCCCATGGTTACCCGCATCACGTGCGGTTGCATGAGGGAAAAGGACATTGGATGGACCGCCAAGACGCGGTGGCTGTTCCCTGGATGGCTCGTTTTCGTCGTGATCCCGTTCCGCAACGCGTCGTTTGGCATCAAGACGATGTGACCCATTCCGCCAGTTACTGGCTGGCGGTACCAGAGGCGGCCAAAGCGCGGGCGCTGGTGAGGGCGGATCGCGACGGGCAGCGGGTTACCTTGACCAGTAGCGATGTGAAACGGTTGACGGTCCGTCTTGATGACAGAATGGTCAACCTGGATGACAAGGTTGTGATTGAGGGGAATGGCGAAATGGTCTTTGCGGGACGTCTCACACGATCGATTGCGAATCTTGCTGCTTCACTGGCGGTACGAGAAGATCCCGCTCTGATGTTCAGCGCGGCTGTAACTGTTGAACTTCGCTAGACTTGCAGATGCGGCGTATGTAACGCCTCTGTTCGCAGCCCGGGCAGGCTGGGTACCCACGACAATCTCTAGTCACCGATCGGCCAATTCCAGCCGGCGGTAAATCCACCGTCGACAAAAATAGTCTGTCCGGTAAGAAACGCTGATGCTGGGGACGCCAGGAAGATTGCGGTCCCCAGCATGTCTTCGGGAACTCCCAGACGCTTTTGTGGAGTGTGTTCCAGTCCCCAGTTTTGCATCGTCTCATCGGACCAGAGTTTGCGGGTCAGGTCGGTCAGAATGAACCCAGGTGCCAGTGCATTGACGCGAATGCCCTGCGGACCCCACTCCAACGCGAGCGCCCGAGTCATGGAAGACATGCCGGCTTTACTAACGGCATAGGGGAGTACATTCCTCAGCGGGCGGTCCGTATTCAAAGAAGCGATATTGATTTGCGAACCTCCCCCTTCACGTAACATCACGCGGGCCACGCTTTGCGAGAGCAGGAAGGCTCCTTTGAGATTGATGTCGACAATCGCATCGTAATCAGCCTCGCTAACTTCCAAGGCCGGTTTGCGGCGGTTGATTCCCGCGACGTTAATGAGCGTGTCGATGCGTCCATGCTGTTTGTCGACGTGTGCCACGAGCGCTTCAATTTGCCCGGGTTGCGCGACGTCGCAGGCGAATGGGATGAGTTGCCCTGCGCCCGGATTCATTTCTTCGGCGGCTGTTTCCGTAGCGGCTTGCTCCCGGCCGGTGATAATTACAATGCTCCCACGCTGGGCAAAACCTTCGGCGAGGGCGCGGCCAATGCCGCGGGTGCCTCCGGAAACGAGAGTGATTTGATCCGTGACACTGAACAGGGGGTCTAGCATGTCTGGCGACTCGCAAAGTTGAAAGAACTGGGCGCAGAAGTATCGGCTGGCGGGGTGCGTTCAATAAGGGATATCGTAGTCGATTTCACCACCTTGCCAGCTCAGCGCCTAGGGGCCCAGCTGCGATGCGGGGCCCGCTAACGAGGGGAGTTGCCGGTGTGACTGCAGTGTTTCCAGTTTCACGATCTGTCCTGATTGCTGGTAACATGTCTCCAGGAGCTGGCGGGCGGGAATGTAATTGGCGCAATCCTCCAATGCGAGTTCGAGCACGGACGCGGCGTGAGTCGGGTCTTGTTGGCGGTAGAGAGCCATTCCCAGGTTGTAGTAGATGCCGGCGGCACAAGGGACACGTTGGAGGATCTCGCGATAGCCCTCGATTGCCTTGCTTAGTTGTCCGCGGCGGGCCCATTGGTTCGCTGGCTCCAATCCGCGGTAGGCATCGGTATCGCGATCTTTGCGGTAGGCACGCGTCAATTGAATGATCGCGGGGATCACGCCGACAATAAAAAACAAATTGCCGGCCAACATCCTCCACGAGGCGCTGCGCCTGCAGCCGCGACAACGTTTGGAGCTGTGGGTATGGATCCCGGAGTGGACCACCAGATAATAAAAATAGAACGATGTGAAAGTACGTGGGCGACTGAACATGCCACAGTTTTCACAGAGACGAAAAACAGCTTCGTTTTCTGGTGGTACGAGATTTGACTGAATGGTGGAAAGCGTTTCACAGTACGGGCAGAACATCTGAGGTGTTTTGGGAAACCGGGTGAGGTCGACGGTGACGCTGCAGGCTGGGCAGACAATGTGCCGAAGACGGGCGTGTTCCTGGGGTGTGGTTAGCTGTGCCCGTGTGCGTTCTGCCCGCAGTCGCGTGCGATGCACATCCAGGTGGTGCTTGAGCTGCGACGAGGTGATTCCGCTGACCGAGAACGTGACGGTGAGTGGGGGAGTCTGCGGCGGTTGCAGCAGCAGGAGCAAACGCGAACCTTCTTGTTCGACGGCGGCCAAATCGACAAGATTCCAGGACTTGGTGCCCAACTGCAACGATTTGTCATCAGTAGAACCGCGCTGGCGGCGGCCGACTGGCGCGTCCTCGCCTGTTGGGGACAGGCGAAACCGGAACCGCTGTGATGTCGGGGCGAGCGTGGAAACGGAAGCGGAAGGCCTCATCATATCGGCTGTAGTATGGTCTGGCTGAACCGGTGGGTGGCGGCGACTGGAGGTATTTCTGCAATAGCGGGCAAGCTTCCGCAGATCACGAGGCAGAGTGTGATTTGGAAGGTGCCCCGGGGTGGTGTGACTTGCACGTACCCGTTGGACGGCGTAGCATGTCGTCAGGGTATTCATGATATCGTTTTCTTGATCGTAGTAGTGGTCCATCACGAAAGGGAATTGAAGGTGAAGTTTCTAGCGCTATTTGGCGCCGGGCTGTTGGCTTTGACCGTCAGCACTGTGCAGGCTGATGACAAAGCGGAGACACCCGCCGCCCTGAAATTCAAGATGAAGTCGATCGACGGCAAGGTGGTAGATCTGGCAAAGTACCAGGGTAAGGTTGTTATGATCGTCAATTTGGCGAGCCAGTGAGGCCTTACCCCTCAGTACCTGCAGTTGCAGGCAATGCATGAAAAGTACGGTAAACAAGGTTTGGTCGTACTCGGTTTCCCCTGTAATCAGTTTGGGAACCAGGAGCCGGGCACAAATCTGGAAATCAAGGAATTCTGCACGTCCAAGTACAAGGTCAGCTTTGACATGTTTGCCAAAGTGGACGTCAACGGTAAGACGGCTTGCAAACTTTACCAGCACCTCACCAAGTCGGATGCCAAGCCTAAGGGCGGACCCGGCAAAGTCGCTTGGAACTTCGAGAAATTCGTGTTGGGTCGCGACGGCAGCGTCATCGGACGTTTTGGCCCGCGAGTCAAACCGGATGATGCGGCCGTTGTCAAGCTAGTGCAGGCCGAGCTTGCCAAGAAGTAGTTACCTGTGTGTTGTCGGATACGAGGCGTTTTCAACGGTCGCTTGCATTCACGGCAAGCGGCCGTTTTTGGTTTCGGTTTGGATTTTTCCGGGCACGTTGACGCCGCCAGGCACAATGGCCCAAGCGGAGCACCCTTCGCATCTGGAACAGGTAGTGTTGAGGTAATGGCTGCGGCACTGTTTAGTTTGCTGTTTAGTTTGCTGGTTTTGCTGCCGGGCCAACAGCCCGCAGTTTCGGCGGTTGCGCCACCTGTGAAGTCCATTGCGCCGCGGCGCGTGCACGATATCGGTGTGGAAATGAGACGCCTGTTACGGACGCAAGCGCGCGCAGTGATCGGGAGAGTTATCGTTCTGTGCAGCAGATATGCGCTCTATTTCGCGAGGTTGTGCACCATCCACGCTGGGAATCCAGCGACCGCTTGCTGGCTTATAAAGCGCAGTTGTCGGCGCGGTTGCGAAAAGTTTTGCAGAGCCAGCAACGCCGCCTTTTGCGTCGACAGCGAGCGGTATTTCGCCGGACGTACGAACCAGAAATACTGGCAGCGACCGACCGCTTTGCCGAGGAACTACAGTGGATGGGGACAACATTCGGGGGTCCAACGCAACTTGTTGCTTATGCGCAGGGTGTGTCCGAGACAACACTCGACGGCACGCAGCGCTCGGTGGGCGGCGCCGGCGGACGCGCGACTGTGGACGAAGGGCAGCAGCTCATCGAACTGATCCAGAGAACCATTATGCCGGAATTCTGGGATCGCAACGGAGGGCCTGGAACGATTGTCTACTATGCCCCATTACACGCTTTGGTGGTGCGTGCTACGAGAGGGGGCCATCGGCGGTTGGAAGGCGTGCTCGAGGGGGCCCGCCGTGGCGGCCGTTAGGAGGAATCTGTGCCGATAGTGCCAGGCCGAGCTGGTCGGCGGGGTGTGGTTTGTAGTGACTTATCGAGGATCGCGGATTACCAAGGATTGCTGACTGTCAAGGATCTCCGGCTTCTTGAGCACCCTGAAGAGGTCTCCGAAAATGACGCGTTCTACACCGCGGCGACACGCTTCCAGTGGGCGGAGGCAGCCGCTCTCGTCGCCTGCCACCACGCTACGCATCATTGGTGGCGACTTTCGCGGTCGTAAGATCGGGTACACCGGTGATGTGCGTACCCGGCCCATGAAAGACCGCTTGCGAGAAGCCGTGTTTAATTTGGTGGGGCCGGCGGTGCGAGGAAAGCATGCGGTCGATTTGTTCGCGGGTACAGGTGCTTTGGCTCTGGAGGCGCTCAGCCGGGGCGCCCGTTGTGCAACCATGATCGAATGCCATTTTCCGACAGCGAAGTTTCTCGATGAGAATGCCAGTATCTTGCGAGTGGAAAATCGCTGTACGGTAGTGCGCGGAGATGTGTTCGTGTGGGGGCGTACCTTCTCGGTCAACGATAAGACCATAATCCCGCAAGCCGCGCCCCTGGCGTGGGTGGTGTTTTGTTGTCCACCTTACGCCTTCTATCGCGACCGCTGGGAACAGCTGCGACCGTTGTTGTCGCAGTGTCAGCGGCTGGCTCCCGCAGGGAGTCTTTTGGTTGTTGAGTCGGATCTCAATTTTGCCACCGATACACTGCCTCTACCTGAGACGTGGGACACCCGTAGCTACTCTCCAGCACAAGTGTCGATCCACACGGTCTCCGCTTCGTCCCGCGGCGAGCGTGGATGACCGCTGCCGGTTTGGTGGGTTGTGATAGGGCGAAGCGGAGGTAAGTTCCAAGCAACTTGCCGCTGAGGCGTAACTCCAGCTAGACTGCATGCGGGTATACTGGTTCGGGAGGATGACTTATGGCATCGACGGCTTTCCTCAACTGTGCTGACCGACCGTTGAGGACGAAACGTGTGCTCTGCTTTGTACTGGGCTTGCTGTTCGCTGCGGCGATGGTTAGCGGTTGTACCGACGTGGATGTTGCCACGACATCCACGCGGCAAGGCAGTTCACCTGAGCCGACGCATCCGCCTGGTCTGAATACTCAGCCTCAGAACACCCGGCCAGCCACTGATCAATCGGCCGCGGTGGGTTCTGCCGGAGCGCCCGGGAACTCTTCGTCGTACGCCGAATCGGGAGCCAATAGGTCGCCGTCCGGTGATGCACGCCAGCCAGAGAACCAGCCAGAGAACCAGCCAGAGAAACCGTCAACACCTGCTGGCAAGAATCCAAGCCAGGTGAGTCCGGTGCCGGACGAAACCCGCAATGAGAGTGTTGTTGAGAGCGCTACGGGGCCCGCGGATGCCGCTACCGCGCAGCAGATACGTCAGGCGATGGAGGCGTTGCGTAGTGAAAGTGGCAAGATTCAGGTGGTAGGTCGCGCACTCTCTCCGGCCGAACAGACGCGTGTCAAAGACCTGGCGCAGGCCATCCAGTATCTGGAAACCTCATTGCAAGCGTTGGTTCCGACGCTAACGAAGAGTTCGGGTGAGGTGGTTGGGGATGATGTTCCGGTCAATGCGGAACAACTGATTGATGAATTGATCAAGAGCACCGACGCGTCGATTGTCGAGCTGCAGGTAGTGGGTCGCGCAATGACGGATGCCGAGTTGAGTCGCGCTCGAACGCTACTCCGCGTCGCGGACGGATTGCGTCGTGCCGTTGGTGAGATTGCCTTGGAAAGCACCGGGAACAGGCCACAGCCAGATTTGCTGGATTTATTGCCAGATTGATCCCGGGGGGTATGTTCCGAGCTGGCTGGACTATCGCCGGTCCGGTGCGAACGGTGTGACATCGAATCCCGGATCCCCGCCGAGCACCATTCGTGCAATGATCTGGGCGCTCACCACGGATTGCGTCAAGCCGAGCATGCCGTGCCCGGTTGCTATCAGCAGGTTGTCGAATCGTTTCGATCGACCGATGATCGGTAGGCCATCGCTACACAACGGTCTCATGCCAGTCCAGGTTTCCAGAGGTTCCGCAGCGGTGAAGCGCGGCAAGTATTCTTGGGCCGCTCTGATGATCGCTGCAACTCGGCGTTCGTTGATCTTCAGTTGTAGCCCTGCCAGCTCCATTGTGCCGGCCAGTCGGATCGTGTCGCGCCAGGGGGTGACACCGACTTTTGCCTCCGCCAGATTGAGTGGATTGTGCGGTGTACCCGCTTGTCGTTTCAGCGTAACGCTGTAGCCTTTGGCGGGTTCGACCGGCAGCCGGAGGCCTAGCTTACGGGCTTGAACCAGAGTCCAGGCCCCGGCAGTGAACACAATGTTCTCTGGGTGCAAAACGCCGTTGGAGGTAGCGACTTCAGTGATTTGGCTTCCCCGCACTGCGTAGCCGTTGACTGTGGTGTGGTCCAGAATCCGCACGCCTTGCCGCGGTAGACGGGTTGCGAGTTGCTTGACAAATTGATCTGGGACACAGTCCGCTTCACCCGGATAGAAAACACCGCCACACATGGTGTCTGACAACTCAGGCTCGCGCGACCGTAATTCGTGCGGGGAAAGCACTTCACCTGGGATTCCGTGGTCATTCAGGCGTTCGCATTCACGGATTCCCTTTTGAAGTCCCTTTTCCGTGCGAAACGCATAGGTGATACCACGTTGTTCGAACTGGCAGTCGATTTGGTGCCTCTGGACAAGTTCTTTGGTCAACGGCAGGACGTGTCGGTTCAATTCCGCCATCGCCCGCAAACCACGCAGTTGGGCAGGCTCATTACAATGCCGATAGAATCGCCACAGCCAGGTCCAGAGAGCCGGGCGGAGTGTTGGTTTGATATACAGGGGAGAATCACCCTGGAGCATCCACTTTAACGTTTGGTAGACAAGTCCTGGGCCTGGGATGGGAAGTGAATGGCAGGGCGTTACCCAGCCCGCATTGCCGTGTGAGCAGCCGCTGCATACCGTGTTCTGTTCCACCAGCGTCACAGACCGCCCCGCATCCGCGAGGGCCAGTGCGCAATTGACTCCGAGCACGCCACCTCCGACGACGAGGTCTTGGATAGATTGATTCATGTGACGCGGCCGATTGGGATCCGTTGGTCATGAGTCAGGCAAGCGATGCGCGCCAGTCGACTCGGTTTGCATTGTAGCGAGTCCGCGTTAACACGAAGTGTGGGTCGTAAGAGAACACCTCCTTGGGACCGCCCGACGCGCACGTAGTGAGTCTAACGTTGTAATTCCCGCGCGGGAGGTTGCGAACCGGGGGGGGGGAACCGTGACGCAGGACTGAGCGCAGCCCCCGGGGGAGGCGTTTGTCGACTAGTGGGCAGCGCGCTATTGAGTTCGACCGACTGAACACCTTCCAGATTAAGTTGATTCGTTCGTGGCTGATAGACAATCCGTTCCAATCGAGTCGTTTGAGGTTCTGCTCCAATGCGCTGTTGTCGCGTGAGTACGGCGAACGTGCGGCCGGTTCCTTCCAGAATCAATAAATCTTTGTGATGGGCGTACTTCAACGCGTGTCCAGTGGCGGTAAAAAAACCGCTTTGTTCTTGTCCTTCAACCCGGATATTGCCACGTGCCAGCAGCTCAACCCCCGGAGATTGTTTGTCCGGTAGGTCCGCGACAGTAAGTTGATCGCTGTGCAGTACACCTCCCGGACGCGCGCGGCTGACGATTTCTTCCGCGGACACCTGGTCAACCCACTGCGCGACCGGTCCGTACACCGCTTGAACTTGTTGTTTGAAGGTGACTTCCCGATAGTCGAGATTGCCGGTCATTTCCTGAGCAAAACGGACATCCAGATAGAACAGTTCAGCAGCCGATGACGTTTCGATTGAGCCGTTACCGGCCGATTGTAGAGGATCACGATTGTAGCGAACCGAACTGAGCCAGCCTGGTCCGTCGGCTCTGAGTTTTCCGGTCGCACCTTGAAGACTCAAGTTGCTGACTTCCAGACGTTCTTGCGATTGTTGTAGTGCGGCCTTGTTGAAAGTGCGATTTTCCAGAACGCTAGGCCCCACAAAGAAGAGTTGCTGGTATTGAATACTGCGTTGCCGATCGGGTTTGGAGAAATCGAGTTTTTCAGCAAGGGTGACCCGCACGTCTTCACCGAGTGCCACAAAGTCACTGAAGTCACCGCTGGGTTGGATTTGTTTCCCCTGGATGATTACCTGTCCTCGTGCCGCGGCCGTCTGCCCGTCAAATGCCAGATGTCCTGTCCATTGCAGTTGGAGGGGGCCGTTGGTTTTGTTCTTGGTTTTGGGTTGTGCCGTGATGCGTCCCGCGCCATTAACCCACAGTTGATTGGTTCCCTGGTGCATTTGGATCGTCTGTCCGGTAAGGGCCACACCTTCAGCGGCAATATGCGCCGGCCGCCTCTCAGCGGCAGCGGCGGCTCCATCACCAGTGAAAACGGGTGAACCGACCAGCATAAGTTTCGGGTTGTTTGAGCCACCAGCGGTCATTTCGAGATGATTGCCCGCGAGAGTGATCGATCCGCCTGGGTTCACTGGATTGCGGATTTCGACAAGTTCGACATTCCCGTCGAGGCTGGCATTTTCCAGGGTAGTCCGCTGTTGGTCACGTACAAAGTGAAGCTGTGCAGTGCGGCTAGTCAGCCGAAAGATCCGTTGGAATGACGGCGGTGTAGCCGCGTTCCCGCCACGCGGTACGGTGGGTGTGAACGAAGATGACGCCGCTGTTCTGGGCTGATTGGGGGGCGTTGTGGGGGTGAGATCATCCAACCAGACTTCGAGACGTTCGACGTTTGCCATGATCTGTTGGCTATCGAGTTGGACACTGCCGGTGGCGAGCATTTTTTCGAGTTGAATTCGCCCCTCATTGGGCTGTGTTTTTGCTGCGGGTGGGGGGGCGGTTTGTCGGAGCCACGCATGGATTTGATTGGCAGCCAAGGAGCCTTCTCCTGCCGATTGTAGCTGTGCGCCGCCAGACAGCGAAAGCACGTGTGCATGGCCTTGCGGTTCCAACCTTAATTCTTCCGTCCAATCGGCCTGCAGCGTTACTTGTCCCTTGTCGTGTTGTCGAAACTGTCCACCGCCACCAGCCCACAAGCGTCCCAACCGGTGGGGTTGCTTACCGAGTTCGTATTCGATCTGAGATGCGGTGACGGTGTGGTTGTCATGTTTAAGTTCGACGAACCGAGAATCCTCGAGTTGGAGCGTACGACGTGCCAGGTCGTATGCCAGCTTTTCGCAGCGTACGCGGGTCGCTGTGGTGTTCGCTTCCAGGGTCACTGGTGTTCCCACCGCGATGATTTTTTTGACCATTCCGCGGCGAGGCATGCGTTCTTGCTTTTCGCCTCGAGCACCAACAGAAGATTCAAGAAAGGCTTTCAGTTTCTCGCAATACAAGCGGTCGGTGACGCTGGAATCGCCGAAATGAGTGACTTGGACGTTCTCTTCCAGTGAGGCGGTTTGTTGCAGGAAGTCAAACAGCAGCGGACCTTGGCAGCGCAATTGCAGCTGCGTTGCCTGCGCTGTAGAAGATGGATTTTGTGGAACGCTGGGCGCCAGCAGCGGTTGTTTACCAGTCCTTGGTATTTCGATTTGCAGCTGATCGAGATGGATGAGTTCCAGTGTTCGTAATTTTCCGAGCGCAAGGTGCCCCTCCACGTCGTCGGTATTATCGAAATCCAGTAAGAGCTCTCGGCCCGTGCCGGCATTGGGGCCAAAGCGGAATTCGACTGCGGCGGTAGTCCAAATCCGATCGAGTGTGATTCGTAGATTCCGGGTGCGTACGAACAGGTCATTGTTGCCGCCGGGCTCGGAAGGTGGGCTCCAGAGTGTGACTTCTCCGCGTAGCCGACCGCCGAGCAGCTTGCCTGCTTTGGTGGACATCAGCGAGAGCGCACGTTGAAACTGCAACTCGGCACCTTCGGGGGCTTGCATTACGACCCATCGTGCGTTGGTCGCGGTCTGTCCCTCGGCGGCCGGGGATTCCACTTCCACGATCATGGTCACCGGGTGCAAGTTCAAGCGACCGTTTGATCCGGTGCGGTAATCTTGAAAGAGGAGGCTGCCGTGCGGTGTGCGGAGCATCTTGGGCTTGTCGCGTTCCCAGGCGCCTGCAGGAAAAAAACGAGCGTAGTTATTGTGCGTGAGCTTACTCGCATTCCCCGACGGTAGTAGATCGAAAGGTTTGGCGACCGGCTCAAAGGCCGGCTCAAACACTGGAACGAGGGCCACCTGGTAGAGTCCAAACGCAGCCAAAGTGCATCCCAGCGCGACCACAAAACGCATTGTTGATGCCAGTGGGCCGTTCGTGATGTTTTGGGGGAACAGGGTGAACAGGGGCATCCAGGGGGCTTCCTGCCGGGGCTGGCGACATCCTGAGCCGCTTTCTCAGGATGTTGGCGTTGAGTGGAATTGGAGTTGCGGTAGTTGGATCTATCGTGCGGTGTCTACACAGAGCTCGCTTTCCACGAGAAAGCTCACGGAGTGACCTGAACCAACGCGTTAGCTTTCTTCGATTCCGTATTTAGTGAGAAGTTCTCCCCAGCGCTGTTTGGCCTTCAAGGCGACTTCGATGACTTCGCGGACAGCACCTTGTCCGCCAGGTGTTGTTGTCACGTAGTCCGCCGCTGCGCGGACCTCCGGGGCGGCATCTGCCACGGCGACCCCCCAGCCGACGTATTGCATGACCGGTAAATCAGGGAGGTCGTCCCCGATATAACAGACCTGTTCGGCCGCTAAATCCAATTCTTCGAACAGGTCGCAGGCGGCCGGCAGCTTGTCTTCGAAGCCTTGCCGCACCGAATCGATTCCTAATTCGTTGGCCCGTAGTTTGACAATGTGGGAAACGCGACCGGTCAACAGCCCGAAACGAAAACCGGCTTGCGTCCAGAGTTTGATGCCGAGTCCGTCGCGGGTATGAAAACGTTTCGTTTCGATTCCCTGGTTGTCGTAGATGATGCCGCCGTCAGTTAACACTCCATCGACATCAGAGAGAATGAAAACGACCTCCTGGGCAGTAGCGGGTGTGCTCATTGGTTTCCCTTTGGAGTCACGACGGCAGGAGGAAACTGAAGGGTACCGGGACGTGTGTCGGGATTTGAGTTTCCTGGGGGATCCTCCGAGGGTGGTCCGGGTGCCGGCATGGCGCCGACGACGTCGGTAATGTCGAGCATGCCGACCGGTTGGTTGTTGCCGTTGACGACGGGGAGCTCGCTGATCTTGTGTTCGACGAGGACAGTGACTGCATCCCTTACGGAGCTGTTGAAGGCAACGGTTCGTGGCGCGGGGGTCATGACGTGCAGAATCGGTTGGTCGAGTATCTGGTCTTGTCCCGATTCAAGCAGTCTCGCCAGGTCGCTGTCTGTGAACAGGCCCGTCAACGTGCCCGCGGGGCCGGTCAGCATAATGGCACCGGTACGACGTCCGGGCCGGCTGGTCTGGACGATGATCTCGCGCACCGTTTGTTTTTCGTCGGCGACTCGGCAGGCATCGAGCTTTCGCATCAGTTCTTCAACCTGTGCTAGTCTGCGCCCTAAACTCCCGGCGGGATGGCGGCGGGCAAAGTCCTCAGCTGAAAAATCGCGGTTGCGGCTGACTACCAGCGCGAGCGCATCTCCCATACTGAGCATGGCCGTTGTACTTGTTGTCGGGGCCAGACCAAGACGGCACGCTTCATGCAGATGTCCCAAGTCGAGTACCAAGTTCGCAGCTTTCCCAAGCTGGCTTTCAGGGTTTCCGGTCATCGCGATCAAGCAGATGTCGAGCCTGCGCAGTGTCGGTAACAGCCGTAGCACTTCTTCTGTTTCTCCACTGAACGAGAGCGCCAGCACGAGGTCGCCGCGGGTAATCTTGCCGAGGTCGCCATGGACGGCCTCGGCAGGATGTAGGAAGTGGCTAGGGGTGCCAGTCGACGCCAGGGTGGCACAAATTTTCTGGGCGATCAGACCGGCTTTACCCATGCCTAGCAGGATGACATTTCCGCGACATGCCGATATCTGGTCCGTGGCGTCCAGGAAATCGTCGGAAAGCTGGTCGGCCAAATGGACCACTGCCTGCCCCTCGGTGCGCAGGATCTCCGAGGCATAACGCAGTTGTTCGAACCGGTTGAAGCCTGATTTGAGCGCAGGAGCTTCCATACTCATCGCGTCATCCTTGACTCGACAGGACTTGATTGCCTTCACAGAGCTCGGGGGATTGTAGCCAAGTCGTTGGCTGCGAGCAACGCGAAGCCGTGGCAGCCTAGGAACAAAACAACGTGTGTCAGCGAGCTGGGGAAGCAGCCCACTTGACTTGTCGTCACAGTCCACGATATTCGGGCGTACCTGGAAGATTTCGGCGTTGCGGTAACTTCGTTTCGACGTGAGAACTGCCGTGAGACTCCTGGTGTAACGCCGATGTGTGGCTTTCGGCCCGCGGCGAACTGGCTGGGACGCGTCCAGCTATTTGGCTGCTGGACGTGGCTTCGCGGTCAGCGGGGAAGACTTTCACGGGAAGACCGGCGTCCGTCCCGTGTTCGAAATGGACCATCTAACCAATCAGCTTTGAGGAGTGAGTTTCATGGGTCGCGCGAAGATTACGATTGTGGGTGCAGGAAATGTCGGTGCGACAACGGCACATTGGTGTGCCGCAGGAGAGCTCGGTGACATTGTGCTCCTGGACATTCCGCAAACGGAAGACATGCCTAAGGGGAAAGCGCTCGATTTGATGGAAGCTTCTCCGGTCATGGGTTTTGATTCCAATGTCACCGGAACCACGAGTTACGAAGATACCGTCGATAGCGATATCGTGGTAATCACGGCTGGGCTGCCGCGCAAGCCGGGGATGAGTCGTGATGATTTGCTGGCGACGAATGCCAAGATCGTGACGTCGGTGACGACGGCCGTCAAAGAGACCAGTCCCGATGCGATTCTCATCGTGGTCAGTAATCCACTTGACGCGATGGTCCAACAGGCACTGCGTGTCAGTGGTTTTCCGCCGGCGCGTGTCGTCGGGCAGGCGGGCGTTCTAGACACGGCGCGTTACCGTACCTTCCTGGCAATAGAATTGGGTGTAAGTGTTGAGGATGTATCGGCGCTCCTTATGGGGGGGCATGGTGACACGATGGTGCCAATGCCGAGTTGCACTGCGGTCGGGGGTATTCCAATCCGGCGATTGTTGAACGAGGAACGCCTCGCCGAAATCGTCCAGCGTACGCGTGATGGGGGCGCGGAGATCGTGGGCCTCTTGAAAACAGGGAGCGCATACTACGCACCAGCAGCTGCAACGGCGCAAATGGTGGAAGCCATTGTCCGCGACAAGAAACGTGTAATTCCCTGTGCGGCTTACTGTGAGCAAGAGTACTCGGTCGGCGGATATTACGTAGGGGTTCCTGTAGTCCTGGGTACCGGGGGCGTGGAACGCATTATTGAGCTGGAATTGGATGCGCAGGAGCAAAGCGACTTCCAGACCAGTGTGGAGCACGTGAAATCGCTAGTAAGTACCATGGCTGACCTGTTACAGGCGGAATAAGGGCTGACGATTCTTGATGCGGAGTAGGCTTGAACACAGCTGGGCGCGACCGTCCGGCGTTGCTGCCTCATGGTGCGCAATGTTCGCCTCGCCGGTAGGCCTGCGGTGGGGCTGCCCCACGGGTTCGGTCGTACAAATGGGATTGACACCGCCTTGTCTCGGGTTTCATAATCCCGCCGCGCTGGTGGGGCGTGCGGTCGGAGTCGTGGGAGGTAGCCCAGCAACAGCGCCTTCAGTCGGTCCTGCGTAGAAGCGTAATTCCCACGTGAAGAGACGTGATGAGGCAGCCACTTTCTTTTCAGTCGGCCAAGCGGACGGTTGCCAGCGGCGTCTGGCAGGCTGGCGCGGCGGGAATACGGACTGGCAGCAAAGCTGTTGCTTTAGGCCAGACGCACAGCTGTTATTGTGGTCCGTTGCACTACGAGTCCGATTACGCGTATCCCGTTTTCGTGTGGCTGCATGGGCCGGGCGCAAACGAACACCAATTGCAGCGCGTCATGCCATTGCTGAGCACACGCAATTATGTGGGTGTCGGGATACGTGGCGATGTTTGTTTGCAGCGTGGAGCAGGTTACGATTGGTCTTTAGCCGCGCGCCGGTTGCCTCGGGTGGTCGACTGTATCATGACGGCGGTGAATGCGGTTGGGCAACGCTACCATGTCAACTCCCAGCGGGTATTTTTGGCCGGTTTGGGAACAGGCGGCGCTGCTGCACTACAGGTTGGCTTACGTCATCCCGAAGAATTTGCGGGTGTGATTTCCTTAGGTGACGCCGGTCTCGCGGAACGCATGCCGCCTTTGCAGTCGGATGGCTTGCGCGGTTTTCCGGTCCTGGTTGCCAGGCAACGGGGATCCCAACAAGCGGTGCGTTCCGAGGACTTGCTGTCGCAGGCCGCTGGAATCGATTGCACGGTGTGCGAAACGCCACGGCCGGTGAGTATCACGGAATCGCTTTTCGGTGGTGTAAACGCTTGGATTATGGCCCGCGCGGCGCGTCATCTGATCCGGTGAGTTCCGATCTGAGCGTGGTAGCTGATACCGTTTCAGTCGGGGCCTGTTCACGCTAGCGGGGTAGTTGTCCCAGCGTAAATGTAGAGCCTGCGGAACGCGCGGTAAGGGGTTGGAGAAACGCCGGGCTCGCGAGCTTGGGTGATTGGTTTGCGGCGGATGATTGTGAAGATCCACATTGACAGTCAGACGGAAGTGACGCTACAAACCTCCAGTTTTTGGGGGGCGGGAATGTCTTCGGAGGGGAGGCTCGGGTCCGTCTTGGTGGCGGAGCGGACATGAGTGTCAAAGTAAACCGTCAAACCTGATTTACAGGACTTCCTGCCGCGGCAGAAGAGGTTTCTATTGTGTATGTCTTTCCTGGTGTAGGTGCCCAACGCGAAGAGGTTTGCTGGCGTTTTCCCGTTCGGGAACTCGTCGAAGAGGTCTGCCAGAATCTCGCCACGCGGTTGTCGATGCAGCGCGCCGTGTTGCATGTTGAGGTGCCTCCGGAAATTGCGCTTGTGGCGGACCGAGAGTTGCTCTTTCAAGCTATCGAAACGCTCGTTGAGGGTTGGTTAAACGTCACCGAGGATGGTGGGCATTTGACGATTGGCGCGTTTCCTGGACCGTTTGGTTTGGAGATCGAATTGGCTGTCGATGGCCCTGGTCTCGACAGTGGCAATCTCCAGGAACTATTTATGCCCGCTGTAAACTCGCTGGTTATGCCCGCTGTAAACCCGCTGGATCAAACCGTCACGCCAACCTTCAACACCGTTCGAGAAGTCCTCGAATTGCATCACGGCTACCTTGAAGTTGGCGAGGATTCAAGGGGGCGCGGAGCGGTTACGTTGATTATTCCGGACCGTGATCTGGAGTCCGCCGACTGAAGCCAGCCGTTGGGCGAGCGGTGCTGGAAAGCCTGTCGAGGACGCTGGGAACGTTTCTTGATTGGATTCGCTCAGGCGCACGCATCCATGGCGGTCCCGCCGGCCGTTCCGAGTGCTTGCCAGTGTTCTTGCGGATTTGAGATGTTTTCCTGTTGCTGTGTGACTGGTATTCGAGGAATATCCGCGTTCCATCGACGGTGGCCAGTGAGGTGCGACGGTGGCGAGTGAGGTGATCGGATCGTGGAGTATCGCTCCCGATCGGGTAGGAGCGACTTTCGGATTGAATCGTTGAGAAGACGCGATGGAATTGTTGCAACAGACCAGCACCAAGCTAGTCAACGGACTGCGCGAAATGACCGCCACGGCACGTACAGCGTTGGCGATTGTCGCGTTGCTGTTCGTGGCGGGAGCGGTCCTGTTGATCCGTGGTCGCGATGCCAGGACGGATCACTATTTATTGGGTGGCCGGGCTTTCCAACCTGCTGAATTGGCACGTATAGAGACTGCTTTTTCAACGGCCGGATTAAATGACTACGTTATTCGTGAGAAACGGATTTGCATTCCGCTCAAACATCGCAACGAATACCTAGCGGCTCTGGATCGGGGTCACGCTTTACCAGCCGAGATTGGCGATGTGTTTGATGAAGTTGCCCGGAATGACAGTTGGTTTGAATCGAGTGAACAGCGGCAATTGAAGGTCCTGGCGGGCCTGGAAAGGCAGGCCTCCCAGCTGTTTTCCGAGATGGAAGGTATCGAACGCGCTGTGGTGAAGTTCGGTGAGATGAATCAAGGCGCGTTTGCGAGACGTTCAAAGCGCAGCGCTACTGTCGCGTTGCGGTTGGCAGCTGGTGCCGAACTTGAGCTGCCTCAAGTCAGAGCGATCCAGAATTCCCTTACTGGTTTTGGCGTCGCTGCAGAGAATGTTGCCGTATTTGATCTGGAGGGCGGGGTGACCTACCTGGGGCAGGAGCATGCGCAACCTTTCGAGACAGGGAGCCGAATCTATACGGCGGCACAATCGCTGCACGAAAAACGACTTACTGCCCGGATCCGAACGATGCTCTCACAGTATCCCGGTGTTCAAGTGGGCGTGCATGTGCAACTGCGCAGTGATGGTGCATCTCAAACCGCCATCGTTGCAACGGATCGAGGGGTTTCGCAACGCGACACGCCAGGTGAACTGGATGGTGAACCGACTGGCAGTGTTCTGACCCACGCACGTCTGCGGCAGGTTTCCCGGGCGGCCTCAGCGATGGCGGAGGGTGCTAAGCAGTCGCAAACAACTGGGATGCGGTGGGTGCCGGATCGTGTAACCGCATCGATTAGTTTGCCCCGGAGTTATTTTCATTGGCGCTGGCGGCACGAGCAAATCAATGGGCGGTCACCGGAGGCGGCAAACCGCAGTCCCACCGTGGGGGAATTGCGGCGCGTACTGGAGGCCACGAGCGCCGAAATCAGTCCCCGCGTTGCGAATCTTCTACCACCCTGTGAAAACCCGGCGGATCGAATTGCCCAGGTGGACGTAGGGATGCATCCAGACCCTGAGACCGCTGCGGCGCCGGCGCCAGCAGGAGCGGTCTGGCATTCCGTAAGCTGGGTGCCATTAGCAGGTTGGGTAGGAGTCGGGGCGCTCGGGTGCTTGCTCTGGGGAGCGGCTCGGCAGTGGGGTGCAAGTCGCGACGCAGCGTTTGCCACAACGGTTGATCCAACTGCGGATGAGAAGTCGCCAGTGATCCAGCCTGAGAGCTACAGCAATCAGGCCGCGGAAGTTGGCGGGACAGGACAGGTTTTCAGAGAGCTGGAGGCACGGATCGATTCGGATCGGGACGCCGCGGTCCGGGTGTTGCGTAACTGGGTCGAGTCGGCGGCCTGATCATGCGGAATCCTAGTAGAGGGAGCACTCAAGGATGAGCAGCTCGCACACGTCGTTGCGTCGTGCGGCGATTTTGCTGACTAGTTTGCCTGCCGGCGAATTAGACGCATTCTTGGCTGAGTTAGACGAAGCCTCGCAAGCAAGATTGCGAACCGCGGTTGAGCGATTAGAGAACGTGCCGAGTGATGAGCAGTGCCGGGTCATCGAAGAATTTCTGACGGCGTTGGAGTCGGAAGTCCAAGCTGCGGGGACATCTTCGGAGGCCGTCGGGACTGTGCGGGTCGGACCGTCCGAAACGAGTGGTGACGCGGCTAGTGGTTTACACGTTGGTGCGGCTCGATTCGGTTTCCTGAGTGAGACGCCAGTGGAATCCCTGGCTCGTCTGCTTGTCAAGGAACAACCACAGACGGTGGCTGTGGTCGCGGCGCATCTGCCTGTGGAACGAGTGGTCGACTTGCTGAAACGATTGCCGGCAGCTTTCCGCGCCAGCGTGTTGCAGCGGCTGGCTACCTTTGACGATGTCGATGTCGAGTCGGTGCAGGCAATTGAGCAGGAGATGGAGCTGCTCCTCGTTGAGGCTCAGGCGACTTTTCCGGAGCCACCTGTGGGCTTGACCACAGTTCGGCGCATTCTGGCGGCAGCGGGAACACAGGAGTCACTGCAGTGGGTCAACGAGCTGGCCGGGGAGGATGGCGCACTTGCCGAACACCTGGAAGATGAGATGCCAGCGGAGCGGAGGCAAGAACCGGAGAATGGCAGTGGCTTGAGTAGTTTGACACCGTCCAACGCGGGCAGCGCAGGGGGCCAGAAAACGGCGGACAGGTTGGCGGTCCAGACCCGCAAAGTCCTTGTCGAAGACAAGGTGGTGGTTCCCCAGCCGGTACCTTCCAGATTGCTCGCATTTGCGGATTTGGAGTACCTCGATGACGAGGCCTTGGCGCGTGTGCTGCAGGACTGTGATCCGCATACGATCATGCTGGCTTTGGCATGTGCGCGTCAGTCGTTCGTCACGCGCCTGGTAAAGCAGCTTCCCGGACGCGAATCACGTGAACTTCAAAAGCGTCTACGCAGCGTTGGTCCCTTGTTGCTCTCCGACGTAGAGACGGCGCAGCAGCGGCTTGCGGAGGCTGCGAATGAGCTGGCCGCGCGGGGGGAGATAGTAGTGCAGATGAAAAGGCATCTGCTGACGATGGCGTGATGGGCTGTGAGTCTTGCCCATCTTGTGGTTCCTAGGAGCGGTTCGTGAAGTACACAATGATTGAAGTCATCAAATCACCGGATCTCGCGCCGCTCGGCGAACGGCTTGCACCATTCGAGTTTGCAGCCCAGTCGTGGCATGCCGGAGAGGCACGCCGCGTGGCCCGACGTCGTGCGGCACGGATATTGTGGTCGGCCCGGGCTCGGGCGTCGCATATTCGAGATAATGCCGTGCGCGCCTCACAACGTTTGCAGGAAGATCAATTGGAGCAGCAGACGGAGACTGCCATTAGCAGTTTGGTAAAGGCAGCGGCTGAGATGGGTGAGCAACGCGAAGTCTGGAAAGGTGATTGGGAGGCGCAGTTGCTCCCCTTGGCAATTGCCATTGCCGAACGGCTTGTCCGCCGCGAGTTGCAATGTTCTACCGATATTCCGTTGGCTTGGATTCGTGAGGCGTTGGATTTAGTTAGTGGTAACGGACCGTTGCGGTTGCGTGTGAATCCCGACGATTTGCGTGCGCGGCGGGGAAGCATTGAAGAACTGTTGATTCAACAGGGCCTCACTGAAATTGTGGAGTTGGTGGTTGACGATGAGGTATCCGCTGGAGGGTGTCTGGTGGAGACCGCGACCGGGAGTATTGACCAATGTTTGGAGACGCAGATGAAACGTCTCGAAGAGGAGTTGGTGTGAGTGCCGCCTGTTGGTCGCGGCGACGCGAAAAGAGGGGATTGGTGAACCGGCGGCTCCGGTGGAAGTGACAAGCGAAATGCTTGGGGTAGGGTGTGGAGTATGCGGGATTTGGTGCAACAGGTTGAGCAGACGATTCCCAGTGCGATACGTGGCAGCGTGATCAGTACCGCAGGGATGACTGCTGAGGTTGCCGGATTTCCGGTTCCAGTGGGTGCGCAGGTCAGTATCGAACGTCTTTCTGGCGATCCTCTGGCTGGCGAAGTAATCGGTTTTCGTTCACAAGTTACTCGTATTGCGCCCTTCGGCAAAATGGATGGAATCCGTTACGGCGCTGCGGTACGTCTGACACAGACACATCGTAGGCTCAAGGTTGGGCCGCGATTATTGGGGCGCGTGCTGGATGCGTTAGGGGAATGCCGAGACGGGCAGCCGGCACCACGTCTGACATCTCGTGTACAACCCGATCAAATCGCGCCGGACACCGTAGATCGGCAGCCCACCAGGCGGCCTTTGTCGACGGGCATTCGCGCCATTGATGCGTTTCTGACCTGTGGATTGGGGCAACGGCTGGGAGTGTTTGCTGGCGCTGGTGTCGGCAAAAGCCTGTTGCTTGGCATGCTGGTAAGGCAGGCCCAAGCGGATGTCGTTGTCGTAGCATTGATTGGGGAACGTGGACGGGAGGTCACCGATTTTCTTGAGCGAGAGCTTGATCCGGAAGTCAGGGCGCGCAGTGTGGTTGTGGTTGCAACTAGTGATGAGCCGGCAATTCGGCGCGTCCAGGCCGCACAGACGGCAACCGCCATCGCCGAACATTTTCGGGACACGGGAAAGCACGTTTTGTTGGTGATGGATTCGCTAAGTCGATTCGCCTCGGCGCAGCGTGAAATTGGTTTGGCGAATGGTGAACCGCCGACCACACGCGGTTATCCACCGTCGGTGTTTGCCCAGTTGCCGAGACTCGTCGAACGCGCTGGCTGTACCCGCCGCGGTACGATTACCGGGTGTTACGCTGTGTTGGTCGAAGGTGACAATCTCAACGAGCCAGTGAGTGATTGCGTGCGCTCGTTGCTTGATGGGCACATTGTGCTTTCCCGTGAATTAGCAGCCCGCGGCCATTATCCAGCGATTGATGTGTTGGCTAGTGTCAGCCGGTTGATGCCTCGTGTCGCCACTCCCGCGCAGCGTGAATCGGCCTCTGTTTTGCGGGGAATGCTGGCGGTCTTAGCGGAATATGAGGATTTGATCGCGATCGGCGCTTATCGACCGGGAGCCAATCAGAGGCTTGACTCGGCGATTCGCTATCGAGATGAACTCAACCAATTCTTGCGCCAGGGTCTCAGGGTGTGTGCGACGCCTCGGGAAACCCAAGAGTGGGTCACGCGGCTTACGGAGAAATATTGTGCTGGTTGTCTGCATCCGGACGTGCCAGCAGAGGCGGACGCCATTACGGAATCAGAGATGTGATCGATTTTGTGTTTCGATGGGCCACTCCATTACGCATTCGCCTGCAGGAACGGGAGCAGCTGCATCTCCAATTGGTTGAGGCTATGGACATCTGGCAGCAAACAGTGAATCGTTTAGCACGCTGCCGTGAAGCGAGATCTGCGGTGACAGACCGCTTGCGTAGCTTGCGCCGGGCGGGCCGTGTTGATCTTCACGCGTTACGCCGTCAGTACTTGCGACGCGCGTCGCTCGACCAGCAGATTCTCATGTTGGAGCGAGAAGCGGGTTGTCGCTATCAGCGACTGGAGGTCTGCCGGGGGGCATTTCGGGAGGCGGAGCGCGCCGTACGGGCGCTCCAGAAGTTGCGTTCCCGCGAGACGGAGCGGCGTCAAGGACAGCAGCAAGAATCGGAGATGGAGCAGCTCGACCAGTCAGGCGCGACCAGTTGGTTGGCAAGACGGATGACAGAAGACGCTTAGCCCTGCCGTGTGCGGTGAGATCCCGGGCGCAAAGCCAACGCCGGGGGGCTGTTTCCGCGCCGCATACCTCACCTGGACAGTTTGCGGTCACCGCGGTCCGGCGCTGTGGCAGTCCGTTTGACGAACAGGTCGCTCGTTCCCAACGCATGTGCTTTCTCGCCCGCGACGTACACGCGCAACTGGCACGCGCCCCGCGCAGCGGTGGGGATTTGGAGTTCCACGTGGGACGCGCCGGCGGCCATGGTGAAATCCTGCCGCGACCAGGTCGGTTGATTGGCGTCCTGGTAGGCCCGGTCGTAACGGCTCAACGCCGCGGGGGTCGCGACATAGACCGAACGCGTCGGAGCTGGATGTCGTAGTTGTCCACGTCGACAAATCAACTCGACACTACACCTGCCGGCAATTTCGGAATGGAGTTGCAGTGCGATGACATCTCCTGACGTCGCGATCTTTGGGGCGTCGATCTGGATGCGCTGAGGCTGATGTATGCGCAGGAGGGGATCACCCAGGAGGTTAATCAGTTGAAGGTGTTCTCGGCGTTCCGCAGCCAGTAAGTCGGGTGAACTCGCAAAGGCTCCGGCCAGCGCGTCCAGCAATTGTCGTGTCGTGGCTTGAGATCCGTTGATCGTTTTAGCCGGTGGCGTTCCCAGGGTGCGTTTTGCATACATAATCACTTGGCCCAGCGAGGCCCGGCGTTGCTGAAACAGCTGATCCATCAGGCCGGTTGCCAATACGGCCATCCCGTATGGCATGGTGACGCGTGTTCCTCCCAGGACCGCGACGGGACCGTTTGGCGCTCTTAACATCATTTCACCCAGACATTCCTGTGGCCCATCGAATGCGGTCGTATAACAAGCCAGAAAGATCGCGATTGGGGGCGTGCTTACGGGCGCCAGTCTGGTGATATCTTGTTTGCCGAAAATGTGGTAGGAACGCCCGGGAACCTGGACACGATCGAGAAAGGTCCGCTGGCCGTGTCCGATGTAGATCCAGAACAGGCAGCCTTCGTTGAAACGTTCCACGACGGCATCGTCAAATCGTGATGGGTTAGGGCAATAGGGGCTTTGCCAGCTGCCGTATGTCATGTGAGTGGCATAGCTATCGGGTACACCATCGGTCAGAAACTTTCGTGTTGTGAGTTCTAGAACGGAATCGACCAGTGCTCCAAATCCGCCCACGCCGGCAACTAAATTTATGCGTCTACGCCACTCGCCATGATCGTTGCTTGTTTCATATGCCAGTATTTTTGTCAGCATGTTACGGAGTTGTGCCAGGTTCGCGGCCGGTAAACGGCCGATCGCCAAATCCGGAAGATCGTCGTCGTCCAAATCCGCGTACCAGTTGTCGGTGGCAATTTCTGGCTCCGAGCCCCAACGCACATTGACATGAGCCTTGGCGAGGTGGGTGGGTATGTGGAGGGCGTCGGTTTCTCTGGACACATCCCCGACGAGCAGGACGTATTGCAACCGACCGCTTTTTGCCACTTGGCGGATGCTGGCGCGAATTTGGGAAGCCGTGCCACTGGGGCGCACAGTGATTACGTGCCCCTGGGCCTGCCGATGTGTGAGCCAGGGGCGCATTGCGGGGCGAAAATCCGCGGGACAGATCACCACGGTGTCAGCAGGTGGTGCCGCCACCGTCGCGCCAGAGAGAGCACAGCCCAACAGAAAAGCCAGCATGCCGCGGTCTCCCCATACCATGTTCAGGAGTGGTTGCCTGGTCACGGTGGTCTATTGGCGCGCCAGAACTAGCTGGCAGGACGACACAACTCGATCGGTCAACCGATGCGGGGGATTTTAGCTTGAGGGTTGCGCGAGTCACAAGATGAAATGCGAGTGCGGTGTTTGCCGGTCGCTACGTCAGGTTTACCAGTCGCTACGAAATTCGTTGCGGTACGTTGCCGGGTCCACCTGGCAGCGGCCAACGCACACATACACCCAGTGGACTCGCACGACACCTGTTCGGGTAGCAAGAGCGGGTGAAGGGAATCGAACCCTCGTATCAAGCTTGGGAAGCTTGTGTTCTACCATTGAACTACACCCGCGGCGCTAGCGGTTCGACACCCGCTTCGGCCCTGAGCTGCATTACCGATAGAGACGCGGCGCGTCTGGCCATGGTGCCACCTTCTCGAGAGCCATGCACGACTGCTGGCCAGTTTAGCACATCCGCACACGTTGACTACCACGGCTATATTGACCGCTGTACAGGCCGTTTTTCAACGGCTCAATGCCACCAACTCAAACCAGTCAAGAAAGGGTAACCATGTAGGCGAAATCACGTAGGCGAAATGTGGTACAACACGGCCTTGCAAGAATCGTATCAGTGTTGCACGAGGAATCGACCGACATGGCAAATGACACCGCGTTTCAAATGGCCGCGTCCAACATTCGCTTTGGGGAGGGGATTACCCGCGAAGTGGGGATGGACTTGCAGGAACTGGGGGCTCGGCGCACTTTGCTGGTAATCGATCCGGCATTGGTCGATTTGCCGGCCGGGCAGACGGTTCTGGCGGCACTTCGCGATGCGCAAATCGGGTTCGATTGTTTCAGTGAAGTTTCTGTGGAACCGACCGATGCCAGTTTCCAACGTGCGATCGAAGTGGCCACCGAGGGAGACTACGATTCGATTCTGGCGGTTGGTGGCGGTAGCACGCTGGACACTGCCAAGGCAGCGAATTTGTATTCCACCTACCCGGCTCCATTTCTGGAGTATGTCAACGCACCCATCGGTCGCGGCGCGCCGGTACCAGGACCGTTGAAACCGATGATCGCAATTCCCACGACCGCTGGGACGGGAAGTGAAACGACCGGTGTCGCGATCTTTGATCTGGTTGAGAGGAAGGCCAAGACGGGGATTGCAAATCGCTATCTGAAACCGACGTTGGGTTTGATTGACCCCAACAACACAGAGACACTGCCAGGCGCGGTAGCCGCTGCGAGTGGCTTGGACGTGTTGAGCCATGCTCTGGAGTCCTTTACCGCGATGGCTTTTACGATGCGTCCCAAACCAGCCCGCCCAGCCGAACGCCCTGCATATCAGGGCGCTAATCCGATTAGTGACATCTGGGCTGTGCGCGCTCTGGAGATGGTTGACGCATTCTTGCTTCGCGCTGTGCGTGACCCGTCAGATGTTGAGGCACGGGGACAGATGTTGCTGGCAGCTGCGATCGCTGGGATCGGTTTTGGCAATGCGGGAGTCCATTTGCCACATGGAATGTCCTATCCAGTGGCGGGCATGGTGCGCGATTATCAACCCGCAGGATACGAAGTGGACCACCCGCTGGTTCCGCATGGCTATTCGGTAATCTTGCACACGCCAGCGGTTGCCCGTTTTACCGCACCGGCATCTCCCGACCGGCATTTGCGCGCGGCCCGCGCGTTGGGCGCCACGGTTGACGGCGTGGCGCCCGAAAATGCAGGTGATCTGCTTGCCGATCGGGTGGTTTATTTCATGCGAGAATTGGAGGTGCCGAACGGGCTGCAGGCGGTCGGTTATTCCAGTGCTGACATTCCCGCCCTGGTCGAGGGAACTTTGCCCCAACACCGGGTGACGAAATTGTCGCCGATTCCTGCTGGGGAGGCCGAACTTACCGGCTTGTTTACAGCTGCGATGACCGTGTGGGATTGAGCCGTCGGTGTTGTCGTTCTTCTGTTGCGATCAGCAGCGTAAGACCATTTACGCAGCTTGTGCGACCCGCGGGGATTGGTGGCAGGTTGGGGTTTGACAAGTGCCCAGAAACGCTGGCGGACGCCTGGCCAAGTGCGCTATGGAAACGCTATTTACCGGGGTGCCGCGGGGTCGCAGAGGCTCAGCGGCGTGTTGACTCGACATCCGGAAACGATGGTTTATACTGGGAATCGAACCCCAGGAGCTTGCGTACTATTATGACCAATGATCCCAATTTTCCGCCGATGTTTCGCATTGATGTGTCGGCTGATTCGAACAGTCAGGAATGTGCCGACGACGTAGGTGTTAATGAAGTGATTGTCGCTTTGTTACGACAGCTTGTTGTGGGGCAGGAACGTCAGCAGAAAGTTCTTGAAGAACTGGTGCAACAGACCGGCCAGGCTCAGAAGCAGCGTTCTCAGGAATTAGGCCAGTGGAAAGAAGCAAACCCGGGGTTAGCACGTAGTTGCCGGCGCGCTTCGGAAGCGTTGAGCCAGGCACAATCCCAGTTTTTGTCCAATCTCACCGAGGAAATCGCGGATCAGGCAGATTCCCTGCTGGACGGCGAGTTTATGCTCAACGAATTTGTGGATCGGTTCGGTCCACGGCTGGCACATCTGAATGGCTTGTTGCAGGCACTTTCACAGTTAAGCAGTGTTCCCGACAGCCACAATACGGCTTCCTGATCAAGGTTTTGTCTCCCGGGAGCGTTACCGCTGACGCGCATGCGCTCATTGGGCTGGCAATGGCCAGGTTCGAGTAGACACTCCAAGCCTGTTTCTGGAATCGCGCCACCGATACGACCGCCGAGCAGAACCGAGGTGTCCTACGGCAACGCCGTGCCATGGCGTTTGGGACGGGGCTCTGGTTATCTTTGCCGGGGAAGGTCGCTGGTCGCTCGCGCCGACTAGCTTGTCTCGCGCAAAACGCTACGATGAGAGTTATTGGTGATGCACGCATTCATGGGAGAACAAGCTGTGAAGACGATGATTTCCATCGCCTTGGGGGCGGGGCTGGGGTTTTTGTTAGGCAGCGAGCCCTGTGCCGGGCAAGAATCGCCCGCGGCCTCGGTGCGCGAAGACTGGTCTGATTGGCGCGGGCCGCGACGCGATGGGATTTCGCGTGAGACCGGCTTGTTGCTGGAATGGAAAAAACGTCCGCCGCAGCGACGTTGGCAACGTCCACTGGGATCGGGCTATTCGTCGATGACGATTGTTGAAGGGCGCGTCTTCACCATGGCGGTGACCGCCGATGGAGAATTTGTTTTTGCCCTTGATGCTTCTAACGGCAAGACCCTCTGGCAAGTGCGATCGGGTGCGACGTTTGAAGATTCGTATGGCGATGGGCCGCGGGGTACACCCGTAGTTGATCATGGCCGAGTTTATGCGTTGGGAGCCCACGGCGATCTGCTGTGTTTACAAACAGCGACAGGGGAGGAGGTCTGGCGGCGAAATATCCTCAAGGACTTTGGCGCGCCCAATATTCGCTGGGGGATATCCTCCACACCGCTGATTGTCGATGATCACTTGATTGTTCAGGTCGGCGCGAAGACGGCATCGATTGTCTCGCTGAACAAGTCGACGGGAAAGCTCGTTTGGCAGACGCATGATGACGTCTCCGGCTATTCTTCACCGCTCTTAATTCGGGTTCCTGGACCAGCCGGACCGCTGCCGCACATTGTTGTCCATTGCGGTCGCTCACTTGTAGGTGTTGCTCCTTCCGATGGAGAAGTGCAATGGAAGTTTCCCTGGCTCACGACGAACGATATGAATATTGCGACGCCGATCTTTGATCCGCAACGCCGCTTGTTGTTTGTTTCCGCGTCACGTGACACCGGACGTTGTTCCGCCTATCGATTGACAGTGACAGACAACAAGGTTCGCGCTGAGGAAGTCTACACCAACAAGCAGATGCGAAATCACTACAACGGGTGCATTCTGGTCGGCGATTACTTGTACGGATTCGATAACGCGATTCTCAAATGCCTGGAACTGGAGACGGGTCAGGTCATGTGGGAAGACCGGACCGTCGGCAAAGGGTCTTTGCTGGCGGTTCAGGATCATCTGCTAGTGCTCGGCGAAAAGGGTGAGATGGCAGTGGTGGTGGCAACGCCTGAGAAGTATGTCGAAAAAGGACGGTTCCCTGTCCTCCGGTCCCGTCGGGCCTGGACACCGCCCGCCCTGGCACAGGGACACTTGTACGTGCGCGATCTGCAAGAGATTACCAGTATCGACTTGAACGACGCCGCGGCCCGTTGAGAGGCTGCCAGTCACAACATGTGTGTCCGGAGTCGCCGGATTTCGGCAATACCGGGCGCGGCCGCCGCGACGTAATGAGCGCTATGGAGTTCACTGGAGATTGTCCCAATAGTGCCCCCTTGCAGGGTGTCAGGCTGTCTCGCACAAACCCGCTTTGACGAACCTGGGTATGTCAACAAATCGGACACCGGACGAACCCCTCTTGAGCCCTCATTTGTTGGCTCAGCTCGAGCGTCTGGAGTTGGTGACGCGCAAGATGTTTCGGGGCCAGATGAAAGGTGAACGTCGTAGTCGGCGCAAAGGTCAGAGTGTCGAGTTCGCGGATTTTCGGAATTACGTCCCCGGGGACGATTTGAGGTTCATCGACTGGAATCTTTATGCGCGTCTGGAGAAACTGTTCTTGAAGATTTTTGTGGAGGAAGAGGATCTTCATTTTTACGCGTTGTTTGATGCTAGTGGATCGATGGAGTTTGGTGATCCCACCAAACTGTACTACGCCAAACAACTCGCCGCGTCACTCGGATTTGTAGGGCTTTGTCGGGCCGATCGGGTAAAAGTAGAAGCGCTGGGAGCGTCCCGGCGGTTTCCGGGATTGGCCTTGCGTGGCCGGCACAGTCTACCGCGTCTGCTCGAGTACCTGGACAAGGTGGAAGCGAACCAGAATGTGTCCTTGGAACAGGGTGTCAAGGATTTCTGCTTGCGAAACACGGGTAAGGGGATTCTCGTGTTAATCACCGACCTGATGGATAAGGCTGGGTACGAATCCGCGCTGCGGATGCTGGTGGCGCAGCAGATGGACGTATTTGTGATCCATCTCCTCAGTCCGGAGGAAATGGATCCGGATGTGACCGGCGACCTGCGTCTGGTTGATTGCGAAGACCAGGATACCGCCGAAGTCACCATTAGCCGACCTTTGCTGGAACGGTACCGGCGGACCTTGGCGAGTTTTATCCAGCAGGCTCGCGAATTCTGTACTCGACGTGGCATGGTGTATGTTGCCACAACGACGGAAAAGCCTGTCGAGGACCTGGTATCCAACTATCTGCGGGAACGGGGCCTGGTACGGTGAATCCAGTACAGTTTTTTTCCCAGCCATGGCTGAATGGGGCAACTTGGGCGGCGTTGTTGACATTACCCGTGGCGATTGTGCTGTTGTATTTTCTCAAGCTCAAACGCCAGCCGTTGGAAGTACCGAGCACATTTCTGTGGACTCAGGCGATCGAGGATTTGCGAGTGAATACGATCTGGCAGCGTTTGCGCCAGAATCTCTTACTGTTTCTTCAGCTGTTGCTTGTCGCCCTCGCCATTTTGGCCTGCCTCCAGCCTGGTTGGCGGGGCAGTCAATTGGTAGGGGATCGTTTTATTTTCGTTCTTGACGCCTCGGCGAGTATGCAGGCCACCGATGTGTCGCCAACCCGTTTGGAGTCAGCCAAGCAGACGGCCCTGGGTTATATCGATGAGATGAAGTCGGGTGACGTCGCCATGGTGATTAGTTTTTCGGAGACGGCCAGAGTAGAACGTGAATTCACCGACAACCGGTCTCGTTTGCGGACTGCGATCAAGAACATCCGTCAGACGAATCGTCCTACTGACTTGTCAGAAGCGTTGCGTGCGGCAGTTGGACTGGCGGCACCCGGCCGTTCCGCGTTTGAGGCCGGTGATGTGCAAGTGGCTCAAGCTAAGCCCGCGACCATGTACATTTTCTCAGACGGTGGTTTTCCGCAGGTCGACAGTTTTACCGGGTTATTGGAGTTCGCCGAAAACCAGGATGGTGCGTTCCGGGAACAGCCACCGCTGCGTGGTTTACGCCCGGTGTTTATTGCTGTTGGCGATGTGGTTACTCCGGACAATGTGGCCGTGGCCGCGTTTACAACGGAACAGAGCCCGGTGGACGAAGAGCAGACTCAGGCGTTTGCGCAATTTGAGAACCACGGAATGGCAGAGGTCGTAGTTGATGCGGAGCTGACGCGCGATGGTGCGTTTCTGGATGCGGCTCGCGTACGGGTCCCCGCCAAGAGGGAAGGAGTGGCGAGCAATCTCGCGAGCGTTACTTTTAGCCTGGGTTCGATGAATGAGGGAGTGCTCAAGATCGACATCAAGGCGGCTGATTCCCTGAGCATTGATGATGTCGCCTACGCGGCGCTCAATCCTGCGCGGCGTTCGAAAATTCTGGTGGTGACCGCTTTTCAAGAGGGGGCCCCGGCGAACCCGGCCCTGGTGATCGCGATGAAGACCTCGGCCATTGAGCGGCTGGCCATTATCGATTACGCGGATACAGCGATTCTGCAGGATCCACAGCACCAGCAGCTGGCCGCCGCCGGGGCTTATGACTTGATTATCTATGACCAGGTGCAGCCGACTGAAATGCCACAAGCCAACACGCTGTTTTTCGGTCGCGCCCCACTCGCGGGTGGTTGGTCGTTGACGCCGGTGACCGACGATCGGGCCCCCGTCATTATTGATGCGGACCAGCTTCACCCATTAACTCGATTGTTGAACTTGAACAACGTGGTGATTCTCAACAGCGCGATCGTCGTTGCACCACAAGGAGCGACGGAGCTGATTACAGGCAATATTGGCAGTTTGTTTGCAATTTCACCGCGCCAGGGGTTTGAGGATGCGGTGCTCGGTTTCGGAATGCTGGCTACGGATGACCAGGGAGGGAGCTGGAATACACAGTGGTGGCGGGACCGCAGTTTTCCAGTATTTATTTACAACGTGGTGCGGTATTTGGGAGGGAGTTTGGGAACGTTGTCGACGCCATCTTACCAGCCAGGTACACCTGTATTGATTCGCACGGAAGGCACGATCGAAACGGTTCGAGTCGTCAAGCCGGATCGGACGAGTACCGACTTGAATCGCGACGGTCAAGCCACGTTTGTTTTTGACGACGCGAACCAGCAGGGTGTCTATCAGGTCTATGAAAAGGGACAGTCACGGCCGTTGCAACAGTTCTCCGTCAACCTGTTCGATGCGATGGAGAGTGATCTGTTGGTGCGGGATCTCAATATCAACGATACGACGGTGAAAGCGACTGCGGGCCTGGTGCCAATTCGTCGAGATCTCTGGAAATGGCTCGTGCTGCTCGCACTCGGTCTGCTCGCATTTGAGTGGTATGTCTACAATCGGCGCGTCTACATTTGACCGAGGAGGTGTGGCCCGCGTACCGGAGACCGCGTCTAGGGTGATTGTACGGGTCTAGGACGTTTGCGGTGCATTGAGGTCGAAGATCTCAGGTCCCACATGGTCCGTGACGACGTGTCCAAAGAGTGTGTGAGCGCTCGCGTCGTAGATCGTAACGGGTAGCAGGTGCCCTGCCTGACGCTGGTTTCCGTCCCAGACGACGATACGATCGCAGTGAGTGCGCCCCGTCATCTGAATGACGTGCCCTCCACTGGGGTGTCGCAATTCGCGTTTACTGGGACCCTCAACAAGGACATCGATAGTGCGTCCTAGGAATACTTGATTGTCGGCTTCGCTGATTTGGTTTTGCAGGGCCAGCAGATCCTGATTCCGACGTTGTTTCACTTCCCGTGGCACGTCATCTGGCAGTTGATCGGCCGCTTTGGTGCCGGGCCTTTCGCTGTACTTGAAGATGAAACTATTCTTGAATCGGTACTTGTTTACCGCGGCGACGGATTTGTCGAAATCGTCTTCGGTTTCACCACAGAATCCCACGATGAAATCGCTCGAGATGGCAGTCCCGGGAATCGTCTCACGAATTCGTGTCATCATTTCGTCGTAGATCTCCAAGGTGTACCCCCGTTTCATCCGCTGCAAAACACGGTTTGATCCACTTTGCAGCGGAAGGTGCAGATAGGGGGAGACCTTGGGAAGATCGCGTATTGCGTGTAGCAAGTCATCGGTCATGTCACGGGGGTAGTTAGTGACGAATTTCAAGCGTTCGATACCATCGATCTGGTGCAGACGCACTAACAAGTCCGACAGACGCGTTATTGTGTCACCGGATTGATGGCGGTAGCTATTGACCGTTTGACCCAGCAGGATAAGTTCACGGGTTCCTTGGTCGGCCAGCACGCGTGCTTCAGCTTCGATTTGTTCCGGGGCGCGACCTTGTTCCGGGCCACGCGTGTTTGGCACCACACAGTAGGTGCAGAATTTATCGCAACCGATCTGGATCCGCAGGTAAGCCTGATACGGTGAAGATCGCATGTCGGGGTCGCGCAAGGGATCGAAAGTCTCATGACTACGTTTGATTTCCTCGAGCGACCCATCTCGGCGGCCTAGTCCGACCGCAAGTTGTTTTTCTTTGCCGGAGCGGGATTCCTCAATCAGCCTGGGTATTTCCTGCAATTGGCCAGGCCCCACCACAAAATCGACATAGGGAGCGCGCCCAAAAATCAGCTGCTGGTCTTTTTGGGCCATGCACCCCATCACACCGATGGTGACATCAGGGTGTCGTTGCTTGTGGTCTTTGAGCTTTCCCCGTGAGCCGTAGGTTTTTTCTTCGGCTTGCTGTCGAACACTGCAAGTGTTGAACAGTACCGTATCCGCCTGTTGAGGCTGGTTGGTTAGTTCGTAACCCTGACGGCGCAGATTAGCCACCACCATTTCACTGTCCAGCATGTTCATCTGGCAGCCAACGGTTTCAATGTACAGTCGTTTGGGCATCGTGGCGCAACTTCAAACTCGCGAGTCAAACTATGTCAGGCCAATATTGAACAACCATCCTACCGCGCCGAGCGGCAGAGCGAAGCGGGGCTTTCGCATGAGGTGGGTAGAAGGTGTTCAGGGTGTTGGACGCGACATGGGACCAGCGCAGTCATGAAACAACCTAGAGAGGGCTGCCTGGCGGAAGTGGAAAATTCTTCGCAGGTCGTGTTTTACGAAAAGGCTGTGGATCAGTACGCCACCGGGAACACGGTAATCGACGATGTCGCGAACGAGGGTGTCGGGGCCAGCTTCCAGAAAAGTGTGCTCATGGTGCCAACGACGATAGGGACCTTTTAATTGTTCATCGACAAAACGGAAAGGTGGTTCCCACTCGCGGATTCTAGTTTTCCAACGCAGCGGGAGGCCATGTAGACGCAAACGGTAGTCGATCAAGGTGCCGGTTTGAATGTCGAGGGGACGGGAGGCGAGTACCGCGAAGTGGAGCCAGGCAGGAGTGATCCGTTCCAGTTGAAACGCATCGGCAAAAAAGGCGAAAACATCCGCCCGTGGTCCTGGCAGAGTCTGTTCCGCTACCAGCTGAAACTCTCCGGGCACTTCACGACTGGGGCCAATCGAGAGGGTTGGCTCGGCGCCAAGGGGCGGCCGGGTTGGCGAATTCGTGGACAGGGGTTTGGTAGCCATAGAGTCGCATTTTGCCTTGCATCCTGAAAATTGACTAGTGTTAAAGCAATGTTTGATGCCGGAAATGAACTGACCCGTCGGGCCAGAACTGGCTGTGTTGCTTTCAAGGGGCGTTGGTTCAACGGGTAGGGTTGGGTATACAGGGGCCAGAGTGGCTCTCGCACGCGGAGAGGCACGGTGTTTGTAGATTTGGAGAGGGAAGGCGATTCATGCCCGAGACATGGGAAGGCGAACTGATTGGCGGGGAGTCTCGATTCGCAGTGGTGGTTTCTCGCTACAACGAATCCATTACGGCGCGCCTGCTGGAGGGAGCCCTGCAGACTCTGGCGGCGGCAGGGGTGAGCGAAGACGCGGTCCAGGTAGCGTGGGTGCCGGGAGCCTGGGAGATTCCACTGATTGCTGGCAGGTTTGCCCGCTCGGGAGACTACGCCGGCGTGATCTGTCTGGGAGCGGTCATTCGGGGTGAAACGACACATGACCAGTACATTAACCAACAAGTCACTGAGAGTCTGGGACGTGTCGCGTTAGAGGCGGACGTTCCCGTCGGGTTTGGCCTGCTGACTTGCAACTCGCTCGAGCAGGCGATCCAGCGAGCGGGGGGCACTGTTGGAAACAAAGGTGTCGAGTGCGCTGAAGCGGTATTGCGGATGGCTGATTTGATGAGCCGGTTGCCGTCACAGCCTCGCTGAAGTACATTTGCCCAGCCGTCTCCATTATCCGTACGTTAGGCGGCGTGCGACGTGGTCAGTTTGGTTCGCGCGAGTTCCTTTTTGTTGTTTTTCGGGACCGGCTGCCCGTGTGGAGCGGCCGGTGCAAGGCCGCAATGAGTCGTCGTTCACGAGCCCGAGAGGTGGTGTTGCAAGTGCTTTATCAGGAGGACTTGAATCCTGATGCGCTGCAGAGTGTGACGGACGACTTTCTCACGAGCCGACTGCGCGGCGATGCGGAACTGATCGCGTTTGCCAGATCTTTGCTTGCGGGGGTTCGGTCCCAGGCCGCGTCGCTCGACACGCTCCTCGAAGAACATACGGAGAATTGGCAATTGAGCCGAATGGCGGCAACCGACCGCAATGTACTTCGTCTGGCAGCGTTTGAGATTCTCCATGCGGATACACCAGGTCCCGTGGTGATCGACGAAGCCGTTGAATTAGCGCGTCGATTTGGTACGCGTCAATCTTCAAGGTTTGTCAACGGCGTATTGGATCGCGTGCTACGTGAATCTCTGAAGTGAAGCTTGGCTCGCAGAGTGCCATGACGTTGCGGTGAGCGCGGCGACCGTGCTGCCTTTGGTGGCCTATATTAGGGCCCACGACAGCCTCTCGCAGGGACGGTAAAATGCGTTCACGTTGAGTTGCCCAATGCCTATGGCCGGAGCGGAATGGATGGGTTTTTTTGATCGAATAAAACGCGGATTGGAGAAAACCGCGACAGTCCTCAGTACGGATATTCGTGATCTCTTCAAAGCGGAAGGAAGGCTGGTCGATGATGCCTTCCTGGGTGAGATATTCGCCATTCTCGTGAAGACCGATATGGGTGGTGGGCCCGCGACGGAGATTCGTGATCAAATTCGCGCTGATTTTCGCGGCCGCGTGATCGAAATGTCCGAAGCGTTCGATGTGATCAAGACAAAGGTGAGCGAGTTGTTGGCACAGCCACCCCAACCGCTGCGGTTTGCCGAGAACGGGCCGACGGTGATCATGGTGGTCGGTGTGAACGGTTCCGGCAAGACAACTTCGATTGCCAAATTAGCGACGCTCTGCAAAAGCCAGGGTAAGCACGTTGTGTTGGGGGCGGCGGATACATTTCGGGCTGCTGCTGTTGAGCAGTTGACGGTTTGGTCACAACGAATCGGCGTCGATATTGTGACCGGCGCCGCGAACAGTGACCCCGCGAGTGTTGCCCACCGAGCAGTTGCCAAGGCAGTCGAGGAAAATGCAGGCGTGTGCATCATTGATACAGCGGGGCGCCTGCAGACGCAGGTGAATTTGATGCGTGAGTTGGAGAAAATCCAGCGTGTCGTAGGGTCTCAGATTCCCGCAGCGCCGCATGAGGTATTGTTGGTCCTGGATGCCACCGCGGGACAAAACGGTGTCAGCCAGGCGCGGGGGTTCTCTGAGGCGGCGGGATGTACGGGGATTGTGCTCGCCAAACTGGACGGTACTGCCAAAGGAGGCGTGGTCATTCCCATCCGACAGCAGTTTGACTTACCCGTTGTATTCGTTGGTGTAGGCGAGCAGCCAGATGATTTGGTGATCTTCGATGTCGAGCGGTTTGTCGACGCTTTGTTTGCGGAAGTCTAAGGTGTGGTCCGCTCGATCTGCGTCCAGTCCGCGCTACCCAGCGAGATGCGCGAGCGGACCTTTGGGCGTTCTCTGACCAACTGTGCGTCGCGTACCGAAGACTGCTACAATAAGTGCCATGGCCCAGCAAGCGAAAAAACAGCGACGATCGCGTGTTCCCAGTAAGGGGGGAGCGGTGGCCGCCGAAGATTTACTGGAACGGATCGACCAGCACTACCACCACTTGAATGCCGGATTAGACGCATTGGAGGCGCGGTTGAAAGCGAACCGCGACGTGGACGATATTGCTGTGTCGAAGTTGGTTCGACGCAAGCCGCGCTAGCACGCTGCTAGTCGTCAGGAGGTACCTTCCTCGGTGAGTTCAGGCTGTGGGCGTAGGGTCTGACGTTCCGTGGAATTGGTTATTAAGGTTGCTCGCGGCAGGTGTCCCGGAGGTTCGATTGGGCCGGGCGTCCGTTTGTTCTTGCGTGTTTCCACGGTGAGCCGCAGCACGACAAACCACAAGAGCGTCACGGTAAGCAGCATTCCGAGCAATGCCAAGACGCCTTCACGTACGAGCTGATTTCCCAGCTGCCGGACGGGATCGATGGCACCACCCTCCTTCTCTTGCACCATGACAATCAGATCGGTCACTTGCCCCGCTGCCGAGGAACTTGTGTTCGATGCCGAAAGGCGGACACGCTCGATAGCGGCAATCCACGTCTCCTGTTGGTCGGGCGCCTGCTCTGCAGCGGAGAGTGGGTCGCGATACTGGTAATTCCAGTCTTGTGCGATTCGATTGAGTTGTTCGCGTGACACTTCAAACTGGCGCGTATCCTGGATCGGCGCATCGGGGTCGTCGCTATTGCCAGTTTGTAGGGGGTGTTGCAAGATGACCCCTGCGTTGTCGCCGCGCCGGCCATCAATTAGTACCGCAAAGCGGTCGAGTGGTTGTGTTTGGGTTTCGGTTTGTTGGGGCTGTTCTTGCCCGAGAAACTCAAAGCCGCCGATTCTCACGGTGAACACGAGGACACCTGTAAATTTGCCGCTACCATCGGGATGCTCAAAAATGGGCGTCGAGATACCAATTTTCCAAGTCCTTGTCGTCGTGCTCTGGAAAGCAGCCGACAGGTGAGACCTTTCAATGTGAGAGACCTCAGGGGGCCGGATTTGTTTATCAGACAGGTCGTTTGGGCCTCCGTGAAAATAGGTGCGGTAGGCGAAGTTCTTGCCCACGGATTGCGAGCGAATGGCAGGATTATCGTAGGCAACCGCCACGATGGTGCCGGCCGCATCGAGGGCAAAGAGACTTGCGAATCGAGGTTGTAGTCCTTTTTCTTGATCCGATCGCAGGTAGAACTGCAGTCGCTGGTTCAAATACTCGCGTAGCTGCAGTCTGTCGACGTTCTCGGAAAAGGCAGAACGAAGTGTGGCGAAAGCTGTTGCGTCGGGTTGCAGCGTAGCGATTTGCTTGAGGGACTCTGAGCGTCGCACTTTGTGGAACCGCTCATGAAATGTGGGTTCACCGGCCTCTTGTGTTGCGATCTCAAAATACCGCTTGATTTCATCTTCAAGGCGTCTGGCAATGTGGAAAGCTGCGAACCTATTGCTTTCGTACGCCCGCCGCCTGATTGCGTCGGTTGATTGGTCGGTTGCCTGTTGATAGCCACGCCAGGCAAAGATGGTCATCAAGCACAGGAGGACCAGGGGGCCGACGACGCCCAGTACCATCAGTGGACGCCGCAACCGCGTACGAGATCGAACACGCAGAGCATCGAGGATCTGCTCGATTGTTGCGTAGCGGTCGTTGGGGTCGTGGGCCAGGCACCGTTGCACGATCTCTGCCAACGGCCGGTCGAGCATCCCGCGGAGTGCGAGGTCGGCGCTGATCGGTGGTGAGGATTTCAGTAACGCTTGATATTGCTCCAACCGTTGCGGAAGATCCCCCGAGGCGTCGATGGCATCGACTACCTCGTCATTGCGATAGGGTGGCTTACCAGTGAGCATGGTATACAGCAGCGCGCCCAACGCGTAGACGTCCCAGCCGGGGTTGGGGTTTGCCGCCAGGCTGGCCTGTTCGGGAGCCATGAAAAACAGTGTGCCCAATGCCGGGGATTGTTCTGAGGAAAGGCGTGACTGTCCAAAGTCGGCGAGCCGCGGTTTGTGATCTTCGTCGAGAAGAATGTTGGCCGGCTTAATATCACAATGCAGGACTCCCTTCCCATGGGCGTGCTGTAAACCCACCGCAATTTCACGAAACAGCTCAACCGCTTCGCTGACCGATAGTGGACCACTCTTCTGGAGATAGTCGTCCAAGGAGCCGTTTTCCACGTACTCCATCACATAGTAGGGCGGGTTGGCATTCCAGCCGACATCCAGTAGCTGGACGACGTAGCGGTCGGCAGCCAGAAAAACCAGTTTTTCTGTTTCTCGATCCAACAGTGACCAGTCCAGGCCACTCTGGTGCAGGTAGAACTTGATCGCTACTTTACGGCGGGTGGTGGTATCGACGCCAATCCAGACTTCACCGTAGGCACCGCTTCCGAGGAAGTGTTGTAGTTCATAGCCCGGGACCTCGGCCGGAGGCCTGGCGCGGCGCAGGCTCAAGTCCTTCGTGCGCTCAAGGTCTTTGCTGGATTGCTGCTCTGTCCGATCGCCGACCATACCGGGTATCGTAACACATCGAGTCTGAAGTGTGGGGCCAGACGTGTGGAGTGCCCCGTGGGGCCGCCGGGGCACCACGGCCGGAAGCACCTCTTGTCTGCCCTGACAGGATCAGAGTGCGCGGCGGTAGCGTTTGGGCGGACGTCGCAGCATTTCCGCGGGTGGCTCACGTTTCGGTTGAGCACTGGCGGTGGATTCGGCGGGGGCCGCCATTCCAGTGATTCCCTCGATGTCATCTCGGACCAGTTCGCGGTTGATCCGCTGTTCAATCTTTGTCAGTTCTGAGCCCTCGTCCGGGGAGACGAACGTGAAAGCGACACCTTCTCGTCCCATCCGGCCGGTACGACCTACGCGATGGACATAGTCATCACTAAACTGGGGAGTGTCGTAATTTACGATGTGAGAAATATTGCTGACGTCGATTCCCCGACCGACGACGTCAGTTGCGATCAGGTATGTCAGCTTACCGGATCGGAAAGCACCCATCACACGATCTCGCGCGCCCTGCGCCAGGTCGCCATGAATGCAACCCAGGTTGTCGAATTGTTTGTTGAGTCTCTGAAAGATCCGCTCAGTTCCTCGCTTGGTGCGGCAGAAGACAATTGCTTGCTGAGGTTGCTCACGTTTCAGTAACTCGACGAGCAGTTCAAATTTGCGGTCGTTTTCAACCGTAAAATAATACTGATCGATGGTCTCGACGGTGATTTCTTTAGGGCAAAAGTTGAGCGTCTCGGGTTCATACATGTAGCGTTTGGCAAGACGCAGAATAGGCGGTGGAAGCGTGGCACTGAACAACATCGTCTGGCGGTCTTCAGGACACCGGCGGAGAATCTTCTCGATGTCAGGGCGAAAGCCGATGTCGAGCATGCGGTCGGCTTCGTCGAGTACGACGCACCAGAGGTCTTTGAGCACCAGTGAGCCACGCTGTATGTGGTCAATGACCCGCCCCGGTGTGCCGACTACGATTTCGACGCCACGCCGGAGTTTCTCGATTTGCCCACGGATGGGTTTGCCACCGTAAACTGCCAGCGAGCGTGCTTGTGTGCCGTGCGACAGTTTGCGAATTTCCTGGTCCACCTGGACGGCCAGCTCTCGTGTCGGACAGAGAATCAGGGCTTGCGGATGAGCGGTTTCACCGGGAGGATCTAGCAGGTCGATGATCGGGATCGCGAAGGCCGCTGTTTTCCCGGTGCCCGTTTGAGCTTGCCCGATCACATCGTAACCGTCGATGGCTCGGGGAATCAGACCACCTTGAATCGGGGTGGGGGCGTTGTAACCTGCCTTGACGAGGGCCTCACGCATAGGTTGCGAAAGGTCCATTTCTTCAAAACTGGCGTTCGGTTCTACGGTTTCTTTTGCCAATTCCTAGATTGCTCCGACTGTGGTGTGGTGCTCGAAAGTTAGCACTCGAACTGGAGGTGGTCAACGGCCGATTTTCATAGTCCGGCAGTGGCTTAAGGGCAGGAGCGGTCGCTGATAACTTGCAGATCAGTGTGACGCCAGCCCGGGCGGTAGGCGCCAGCGCCTCCGTGAAGCAAGTTCGCATCGGCTGTGGCTCGGACTTGGCGTCGATTCGCAAGTAATTGTTATGAAAAGACTTGTGGAAATCGTGCTGGACCTCTGCGTCATGGCGGAAGCGGTGGTGGCAAAGTGTGTTCCCTGGCATTTCGGTAGGGGTCGGACAGGCTTGGCGTGCTATTCAGCTGCGTTCACCACCCGCATAATTCGGGAATTCGAGTTTCAGGAGAGGAGCAGCAATGCGAGCGTTTATATGGATATTTCTGGTTGTGCACCTGATTGGCGTTGCTGTCGGCAGGGTGCCGGGACAAGAACCGGAGACGATTCTGGAGAATCCGTTGCGTGGTGCAATCGATTTTCATGTGCATTCAGGGCCGGACAGCTTTACCCGCAGTATGACCGATCTGGAAGTGGCTCGCTTGGCGCGAGATCGAGGCATGCGTGCACTGGTACTGAAAAATCATTTTACGATGACAGCGGATCGTGCTTGGTTGGCGGAACGCTTGAGCGGAATGCGGTGTTTCGGCGGTATTGTTCTCAATCGCAGTGTGGGGGGAGTCAATCTGGAAGCCGTACGAAGGATGGTGACCTTTACCGGAAATCGTGGGCGAGTGGTCTGGCTGCCAACGTTTGATGCGGAAAACCACGTGCGGCGTTTTCAACAGGACCGGCCGTTTGTGTCCGTTGTGGAACAAGGAGAGCCGGTCGCCGCGGTGCGCAGCTTGTTCAAGTTGATCGAGCAGCACCAGCTCGTACTGGAAACGGGTCACTCGTCGGCCTCGGAGTGCCTGATCTTGATACGAGCCGCCCGCGCTGCGGGCGTAGAGAAAATCCTGGTGACCCATGCAATGGCTGACCCGGTTACGATGTCGATCGAGCAAATGCGTCAGGCGGCAGCCCTCGGCGCGAAACTGGAATGCGTCTGGCTGACCAACCTGCAGGGGCCTCGTTCCCATTTGGCGAGCATGCGCCACTGGAAGCACGTTCCCACACAGGTCTATGCGGAGGCCATTGCGGAAGTGGGGGCAGAGCATTTTGTGCTGGCGTCGGATCTTGGGCAGTACCTGAATCCTGTCCACACCGATGGACTCAAAGCTTTCGTGATCGGTTTGCGAAAAGCCGGGATCGATCAGGGCCAGATTGATCGCATGGTGAAACAGAACCCGGCGGAATTATTGGGGTTGTCCAAGGTCCGTGGTGGGGTTGCCAACGGAAAGGCCGGTCGGCAGCCTGCGGACACGCCAGACGCTCGTTCGCGCCGACGATCAATGTGAGCTGCCGGTGAACCCTTGTGCGTTGACTTGATCGGACAGCAGCTCCTCGGGGAATTGGCGTGGCGCGCACAATGCGATAGAGATAGGAGTCTGGGAGCGTCCGCTGGTTTCGTGGCGGCGGTTGGTGCGTGTCTCTTTTGTGTAAACAGGATGGCTCGATGCGAATTGTGCTTTGCTACCCGGTGGAAGAAAAACACCGACAACAGATCGCGGCCGCGGCGCCGGAGGCTGAAATCTGTGACGCCGGCCAGCAGCGGATCGCGGAAGAAATCTTACAGGCTGATGTTTTCATTGGTCACGCCAAAGTACCCGTTCCCTGGGACCAGGTGGTTGCCCAGGGGCGCCTCAAGTGGATCCAGTCTTCAGCGGCTGGAATGGACCATTGCCTGGTGCCCTCGGTAATCGATTCCGAGATCCCGGTGACCAGCGCTTCTGGACTATTTGCCGATCAGGTTGCCGAACAGGCATTGGCGTTGTTGCTTGGACTATTACGCAGTCTGCCGGTTTTTTTTCGGGCCCAGCAGCAGCGTGAGTTCATTCGCAGACCCACCGCGGACTTACATGGCAAGACGATCGGGATTGTTGGTTTTGGTGGTAACGGGCGCCGAATCGCAGAAGTCTTGGCACCGTTTCGGACACGCATCCTGGCTACTGACCTGTTCCCCGTGGACCGGCCATCCTGGGTGGAGCATTTATGGCCTGCGGACCGACTAACGGCATTACTGGGCAGCAGCGACGCGGTGATTCTCTGTTTGCCCCTCAACGCGTCGACGAGTGGTTTGATCGATCGAGAGCACTTGGCCAGGATGCGCAGTAGCAGTCTGCTGATCAACGTGGCGCGAGGTCCGGTGATTGAGGAAAGCGCTCTAACGGAAGCCCTGCAAGCTGGCGTGTTGGCAGGTGCGGGACTCGATGTGACCGAGGTCGAGCCGTTACCTGAGGAAAGCGCGCTCTGGAATTTGCCAAACGTCATCATTACGCCGCACGTGGGAGCCCAGTCCGCGCACCGGGTTGATACGACTACCGATTTTGCCTGTGAGAATCTCCGGCGTTTTCTGGAGGGTCGTCCACTGCGCAACCTGGTTGACAAGCGACTGGGGTTTCCGGTTCCCGTTGGCTGTGATGTGCCGGAGTGTTAGCGGATATTGGACCGGGGCTTCACGATGTTGCACACGACTTTCTGCATCGGCCGTGGATGTGGCCTGCTAACGGAACCTGATGAGGGGGCCTGTCGAACGGCGAGCGGGTTCTGGAGTGGTGGGCAGCTAAGGTTACGCTAATCACACTAGACTCGTGCTCGCCAGCACCGCTACACTAGGTGACCGCCGCTTTAGGTGGTCGGTGTCATGCGGGCTGCGAGACGAGTTGAGAGAGTGCGCAGGACAGTAGCTTTGACCGATGGACACGCTGCGTAACGCACGTCGAGAGGGACGTGCGCCGGGGCGTCCGCCCCGAGACCTCTTTGTTATTTGCCATGCTGACGACGACGCGGACCAATCCCAACGCAACCGAGAATGCCGAAGGGGTTGCCGTAGACCGGCGACTGAACAAACTTGTTCCGCGTTTTGAGTCCATTGTCAATAGTCAACGTCTCAACTGGACCTGCTACCATCGATTCAATCGACGTCTGGGGTCGGGTGGGCAAGGAGTCGTATTTCTATCCGAACGCCGCGGCGCAGATCGCTTTGCATTGCCTGTGGCGTTGAAGATTTTCTCTCCCGAACGCTATGCGACAGCTGCCCTCTACCACGCCGCTATGGAGCGGATGGCTCATGTGGCTTGCTGTGTGGCACGTATCCAGCAGGACAATTTATTAGACGTCCACAATTTTGTGGACCGTGATTCACTGCGCATCATGGTGATGGAGTGGGTCGAGGGATATGACCTTTATCGCCTCCAGCTTCCCTGGATGCTGAGCTGTGTCGAGGGGCGTGTGAGCACCCGCCGCTGGGAATATCTTAACCGTGTTGTTGTGACACGCGGTCCTGAACAGTCGCTGTTTCGGCCTGGGGTGGCGGTGGCGGTGGTCCGTGATTGTCTGGCAGCCCTCTCCGCCTTGCATTGCGAGGGTATTGTCCATGGGGACATCAAGCCGTCGAATATCATGCTCAAGTGCACGGGCGCCGCGAAGATTATTGACATCGGCTCCGCCTTTGAGCTGGACGACCCACCTGCCTGCCGCACGTGTACTCCCGCGTATGCCGCGCCGGAAGTCCTGGAAGGTGACGTACCCACACCGCTCAGCGATCTGGCGTCACTCGGTTACGTGCTGATCGAGCTCCTGGGAGGGCGGCGGTTGTTCAAAGCAGCGCAGACACGCCAAGAACTGCTGGCGGCAAAACGTGAATTGCCCACACGGCTCCATGAAATGGTTCCGCGTGAAGTGGCTGTCAACGAACTGTTGATGAAATTTTGTCGTGGCCTGATCGCGGCGGACCCCTACCGCCGGTTTCCCAGTGCGGAGGCTGCAGAGCTGGTGGAATCCGGCGCGGCGGATTTCCATCGACAGCTAATTCACGGAAATCTGGCCAGCGAGTACGACAGCGAGATTCGCAAGTGGCTGGAAGAATTGCGGGATCTGGACACACAATTGTGCTAGCCCCGACGCTGTCGGGATCAGCGTCGGGGCGGGTAACCGGTTTTCGCTGAACCAGGCTTCGGTTAGACTCTCCATTTCGACGAGGGTGTAGCTCAGTCGGTAGAGCAACGGACTTTTAATCCGTAGGTCCAGGGTTCAAGTCCCTGCACCCTCACTCGACTTACGACGATTCGATCGGAAAATGTACCTAGGTACACCGGGTCACACTCGCGGCGGGTGTGGCCTTTTTTGTACCCAGAGGTCCGCTTTGCATCTATTCGGCGAACCCCGCGGCCTCACACCGGCCCACGATTGAAGAAGTGAGTCGGTAGCACTTGGCCGCCCGTGTTGGTCACGGGACCAGCTCTGCTGGGGTTGTGAGCGATGTGCGTTAGTCACGCCACAAGCGATGAGAACGTCGGTAAAATAACGCTTGCGAGAATAGGGAATCCCAACCCGACACGGCGAGGCACCCGACTCGTCTTCCCGTCTTTCTGCGACTCGGGACCCCACCGTCGGGATGACCCGATGCCTGATACTGCAGGTACTGCCAGGATGGGATCGTCGCGGTGAGCTCAGATCACCCGGTCCGCCGGCGTTCTGGTTGCTGTCCCCCTGCGCGGTGTTCCACACCAACGTTCCACATTGCGCTGTGCCACAACGCAACGCCGTGCAAGCGGCCCACTGCTGGACTGCGGTGACAGCGGGTAACGTCAACAGCAGCGGCAGCGGGCCGCGCGCTGGATGGCCCTGTCGAGATTCCAATCGAATCGCACAAACTGGTCTGGTGGGCGGCGCGCCGCCAGGTCCGGCGGAACGGCCCCGGAAAACGGTCGGACAACACGTAAACCGGCGTGGCCTGTTCGAAACACGTTGCAACCTGCCGACAGCCCTGGTAGGGTGGTAACTATTGATAGGGTAGTCGTTTAGGTGGAATAGTGGCCGCCGCATTGTCCCCTCGGATCAGGAGCTCGGATCGTGGACCCTGCGTTTCGACCGCTATTTTTCGGCTCTCTTGCAGCGGTGGTTCTGTTTCTATTGATCTACTGGCGCTGGGGAACGGCGCCCGCCGTGGTCACGGCGCTCTCGGGCTTCGCGGTCATCTATTTGGCGCTGTCGCTGGTGGTGGTGCGATCGATGTCCGAACCGCCGATGGAGGTCAAAGCGTCTCGCGGCGAGCCGGTGTTTGTGGCCCGCAGACCGCGGCAGCAGCTGGGCGATGGCTATATCTCGTCGTCCGCCTGCCGGGAATGTCATCCGGAGAATCACGCCAGTTGGCACGCCTCGTATCATCGGACGATGACACAGGTCGCGTCGACCCGCACGGCGCTGACTTCCTTTGATGGTGTCGAAGTGCGGGTCGGTGACCAGCAGGTTCAGCTCGAAGTCGAGGGGGACCAATTGTGGGCCACGATGGATGACCTCGACGCGCCACCAGCGGATCGGCCCAAACGTATACGGCGCCCGATCGCCCTGACAACGGGTTCGCACCACATGCAGATTTACTGGTACGCCACGGGCCAGTCACGGGTGCTCGGGCAGTTGCCGATCGTCTATCTCACGGCCGATGATCAGTGGATTCCCGCCGCGGCGACGCTTCTGCAAGCACCGGTTGCCGGCGGGTATTCCAACACCGGTCGCTGGAATCAGAGCTGTGTCTACTGCCATTCCACGCACGGACGGACCGCGCCGACCGATACCGGCGAAGTCGACACGCAAGCGGCTGAATTTGGAATCTCCTGTGAAGCCTGTCACGGGCCCGCTGCGGACCACGTCGATTTTCACCGCGGTCAGCCAACCCCCGGCCAGCTCGATCCGATCGTGCATCCGGCGAAGTTGTCAAATCAGTTGTCATCCCAGGTCTGTGGCGCCTGTCACAGCTTTACCGCGGCGTTGACGCTCGAGGAGTATCAGCACGATCTGTTGGAGGGGTACCGTTACCGTCCGGGTGACGACATCACCGAGACGCGTCTGGTGGAAGGCGTGAACGACGCGACGCGGGCCCATCTGGCCCGCTCGGGCGGCGACCACGAGATCTACTTCAGGTCGAGGTTTTGGAGCGACGGTATGGTGCGGACCGCGGGACGCGAATTCAACGGTTTGGTGGGGTCCCCCTGCTACACGGCGAAGTCCGGCGGAATGACCTGTTATTCGTGCCATAGCATGCACCACAGCAGTGATGATTCCCGGACGGTAAAAGAGTGGGCCGACGATCAGCTCAAACCGGAGGCGTTGCACGACGGGGGGTGCACGCAGTGCCACTCCGCCGATAGCTACCAATCCACCGGTCACACGCACCATCGGGCCGAGTCGAGTGGCAGCCGGTGTTACAACTGCCACATGCCGCATACCACCTACGGGCTGTTGAAGTCGGTTCGTAGTCATCAGATCGATCGCCCTTCGGTCTCCGCAGAGTTGGCCACCGGTCGCCCCAATGCATGTAATCTGTGCCATTTAAACCAGACGTTGGGATGGACCGCTGAGCATTTGACCCGCTGGTACGGCGCCCCTGAAGTGGAATTGTCGCTCGACCAGAAATCGGTCTCGGCGGTCGCGATGTGGTCTCTGACCGGGGACGCTGGACTGCGCGCGCTGGCGGCGATTGGGATGGGGTGGAAACCGGCGGTGGAAGCCAGTGGCGATGGGTGGATGGCTCCTCTGCTGGCGTCTCTGCTGGAAGATCCGTACGACGCGGTACGGTATTGTGCCGCCCGCAGCTTGCGACAGATCGAGGCCTACCAGGATCTGCGGTACGACCATGTCGGAACGCCGCTGCAGCGTGCTCGGGTTGCCAGTCAGGTGCTGGAGACCTGGAATCGGCAACCGCGGGCAGCGGGACTGCGGCAGCCGGCCACGCTGATCGACCCCGAGGGGAAATTGCGGCAGGACGTGTTCAGCAGACTCCGTCAAAAGCGAGACAATGCGGTGGTGAATTTGGCCGAGTAGCGACCGCACCCCAACTGGCTATCCGAAGCGCCCATGCTCCGGACCCCATCCCGGCAAAGAGCGCAGTCAGGAAGAACTGCGATACAATGATGACAACAGCAACCTGCTGGGAAGTTTCGTTTTCCCGCGAAACGGTGGAGAGCGTCACCAATAGCACCACCAGGTGAAACACAAACAGTCCCGGTAGGACGTAATATCGCAGTTTCTGCATTGTGGTCTCTCACAACGTTTGTTGGCGTATCCAGACGCCAACCATATAGAGGCTGCCGTGGCGGCGTGTGGCCGAGGGCCGGACCCGCACCGCCGGCAGGAGGTGAAAAACGCCAGGCCACAGTTGGCCAAACTGTGGCCTGAAATCGACTCGCACTGGCAGAGCAGGGCATGGGAAAACTGCCGCCGAACACGTATAACGCAATGAGAACGGTTACCGAAGGCAAACCGAAACGTACCCTGGTCCTTTTAATCCGTAGGTCCAGGGTTCAAGTCCCTGCACCCTCACTCGACTTACGACGATGTGTGCCCCAGAGCGTGACCCGGAGTTGGGGCTTTCTGGGCTCATGTCGGAGTATCTCGCGGTTCTGCCCCCGCTTCTCATGGGTGGTTTCGGTCGTGTAGCGCCGCTGGCTGGGCCGCGAATCACTATCTCCAGCTCCACCTCGTGAACTGAGAGGGCGGGCGCTGGAATAACGGCGGCACCTGGCCAACATACGTCTGCGGTGATGTCCATGGATAAACCGGGGGTTGCCCAAGTTGTCGAGGGTAAGTTGGTGAAGTGGCATTCCTTGGATGAGGTACGCCTGTTGCGCGAGTACGTGCGTCGGAATGCCCCGCGCATCCGTAACACGCGATTGTGACATCGTTCAGCGGGTGAACTACTCGCTGGGACAATTTGCCGCGTGTTATTGAAGCGATGCGAAACGTAGTGACTGAGAGAGATGGCATGTGGGGGGGGGGCGCGGCGGCTGGTACCCGATTGGTGGTGCTCTTCTGGCTCCGAGGCCTACGAGCGGTGGTCCGTACCAGCAACGCCAGCAGCAGGATAGTGTTGGAAAGAGGGGCCGCTGAGCCAATTTCCTGTCCTTACTGTGTGGGCGCGTCGGGCAGTCTCTGACCTGGCCGACCCAGAATTTCCCCTGGACACGGTTCCCCGATTTCGGCTACGCTCTTCCCCGCCTGACATTCCCTGCGATTCGAGGACGTTTCATCATGCGCACGCTTGTGACCATGTCCTGCCTGCTGGGCCTGCTGGTGACCAGTTCCCAGGCGGCTGATTTTCACGTCGATACCGATATTTACGTGGGTCAGGGTAAAAGCCCTGTGGCCAAGACGCTGACGGTCTTCCTTGATGGGAAAGTTTATGACTTTCTACTGACAGGTCCGCAGGAGATTACGATCTTTGAACCGGCCGGTGGGGCGATTCACTTGATCGACCCACGCCGTAAGGTGCGGGCGACGTTGACGACCAAGCAGCTACAAGATTTGCTGGCGCGGGTCAAAGTGGAGGCGATTCAAGCCAACAAGCTGGCGGTTGTGAAGCCGGAGGTCAAATTTGAATTCGACGACAAAGAGAAGGCGGTACGTCTGCTGACCGAGCGGATCCGCTATCATGTGAAAGGGAAGGAACCGCGTTTTCCAGAGGCGGTAGCACAGTACCGGGAATTTGCCGATTGGATTGCTCGTTTGAATGCCATCCGGGATGGATTTCCACCGTTCATCCGCACCGAACTCAACCGCCAACTGGCCGAACGCGGGTGGTTGCCTCAAGAGGTCGAACGCGTAGCGGAAGGCCGTCGTTCCAGTGGCAGGACACGAATCCGTTCACACCACATACCCTACTGGACACTAACGAAACAAAACCGCAAACGGGTGACGCGCGCCAACGCACAACTGGTGGAGTTTGAGCTGGTCACGCTGGCGAATTATGTGCGGGCGCGAAAAGTTGCGGCTCGACCGCAGCAGACACGCTAGTTGGGTCCGCGATCAACAGCCGGTGGATCGTTTTCCCGCGGGGCGCTCTGTAGCGGGATCCCCGGTGCTTCTTCGAGTCCCCGCCAGCGGGCGTGGCGACCGTTTTCCTGTCATTGTGCGAGGTTGCTGGTGCGCTGCTGGGGCAACCGTTAGGATGGTGGGCGGGTGATGGTACCGGTTTGCCATCCGCGAGGGGCAGAGGTTTCTCCAGTTGCGAGGAGGTGGGGTATGTTGGTGATGCGCGTTGTGGTGGCCGCGATGGTGTTGGTGTCGGGAGTCGCTGCGCGGGCAGCGGACTTCGCGGTCGTCAAGCAGGAGGATCGTGGTGTCAAGGTGACGCTGGCGGGAGAAACCTTTACCGAGTACCTGGTGAAATCAGGCCATAAACCGGTTCTCTATCCTCTGATTGGTCCCGGCGGCGAAGAACTGACCCGCCGATACCCTTTGCAAGAGGCGATAGAGACGGAACGTTCGGACCACATTCACCATCGCTCTTTTTGGTTCACGCACGGCGATGTCAACGGGATTGATTTCTGGGGTGAGAGTGAAAAGAGTGGTCACATTCTGCATCGTGAATTTCTCCAAGTGCGTGGGGGCGAGACCGCTGTGATTTCCACTCGCAATGACTGGGTGGATCCAGCCGGAGAGACGCATTGCTCCGATGTGCGCACGTTGACGTTTGGCGCGGAGCAAGAACGTCGCTGGATTGATTTTGACATTACGATTACAGCGGCCCGTGAGGTGAAATTTGGTGACACCAAAGAAGGCAGCTTTGGTGTCCGGTTGGCCGGCACTATGAAAGTGGACGCCAAGCTCGGTGGCAAAATCCTTAATAGTGAGGGGCAAACAGACAAAGGGGCCTGGGGCAAGGCTGCCAAATGGGTTGATTACGTTGGGCCGGTTGCTGGGAAAACGGTCGGTGTGGCGATTCTCAACCACCCGAGTAGCTTTCGCTATCCCACCCACTGGCATGTACGGACGTATGGCCTGTTTGCGGCCAACCCTTTTGGTTTGCACCATTTTTATGGTGACAACAGCATTGATGCCGGGCACACCATGCAAAAGGGGGAGTCTTTCTCGCTGCATTATCGAGTGCTACTCCATCAGGGGGACACAGCGGCAGGAGAAGTAGCTGAGGCGTTTGGCGAATACGCCCAGACAAATCGGAAGGTGGCTATGGACAGAGACCAGCCAGGGCGTGCGCGGCCGCTGCGCGGGTTGGTACGTCGCCTGCTGGGGCGACTTGGTCAATAGCCAGGCACCGATTCGCGTCGCAGAGTCGGCACGTAGTGCATGTTGGTCCCTCGCGCGGCGGGTGTTTTCCCTGTTCTTGCGCGGCGGCACCGCCAGTTAAGCGCTGGGCTGGCCTGGCCGCAGGCCAGTTTAATCTGGCAAAAACGGCTAGTAGCAATACGGCCGTTTGTGCCTCTCGGGCCGCAGCCGGGCCGGTGTTGTCCCAGGCTATTTATTGTTTCTATATTAACTGGTCCAGCCAAAGTACCGATAGTCTACTTTGTCCTTGTTTTGTTTGTAGTGTCTTGCCCTTCTGTTTATGGTCTGGACGGGCGGGAAATTGCTTTCGGGAGGTTGTTTATATTATGCCTGAACCCGTACAGGTTAACGATTTGACGGAATTGAGGCAGTATGTTCACCAAGCCCTGTGCGACCAGAATGAGTTGGAAATAGGTGCTTTCCACATGACGGAAAGGCAGCTTTCGCGCAGCCAGCGACCGTGTGGCAGGTATTTTTGCTTACACGGGCCTCGCAGTGTCCGATTTGTCGCAATCTGGGATTCTGAACGCAATTCGGTGTTGTTTTACGATGCGACGGGAGAACGCCGCGAGCAGACTCGCCTGAGTTCCTCCGGTACCCTGGTACCCGTCGGTTAATGTGGTCGCGGCCAAAGTAGTTAGCGCTGGTGAGAGTTTACTTTGATGTCGGCATGGATGCCTGGTCAAAATCGAACGGAGGTTGGCGATGTTGGTCCTTTCACGGAAGGAAGGCGAACGTATCAAGTTGGGCGAGGATGTCGTGCTGACAATTGTGCGACTGTCCGGCGATAACGTTCGTGTGGGCATCGATGCCCCGGCTGAGATGGTTGTACTCCGCGACGAACTCAAAGCTTTCGCCACTCCCCCGGATCCTGGCGCGGCTCCCAGTGGGACTTGACGGTCTTACCGATTAAGCCGTTTGTTTGATCAATACGGCCTACTAGTGGCGTGGTACCCAGCGGCCCGGGTGACTCTCTCGACCTCTTGATCGTGCGAAAACTTTCGTTTTACCGCATGACTTTTCAGTGTGGCTTCCAGCTGTGCCAACCATCGAGATGGCCTCGTTCCCAGGCCGGGCACACGTTACCGCCAGCGACGAACTGGCCACGGCCCCGCGAATAACTTCCCACACAGTGCGCTGCGGCGGTCAAGTGTTTGACAGTTCAGATTCCAGCGGTTAGCCTAGTGCAGATGTTTCCCGCCTCAGCTTAAGATCAAGCTTGCCCGCGAAATGTGTGGTGGGTTTCCTTCCTTGGGTCTGCGAAAGAAGCGGTCGAATAGCGTCGTTTACTGCTGCCGGCCGTTGTGAAAATTTAGTACCTCCAAACAGGTGAACTTCCTCGCGCTGGTTCGATTTTTTTGGCCGCACGTGCACCGTAACACGGGAGAGCGTTACATGAAGTGCTTAGGTAACAACATTGGTCGTCGCGGTTTCATGCACGTCGGTTTTCTCGGCGGCCTGGGTCTGACGTTGTCGGACTATTTTCGGCTACAGGCCCAAGCGGACCAAAAGTTCTATGAGAGTAAAGAGGGTCCGGCCAAGTCGGTCATTTTCATCTTCATGCCCGGTGGCATGTGCCATCAGGAGACCTTTGATCCCAAGCCATACGCGCCGATCGAGTACCGCGGTCCGATGAACAGCATCGATACCAAGGTAGAAGGTGTGCGCATCAACGAGGCTTGGAAACAAACCGCGCAGGTGGCGGATAAACTGGCTATTTGCCGTTCGATGACGCACGGCGAGGCCGCCCATGAACGTGGTACGCACAACATGTTCACCGGGTATCGGCCGAGTCCGGCTCTTATGTTTCCTAGCATGGGCAGCGTGGTGGCTCACGAGTTTGGCCCCCGCAATAACCTACCGCAGTACGTCTGCGTGCCGGGGCAGCCGAACCAGTTTGCAGGAACCGGCTATTTGAGTTCCTCCTATGCTGGTTTCAGCCTCGGTGCGGATCCTGCCAGTGGAAATTTCAAAGTCAAAGATTTGAACCTGCCTGGCGGTGTGAATGAAGGACGCTTTACGCGGCGTCGCCGTATTCTCGATTCGGTCAACAGTTATTTTAAGGCAAAAGAAAAGTCAGATTCGTTGGATGCGGTTGATACGTTTTACAACCGAGCGTATTCGCTGATTAGTTCCCAGAAGGCACGTGAAGCGTTTGATATTAATAAGGAAGACGGCAAACTCCGCGATGAGTACGGTCGCAATACGGCGGGTGCCCGCTTGCTGCTGGCGCGCAGGTTGGTGGAATCCGGTGTCCGTTTCGTCACCACGACGTACGGTGGTTGGGACATGCACAGTAATATCGCGGGTGGCATTCGCGGGCAGGTGCCACCCTTTGACCAGGCATTCGGCGCGTTGATTCGTGACTTGACCAACCGTGATCTGCTCGACTCGACGCTCGTCTGTATCGCCAGTGAGTTTGGTCGAACCCCGAAGATCAACGGGAATGCGGGCCGCGATCACTGGCCCAAAGTGTTCAGTGTGCTCATGGCGGGTGGCGGTTTGAAGCAGGGAATCGTCTATGGTTCCTCTAATTCGACCGCAAGTGAACCGGAGGAGAATGCACTGACCGTCGAAGACTGGGCGACGACAATTTACAATCGGTTGGGAATTGTGGCGGACAAGGAACTGATGTCGCCAGGTGATCGCCCAATTGAAATCGTCAACGGCGGGAAGGTGCGGAAAGAGTTGATCATCTAAACGGCCTGTCGTGGGAATGAAACCTTAAGCGGGCCACGTTGGTAAAGCGTGGCCCGTGTTACTTGGATAGTCGGAGAGAAGCCATGTCGCGACGTTTTCTTCGTGTGCAGATGCACGTCACAGCCATCGTGTGCTTGACCCTCACTGCGTTTGCCTCCGCGGCCTCACCGCGTCTGGGCAGCATCACGCCGCGTGGCGTGCAGCGCGGGCAAGAAATCGTTGTGTCGTTCAATGGTTCGAATCTGGGTGATGCCGAACAGATCTTCTTTTACGAAGGCAGTGGGTTTGAAGTCACCAAGCTCGAGCCGTCGGGTGGCAATGTCAAAGTCACCATGAAAATCGCTCCTGATGTGCGACTCGGTGAACACGTCGCCCAGGTTCGTACGAAAACGGGTCTTTCGGATTATCGAACCTTTTGGGTCGAGGATCTGGCCGTTGTCGAAGAGAAGGAGCCGAATAGCGAGTTTGCCGCACCTCAGGCGATTGAATTGAACAAGGTGATTAACGGCAATGTCGGCAATGAGGATGTCGATTACTACGTCGTCGAAGCCAAGAAGGGCCAGCGGATTTCGGCCGAAGTCGTCGCCATGCGATTGAGCACGGCTTTGTTCGATCCCTATGTGGCGATTCTCAATAGTGAGCGGTTTGAGCTTTCCGCGAATGATGACACCCCATTGGCGCTCCAGGATGCTTATGCGGCGATCGTCGCGCCTGAAGATGGTAAGTACATCATTGAGGTACGTGAGAGCGCTTATGCCAACGGGAATAATTATCGCCTCCATGTGGGTACATTTCCGCGGCCCACCGCGGCCTATCCGGCTGGCGGAAAGAGGGGTGAGGAAGTCGAAGTCAAGTTTCTGGGATTGCCCTCCGGTGAACTCACGCAGAAGTTTGCTCTTCCTGCCGAGGAGGTCACCGATTTCGGACTGTTCGCAAAAGACGAAGGGGGCGTTGCTCCCACGCCCAATAATTTTCGGTTGTTCGAGCATGGCAATGCGTTTGAATCGGAGCCAAATAATGAGATGGCGAAAGCGACACCGGTAGCATTGCCATTAGCCTTCAATGGGATCATTCAAGAACCGAAGGACGTTGATTTTTTCCGGTTTAGCGCGAAGAAGGGACAGCAGTTCGAGGTCGAGTGTTTCGCTCGCCGTATTCGTTCGGGACTGGACCCGGTAATGAACTTGTACAAGGCGGATGGCGGTGGAATCGCTGGCAATGATGATTCACGTGGACCAGATAGCTACTTCCGATTTAACGTGCCAGCGGATGGTGAGTACATCATCCGCGTTACCGATCATCTGGGGCGCGGTGGTCCGGATCTGGTTTATCGCATCGAATTCCAGCCAATCAAGCCAAGCCTCTCGTTGTCTATTCCACGTGTCGAGCGCTACGGACAGTATCGCCAGCAGATCTACGTGCCTCGCGGTGGCCGGTTTGCCACGCTGATCAACGCAGGACGGGGCAATTTTGGTGGTGAATTAGTGCTTGAGGGCAAAGACTTGCCGGATGGCTTGAAGATGCTCTGCGATAATATGCCGTCCAATATGAATACGATGCCCGTGGTCTTTGAGGCTGCGGCTGATGCCCCACTGTCGGGTAAGCTGTTGAACTTCACGGCACGGCATGCCGAGAACGAAGGCATTCGTGGCAGTTTTGGTAACACGGCCGACTACATCATCGGTGCTCCGGGCCAATCACGCTATCGTTGGAAATCTGTGAAGCAACTGGCGGTGGCGGTTGTCGAGGAGTTGCCTTTCAAAATCGATATTGTGGTGCCTAAGGTACCTGTCGTCCGAGATGGCTCGATGCAGTTGAAGGTCGTTGCCACCAAGAAGGAAGGCTGGGACGAAGGCATCAATGTGCAATTCCCGTTCCGTCCACCGGGACTCGGTGCGGCAAGTTCTGTCAATATCGCCAAGGGCAAGACGGAAGTGAATTACCCGATCAATGCCAATGGTGGGGCCCAGATTAAGAAATGGAAGGTCTTTGCCCTGGGTACGTCGGGCGGCATGTGGAGTTCTTCACAGCTGGCGGACTTGGAAATTGCCGACGCATTCGTGCGCTTTGAAATGCAGCGTCCGGCGTGTGAGCAGGGGCAGGAGGCACAGATTCTGTGCAAACTGAATCACACCACGCCTTTTGAGGGTGAGGCAACCGCGCAGCTGTTGGGAATTCCGCCCAAGGTAACGGCGACACCAATGAAGTTCACCAAGGATACGAAAGAGCTCGTCTTTAACTTGAAGACAGATCCAGCCAGTCCGGTTGGAAAACACAATTTGATCTGCCAGGTCACCATTACCAAGAACGGTGAGCCCATCGTGAGTCGCGCCGGGGGAGTGCAGCTGCAAATTGACAAGCCTTTGCCGCCTCCACCGGATGCCCCCAAACCAATGCCCAAGCCCAAGGCTGCAGAGAAAAAGCCGGAGGCAAAACCAAAGCCCAAGCCTAAGAAACCTCCCAAGCCGCTGACCCGTTTGCAGAAGCTTCGGTTGGCTGCCAAGAAACGACAGGAAGAGAAAGCCAAGGCCGCCCAAGAGGGGGGTGAGTAGCCAGCAACCTTCCGGAGATCTCGATACTTCGAACTCAATTCGCTCATTGCACATACACCGAATACGGTTACAGAAGAGGAATATCGTTATGCGAACGCAGGTGCTTCTAAGCGTTGCCGCGGCACTTCTTACTTGGTCGATTCCAGTGACAGCCGAGGAATCCCAAACGCCGCAGGTGGCGCCGGCCGAGATCAAGGTCTATCCTGCGGATGTACATCTCAGCACTGTGCGTGATCAGCAGGGTTTGATTGTGCAGGCAATCTATCCGGATGGTGTTACGCACGATGTGACTGGCGCAGCCAAATTTGCACTGAGCGACGCTGATTTAGCGCGGCTTGAGAAGAACATTCTTTACCCGTCGCAGGATGGTGAAGGCCAGCTTACCGTCACGTATGCCGGGCATCAGGTGATTGTGCCCGTCAAGGTCGAACGCGCGAAGGAAGATGTTCCCATCAGTTTTATGCTTGACGTCATGCCGATCTTTATGAAGGCAAACTGTAATACGGGAAGCTGCCACGGTGCGGCGAGTGGCAAGGATGGGTTCAGGCTCTCCTTGTTTGGTTTCGACCCGCAAGGGGATCACTACCGCCTGACCCACGAATTGAGCGGTCGTCGGATTAACTTGGCGGTGCCACGTGAAAGCCTGGTGATGGAAAAAGCGACCGGTGCCGTGCCCCACACCGGTGGCAAGCGGTTTGACATCGACAGCTCGATGGCCGCCACCATGGAACGTTGGCTGGTTGCCGGTGCTCCCAATGACCCGGATCCGGCCAAGGTGCCGACTGTCGTTTCTGTTGAGATTTACCCCGAGGGAGCGGTGCTCGATGGTGAAGGGGCGACGCAGCAAATCAGTGTGCGTGCGAAGTACTCGGATGGGACGGATCGTGATGTGACTTCCCAGGCGTATTTCCTGTCGAACAATGATAATTCGGCTCCCATCGAGCAAAACGGCGTTGTTACCGCTTCCAAACGGGGTGAGGCGTTCATCATGGCGCGTTTTGAAACGCACACAGTCGGGACTCATTTCATTGTGCTGCCCAAAGGGCTCAAGTTCACCTGGAAAGAGGTTCCTTCCAATAGCTTTGTCGATGATTTGATGTACCAGAAATTCAAGAAGATGCGGATCCAGCCTTCGGACGTTTGCACGGATGAAGAATTCATGCGTCGTGTCTATCTTGACGTCGTCGGAGTACTGCCGACGGTCGAGGAGTTCAATACTTACGTCAATGACAGCGATCCCAAGAAACGCGAGAAGTTGGTGGATGCTTTGCTTAACCGCAAGGAGTTCGTCGAGATCTGGGTGATGAAATGGGCGGAGTTGTTGCAAGTTCGCACGACTCAGCAGATCGCCTACAAGCCAATGCTCCGTTACTACAATTGGATCCAGGAACGCATCGCCAGCAACATGCCGATGGATCAGATGGTCCAGGAGTTGTTGGGTGCTAGTGGTGGAACATTCGAAAACGCGGCCACCAATTACTACCAAATGGAAGGTGATCCGAAGAAAGTCGCCGAAAACGTCGCTCAGGTATTTATGGGCATGCGGATCCAGTGTGCCCAGTGCCACAATCATCCGTTGGACCGCTGGACAATGGACGACTATTACAGCTTCGCCGCATTCTTTTCGCAGATCGGTCGCAAAGGGGGTGAAGACCCTCGTGAGCGGATCATCTTTAATAGCGGTGGCGGTGAAGTAAAACACCCAGTGGGCGGCCGGGTGATGACGCCGAAGTTCCTTGGAGGGGCTGTGCCTGACGTGAAAGGCAAAGACCGCCGCGTGGTGATGGCAAATTGGCTGGCTTCCGCGGAAAATCCCTACTTCGCTAAGAATCTCGCGAACATTGTCTGGAACCATTTTTTCGGGAAAGGGATCATTAACGAGGTCGATGATGTCCGTGTTAGTAATCCGCCGGTGAACGCGGAACTACTTGACACGCTCGGGCAGAAATTCACCGAGTACAAGTACGACTTCAAGAAACTCGTTCGTGACATCTGCACTTCGCGGACCTATCAGTTCAGTACCGCCATGAATGAAACGAATGCAACGGACACCAAGAACTTTTCACATGCGTATTTGCGGCGTGTCCGGGCTGAAATCCTGCTCGACTTGATTAGTCAGGTGACCGGTACGAAGAATAAGTTTTCTGGTCTTCCCCTTGGTGCGCGGGCTGTGCAGATAGCCAATGGCAACACGAGCACGTATTTTCTTTCCACTTTTGGAAGGGCCAGTCGGGCGACCGTTTGTGCCTGTGAAGTGAAGATCGAGCCGAATTTGTCCCAGGCGCTCCATCTGATCAATGGCGATACATTGCAGAGCAAGGTGGCGCAGGGCAATCTGATCGGCAAACGGCTGGAAGAGAAGGTTGATCCCGCGCAGATTGTGGAAGAGCTTTATATTCGTTGTTTGACACGACGCCCGACGGAGCAGGAGCGAAACGACTTGAATGCCGTGCTCGCCGAAGCCGAAGACAAGAAACAGGTGCTGGAAGATGTCTTCTGGGCTCTGTTGAACTCCCGTGAGTTTGTCTTTAATCATTAATTGGTTTGGGGTTGCGGGAAATCGAGCCTGGACGCCACAGCTCTGTCAATTATCGTGGAGACAGAGGGGCATGCCGCGAAAACGGTTTTGTGCGTTAGTCTAAAGTGGTTAGAGGTCTGCCCAGAGAGGTGGAGGGGATCATGGATCAGCGTTGTTGGATGGTCGCAGTTTGTCTTTTGGGCTTTGCCATCGGTGGGCAAAATTCAGCGGTCGCACAACCCAAGAAAAAACCACCCAAGATCACCTACGACGATCACGTTAAGCCGATCCTGCGGCAGAAGTGCTTCAGCTGCCACAATCCAGATAAGAAATCAGCTGACTTGGATGTTACGAATTACACCAACCTGATGCAGGGCGGGGCATCGGGAACGGTCATTGAACCGGGGGATTCGGGAAGCAGTTACTTGTACGGCCTGGTGTCGCACCAGGAAGAGCCGTATATGCCGCCAGACTCGCCGAAGCTGCCCGATGAAATGGTGGAGACGATCCGTAAGTGGATTGACGGAGGTGTATTGGAAAACAAGGGCAGCAAAGCATTGGTTTCCAAGAAAAAGAAATTCAATTTGGCGCTCATGACCGCCCCCACGGAGCGGCCCGCAGTTTTACCGGTGCCAGCCCGGTTGAGTCTTGAGCCGTTGACACGCACGACCGCGAATACAGCCGTGAGCGCGTTGGCAACAAGCCCGTGGGCGCCGCTTGCGGCAGTCGCTGGACAAAAGCAGATTTTCCTGTACGACACCAAAGAGCTTCAGTTAATTGGCGTATTACCTTTTCCGGAAGGGATACCTGAAGTTCTCAAATTCAGTCGCAATGGACAACTATTGCTTGCCGGCGGTGGTCGCGGCGGAGCTACGGGCAAAGTCGTCGTGTGGGACATCACGACGGGTGAACGTGTGATTGAAGTCGGCGACGAGCTCGACGCCGTGCTGGCCGCGGATATCAGTTCTGACCAGACACTGATCGCCTTGGGTGGTCCGCAACGTGTCGTCCGGATCTACTCTACCGAATCAGGGCGCCTGCTGCATGAGCTCCGCAAGCACACGAATTGGATTTATTCGCTGGAGTTCAGTCCCGATAGTGTCTTGCTGGCATCGGGTGACCGGAATGGCGGATTATTTGTCTGGGAAGCTTGGACTGGACGGGAGTACCTCACACTCAAAGGGCATGGTAACGGAGTGACCGATGTCTCTTGGCGATCTGACTCGAATGTACTCGCTTCTTGCAGTGTGGACTCAACCGTGCGGCTTTGGGAGATGGAGAACGGCGGCCAGATTAAGAGTTGGGGTGCACATGGCGGAGGGGCGGCTTCGGTCGAGTTTCTGCGTGATGGACGGTTGGTGTCATGTGGTCGCGATCGCGTCACCAAACTGTGGGACCAGAACGGTGGCCAGCAACGCGCTTTTGCCGCGTTTAGCGAACTGGCACTCGAGGTGACGTACTGCGACGAGACCAATCGTTGTATTGCCGGCGATTGGCTCGGCAATATACGTGTCTGGAATGGCGCGGACGGGAAGCAGCTCGGTGAGTTGAGTTCGAACCCTCCCAAGTTGGAGGAGCGGTTGGCGACCTCTCAGGTACAGCTCAGCGCCCGTCAAAAAGAGCAAAAGCCCACTGCGGTTGCTTATCAGGGTGCTCAGGCCGCCGTGAAGAAAGGGCGGGCAGACTTAACTGCCGCGAATAAGACAAAAGTCGAACAGGAAAAACAGCGAACGGCTGGACTAACTCGCGTCAAAACAAGTCAGGACACACTGGCCAAACTGAAAGCGGAGTACGAGCCGCTGGTCAAGCTGGCGGACCGCCTATCCAAGGGGGTGCCAGTACTCAAAGAGGCGGCTGCCAAGTCGCAGCAGGCTGCAAAACAGCTGGATGGTGACAAGGAGGTGGCAGAAGCTGCGAATAAGCTCGTCGCGATTTCAGCGGCGCGTGACAAGCAACTTGCGGATACCAAGAAACAGGTTGCGGCGAAGGAGGCTGAAATCAAGAAGGCAACTGCGGAACTTGTCGAGGCGCAGAAGCGGGTTGAAGTTCTGAACAAACAGATTGCAGAAACGACCAAGAAGGTTGAGACGCTGACGGCGGCTATTAAGCCCCTGGAAGAAAAGTCCGCTGCCGCCAAGAAAGTTTTTGATGCCGCCGATGCAGCACTCCAGAGTGCCGTTGCGTCAGTCGAAAAGTGGAAGACCGAGATTGCCTTCGCTGGCAAGATTGCGAGCCTTATGAAGCAACGGACCGACGCGCTTTCACAGTTGGAGAGTCGGCTTACGGCGAGTCAAGACGCCCAGGAAGCCGTCAAGGAGGCACAGGCCAAGGCCGCGGAAGCTACAACAAATGTCACCGCCGCCCAGCTGGAAATCGATAAGGTGAACGCGGAAATCCAAGCTGCACGCGGGCTGACCAACGAGTAGCCGAGATTGTCAGTCAGGCCAGAATGACTTCAGCACGCAAACGCAACGAATAGTTCCGCGCATGGAAAAAGGACGCTTTCACAGCGTCCTTTTTTGTTGGTCGGTGCTCGAGGCATTGCAACGATGCGGGGCTGCAGGAGGCCTCGTCAGCCGGGCAGTTTCTATTCGCGTGGACGAATGGCTCCGGTGAGGCCGGTGTAGTCGAAGCGGTCTTCGGTATGCCAGAGCGGTACACCAAGTTCAACGCGCTGGCGGAGAACCTCGATTTTCTCTTCGGAGCCGGCTGCCGCGTTGGTTGGCGTAAAGTTGTCCGACTCTTCCGGTCGGAAGTCTTCATCGTGTCCGTACTTGAGAATGGCCTCAAATACATTCTTGCACTCAATCATAGGGTTTGTCCTCCATCGGATTAAAGGAGCATTTCGCCATTCCAGACAAGTGCCGTGGTACTACCACAACCGGACGGCGGGCAATGCTATGGTTGGTATCAACAGCCGTTATGTTGGACAACGACTGGGCTTGCGAAGCCAAGCAGGCGGGAGAAACTCGCTTCGAAAGCAAAAAAGATCTTCGACCTCTTGGGAATCGCTCAATTATCGATGACGGGGCTTGATTGTCAAGCATTTTTCTGATTCAGAGGACGTCAAGGCAGGTGAAATGTATGGGCCGAGGCCGCATGAGCGCGGTTGGTGACTCGAAACCGATTGAAGGCAGTTGCCGGGTTTGGGGAACTAGTTGGGGTACGGGAACTAATTGCGACAAAGTACATCTGTTGGCGCAACTCAGTAGACAGGTTTAGATACGTGGGAGGGCGGTGACTGGTTCGCTTGCGGACGTGAAATCCATGCGATGTGGCGGTGGTCCAACGCCACCGGGACCCCGTCTTCCGGACCGGTCCCCCATGCCGCGGCTTGCGCGGGACACTTGGGCGAGCCGGGTTGTGCCTGGAGGACTTCGGTGGCTTGGCTGGAAAGGACGGAATTGTGTGGGTTCAACAGCGTTTGTCGATGCCGCCGGTAGCCCGGGGCTTTCATCTGGTCACACCCCAGATTGTGGCGGCATTGCCTGAATTGGCGACAATGACCGTCGGCTTGCTGCATGTTTTCATTCAACACACGTCCGCTTCACTAAGTATCAATGAAAACGCCGATCCGGACGTGCCAGTTGATCTGGAGAATTCCATCAACTCACTCGTCCCCGAAGATTTTGCCTATACCCACACATTGGAGGGACCCGACGACATGCCGGCACACGTCAAAGCTTCCCTGTTGGGAAGTTCTGTCACGATTCCTGTTAGTGATGGTCGATTGGCGCTGGGGACGTGGCAGGGGGTTTATCTCTGTGAGCACCGCGATCGTGGTACGCGGCGACACCTGCTGCTGACACTTTGGGGCGCGGCGGACTAGTGCTGATCCCAGTCAGCATGGACGCGGTCCGCCGAGCGGCTACGGCGGTTGTATTAGAGCGTGTGTGACGCGCGAGTAGCCGCATGCAGTTCATTCAGCCACCATTCCGTCAGGGTAGGAAGGTTGGCATTGGCGTCGACGTGGCGGTAGGCTTGCAGGCAAGAATCGATGCAACGTACACAATCCGCATCGGTAGCGTCCGCTGCGTGTGTGGCTTCGACGGGCTGGGTAACTCCGGAGATGACGTAAAGATATTCCCGGTAGTATTCCAGCGCGAATTCAATGGTATTTTTCAATCGTTGACGTCTTGGTGGCGCATCCTTGCCGGCGGCCTCTACATAGTCCGTAACTGTTTCTGCGAGTGTCTGCGGTTGCCAATCCTGCTGTGACAGAACTGTGTGTATCGCGCTCCTTATGGTGAGTGTTTCTGCGTCACGCAGCCGTTGGGCGCGGTCGATGCTGCCCTGTCCCATGCGAGCCATCTCCAAGGCCTCTTGGTGGTTTTCCGCGAATCCTTGCTGTTCGAGAATTTGGGCCAATTGTTGCTTGGTAAGGGGCTGGAATTGGACGAGCTGCGCGCGAGACCGGATCGTTGGTAATTGTCGATCTGCGTGCGTGGTGATCAAGACAATTAAAGATCCTGGCGGAGGTTCCTCAAGGAGTTTCAAGAGGCAGTTTGCCCCTTCGGCATTCAGGTAATCAGCATCATCGATGATGGCTATTTTGCGTTTGCCAGCGCGCGGTTTTAACGACATCTGGTAACACAACCCGGCCTTCATCCGATGTTCTCGGTCACCGATCAACAGCTCAAGCGGGAGCATGCTCTTGTCGGGAGGTTTGGCGACGAGATGTAAGTCGGGATGTGAGCCAGCTGCGACTTGAAGGCAAGAAGCACAACTGCCGCAGGGGTCAAGTGCCGCGGTGGTCGTATTTTGGCAAAGCAAGGCGGCTGCCAGTTGCTGGGCAAACGTGCGCTTGCCAATTCCCACGGGGCCAACAAAAAGAAACGTGCTGGCGAGACGCCGGTTTTGTGCCGCCAGCCGAAATCGTTCGATTTGTCGGTCGTGTCCGATGATGTTCCAGGGCATCAGCATTGCCAGCGAGGAGGCCGGGTGAATTTGGCTGTTATTGTAACCGCCGGTGGCGTTGTGGCGACTGTAGGCGGATGCTGGGATTCCTGACAGGTCGCGCTGTCCAAAGCGGCCGCCGGGCCAGGTTACAGAGCTGAGTGTTCATTCAGCAGAGGGCTGACAGCACGGCGGATCGCGGTTTGCACTTCTTCTCTGCCGCTGGCGGCGTCAATGACCGTGACTTCCGGGCGTTCGGCAGCGGCCCGGAGAAATCCTTCACGAACGGCCTCCAAGTAGGCTGTTCCCTGGGATTCGATGCGATCGGGTTCTCGCTGGATCCGCTTGACTGCCGCTTCAACTGGCATGTCCAGCACCAGGGTCAGATCTGGTTGGAGGCCAGCGGTAGCAACTTTTCCTACCTGCCAAATATCGTCGATTTGGAGTCCGCCAGCGTATCCCTGGTAAACCACAGTTGCCAGCAGAAATCGATCACAAATTACCGTCTTTCCGGTGTTGAGTGCCGGGCGGATGACTTCTTCAACAAGTTGTGACCGGGCGGTCATAAACAGGAGCATTTCACTGCGCCGGTGAATGGGCAAAACGCTTGCCAGCAGTAGTTCTCGCACTGTTTCCCCCAAGGGAGTGCTGCCTGGATCACGGCAAATGACAACTTCCTGGGAGTGGTGGTCACGCAACCACTGAGTGAGCAGGTCGATCTGGGTTGATTTACCGGTGCCGTCAACACCGTCAAGCGTGATGAACATACTCGTGAAGTCCATGCGAGATTCTTGCCACACCCGCACTTGCATCAATCGAGCTGGCCGGGCTGCCCTTCTTATACCCCTTGCCAGTTGTTTGTAGCAAATCGTGCTCTGCCAATTCAGGCTGCCCAGCGAGAGCACAAGGTGCTCTTGGAGCTAGTAGGTAGGCAGATCGCGAAAGACACGGGACTCCAGGCAGGGCGTTTGCCAGGCCTTACCGGATGCCATGGCACTTCTTAGTGGACGCGCAGCGCTGCGCCCGGTGCCAGCGCGGACCGCGGGACTGCGCGGATTTGTCCGGTTAGTCAGACATGAAACTTGCGACGTGTTGCCAGCCGGGGCAGCGCGTTTAGCGTGACGGAGCAAACGCGGCGCATCTCGCACAGCGATCCGTGGCGATATCATGCACGTTTCCGCCTCACCACGATGCCGTTGTGTGGACTGGTATTAGTTGGCCGGTACCGATTCGGGTGGCGGCAAGATTTGCGAACCCGGTTGGGTCGTTGCGGGCTCGCTGTAGACCGGTGCGGACTGGAAAACCGGATTGCAGACATCGCCCCGATAGAACGTCTGGTTCCACCAGTCTCGCAAGGGTGTACCACACTGACAGCCAGTTAACGTCACGGGCATAAGCGTCAGGGACGCTATAACTGCTATTCTCTTCATTGTCGTCTTCCTTTTCGCTTACGAAACGTTTATTGGATACGGGCCGTTACGCCGCGCCTTGTCAGTTGAGGAAATCAGGGAACGTTGTCCGTGATTGGCCAGACAACTCTACAACACGCTTAACAATGTGCAAACGCAAGCTGTGTTTTTCTATGCGAGTCGTTCTTGACCTATATTTGCTTACGCAGTCAAGAAAATCCTGACAGCGCAGATACAGGTGCTAAAGTTTCCTGAAACCCCCTGACTGGAAACAGCAATTGTTTGAGACAAGGAGTTTGAACAAGTGACTCGTAATGGCGTCCAGAATCGAGCCAGAAAAGTTGCCGGAGTGGCCGGTGTATGGCTTCTGGTAGGAATCACGCTCGCCGGAGCTGCCAGCGCAGGTGAACTTGTGTCGGCGGTAATCAAATTTGTCGATCAGCCGATTGCGAACGACGTCGAGTCACGCGACCAGGATGAGTTGTGGTATGTCAGTACACGTGATTTAGAGTTGTCCGATTTGGACCCCTTGTCGCTGCCGCGTTTGCGGGTGTTACGACATAGTAACGGGGTTTGGGACGAGTCATCGATCGAATCTCTGGTGGGCGATTCCAATCCAGGCAAGACGACACTGTTTTACTTTCACGGAAATCGGGTGCCGGTTGAGTCTGCCAGAGAGGGTGGCAGTTGGATTTATCAACAGGTACGCGATGCCGTTTCCTGGGAAACACCACTCCGGTTTGTGATCTGGTCCTGGCCCAGCGACAGAATCTGTGGTCAGTTGAGAGATTTTCGTGTTAAAGCACTGCGCACCGACATCGATGCCTTGTTCCTGGCCGGAGTGTTGAGTCGGATGCCTAGGCAAGTGCCGGTCAGCATGCTGGCCTATAGCTTCGGGGCGCGGATTGTTACGGGAGGGCTTCATCTGCGAGGAGGGGGAGAGTTGCTGGGTAACAGGTTGCGAGACGAAGATATTGATGCGTTGCATCCCGTGCGGACGGTGTTTTACGCCGGCGCCGTGCATCAGGACTGGCTTTATTCCGGTGGAAAGCAGAGTCGAGCGTGTTCCCAGATGAACAAATTTCTGGTGCTGTACAACACGCGTGATCCACTGCTGATGCACTATCGCTATTTGGATAAAAATAGTCGTGCTGCCGCGTTGGGTTTTGCCGGTTTGGAGCCAGGGCGACTGGCAGACCAGTCGGTCGTATTTCACCAGCGGGATGTTCGTGAACAGGTCGGGCTCTCGCATTCCGAGTCGCGCTATTTCGCCTCGACGGAACTGGTTCGCCAGTTGAGCCAGTATCTGCAATGGAAGAAGGCGCACTGACCATAGCCATCTTCAATGTTGGTCGAACGCCGCTCGCTCTCTACGCCGTGCACAAAGCTGGTTTGCCCGCCCAGTGCGAGACGCTGGTCAAAGGTATCTGCCGAGTGGCGAAGTGAGCGACACTAAATGTTGCCGGCGTTGTTCAACATATTGATGTACTGCATCGCCATAGTCAGAATAGTGACAACCAGCAGGCCGCCTACGATCAAGAAAACCAGGAAGCCTCCTGCAACGGAAAGCGCTTTGAAGTAGTGTTGCATTTTCTCGTCGTATTGTACGGCGAGTGTTTCCATCGATTCGCTAACCGTGCCAGCTCGTTCGCCGACGGACAGGACGTCCAGGAATTCGCGGGGGTAGCAGCCGGTGTCTTGGAATGCATTAAGCAACGTGCGGCCGTCTTGGACCGCCCCTTGCATCGCGGCCAGGTGTTGCGTGTAGTAGCCATTTTGCGTGGTGTGCACGGCAAGCGTTAGAATACGCCGGGGATTCATTTCAGAGTCACTGGCCATTGCCAGTGACCAGCACAGTCGTGACAGAGCGATGGTGCGGAGGCCCTTGCCTAGCCCAGGAATCAGAATCAGTATGCGCAAGATGGGTTCCAGTTTGAGTACCCGATAGCGAATCGCGATTGCCAGCCCGATCAGGATTGTCAGTAGGGATCCGACAACCAAGGCGTACTTAATAAAGCCCTCGACCCCATAAAGGCCCAGGAACGTGATGGGAGGGTCGCCTTCACCGCTCCAGACCATACCTAGAATCAGGATGAATACACCGATCACGACAATCGCCAGTAGCAACTCGAACACAGGCCAGGCGATGCCGGCTATAAAATCACGCTGCGTCTTGACCACGTTGTCATAGTAAGCAGCTAGGCGACGGAAAATGCGTTCCATGCGGCCGGTATTTTCACCGACTTCTACCATAGCGCAGGCCAAGGGAGGAAAATAACCGCCCGTTTGGGCGAATGATTCGGTGAGGCTGCTGCCCTCGCCGACCTGATCCCGAATTTTCTTCAAAAGTCGCCGATGCCGCGATGTCCCCGACTCCGCTTCTGTCTCGAGAATCCGGCGGATATCGACCCCAGCATGTAGTGAATTGCCCAAATTGTGGCAAAATTGGGCAAGTCGCCTGGCGCTGATCCGGGAACCCAGTGCCAGCCCACTGAGTGAGAGCTTGACACGCTGGCCCTCGGGCAGGCGGTTGGGTGCAGGTGGCGAAGGTTGTTGCGGACGATTCATCGGGATTTGCCTTTCGCGGGCCGATGTGAGGCCGAGATTTGCTTTATTAATAATGGCTGCCCCGGCTGGGGCAAGTCCAGTTCCATTTGCTAGAATTGGCAAGCTCTATGTATGGATACACTTAGCATGACCCAGTGGGACGCGGTTACG
>PAQH01000127.1 GCA_002709225.1 Planctomycetaceae bacterium
GATGTGATCGTGACGATTGTAACAGCTAACGAGGACAAACTCCACGCGAAGTAGGTCGCGAATGGCAAAGGTCTTTCGTGGGGAAATTGGACCGCCTCCGCTCGGGCGAAGGCCGATTGAGGGAGTCTTGTTGGCGTGGGAGGTGTATAGTGGAAGGCGATTTTAGACACGTTACGGGTAGCCGAACGGCAGAAAATAGGCACAGGTACATGCTGCGAGATCGTGTAGTATCGCGAAGCTTATCGATTTCCAGGCTGGTGACATGCTGGCTGGTGACATTGTCCGCCCCCGCCGCTGAGGACCGCACGGCTCCTGTTCGGGAAGTGCTCCTGGAACGCTGTGGGGCGTGCCATGATGGAGACGCGCGACGTGGAGGTCTTAACCTGGTCGGTTTGTTAGACGGTTTTAGTCCGTGGGGGGATCGAGAGGCATGGATCAAGGTTGAAAACGCCATCAGGGAGGGAAAGATGCCACCCGCAGGCGAAACGCCATTACTGCCTGCGGAAACGGAGCAGTTTCAAGACTGGTTTGGTGATGCGTTTGTCACCCCGGGTGGTGTCCAGCACGCGGGCCCCGGCTTCCCGCGGCGACTTACGCGCGAAGAGCTACAGAACACACTGGAGGATCTACTGTATGTCCAAATTCGGGAGACGGTCACGAACAGTCGTCTGCACGTGATCCCGGATAATGTGGTAGAAAAATTCTTCCCCCCCGGTGTTCTGGGCGCGTCGGGATTTTCCAACGACGCACGCACCCTGAGCAAAGGGTTGGTCGACATCCAAACCTACGCCCGGTGTTTAGGACGCGTGTTGGCGTTGCTAGATGCCAACCCGAAAGCCCGCCGGAGGTTGTTCGGACGGGAGACGCTGCCAGACGACGTACCGGTAGCGGAGGCGCAAAAGATCCTGCGCAGGTTTGGCCAGGCTGCTTACCGACGCTCGATGACTCCGCCAGAACTGGCTGCCGTGGTTGACGTGTATCGGCAACGTGTCGCTGACCATTCGCCCTACGAGGCGATTAAGTCCGCGTACCTTGCCACACTGCTTTCGCCATCGTTCTTATTCCGGTTTGAACGGCCCGCTGCTGGCCCAACGCCGGTGGTCGGAGAGGAACTCGCCGTTCGTTTGGCCTACTTCCTCTGGTCCGCGCCACCTGATGAAGCGTTGCTCAAAGCGGCGCAGGCAGGCAGATTGCATGAGTCGGCCATGCTCGTTGAGCAAGTTCGCCGCATGCTAGCCGACCCCAAAAGAATCGCCTTGGCTGAGAATCTAGGCGGTGAATGGTTCGGCTACAAACCGTTGCGACAGCGGAGCTCGGTGAACAAACGCAGTGACAAAATGGCTGGCTTCTACCGTACGCAGTATGAAGAAGCGCTCTTGTTTTTTGATAGTCTGATCCGATTTAACCAACCTGTCTTTCGGATGGTTGATGCGGATTGGGGTTTTCTGAATGGACACCAAGCAGGAATTTACCGCATTCAGACGGAGAAGAAGGTGTTTGCAGGGGTCGCGGCGTTGCCCCCCATCAATATTCACTACCGAGATGAGAAACGAACGATTGCCAATGGGAATTACGAATACAAACACGCACCACTGACGCTAGTCAGGTGGGGCGACCCGGACCGGGGCGGGCTGGTAACCTTGGGATCGACAATGAGTGTGACATCCACGCCGAATCGCACCAGCCCGATTCGGCGTGGTGTGTGGGTTATGGAACGTATTCTCGGGGTCCATTTTGAGATTCCCGATGATGTTCCCGACCTGGAAGCCACGCAGAAAAAGGCCGAAAGTCAACGTCTCAATCTGACACATAATGAAATCTTGAGGTTGCACTCGGCGCAACCTGGATGTTCCACCTGCCATCAATACATCGACCCCATTGGCTTCGGTTTGGACACGTTTGACCAATTGGGGATCGGCAGGGCAGATCCGACGGCGGCGGCGGGTGAGGTACTGCGCTGGACTCCCGGGGAGACGCCGAAAACGTACGCCGATCACGCCTGGTCGCTGGTCAAACCGTTGGCGGCACTGAAGCAATACCGCATTCGTTTCCAATGGAAGAAAGGACGGCACCGCCTTGATATTCGTAAAGTGCGGCTGCAGGCCGGCGACGTAACGGTAGCGGACAACCACTTCGGTTTCACAGGGAATCGGAGTCGCGAGAACACCTGGGTTTTCCAGATTCCAGCAGACGCGCCCCAGCGGGGTTGGAAATTGACCGCGGAAATACAGGGGAATGGTGGAACCGATTCCCACGGAACGATCCTGGTGTCGGGGCCAAACGATCGTGGCGAACGATACCGGTTGCCCAATGGTCGCACGTTTTCGGCACCGTCGGAACTCAAGCAGTTGCTTTTGTCGGATTATCGTGACAAGATCGTCGATAATGCGGTACACCGAGTGTTAGCTTACGCGTTAGGGCGGGGAATTGACCCAGTGGATCGCCCCGCAATCAAGAAAATCAAGCAAGCCATTGGCGCGCGCGAATTTCGCATGCAGGCGCTGCTTGAAGCGGTCGTGTTGAGTTACCCATTTCGTCACAAGGAAAACCGATGAGTCATAACTACCTGGTCCCCAGGCGTAGTTTTTTGCGGGGCGTGGGTGTCTGCCTGTCGTTGCCCGCGCTGGAAATCATGAGTCCAGCGATCGGCGGAGTTACTGGGCGGACGGCGACCCGAATTCCACGGCGATTGGGAGTTTTTCACAAAGGGAACGGCATTGATCCGGAGGGCTGGGAGGCAAGTGGTGCCGAGACGGAGTTTTGTTTATCGAGAAATCTCGAGTCACTGAATCCGTTCATCGACGATGTGGTCGTGCTCTCGAATGTCAGTAATCAATCCAAGGGTGACCACTACGGCGCAATGCCTCTATTTATGACGGGGGTGCAAAATCACAGCCCGCAGCAGACATTCGACCAGGTCATCGCGGATCACATCGGTGCAACCACGCAATTCAAATCGTTCCAGCTCTCAGCCGAGCCAGTCGATGTTCGCTCCACGACCCTCAATAGCCTGGCCTACGACGCTGAAGGGCGGGCTCGTTTTGTGGAACGGAATGCCCAGTTCGCTTTTGATCGCCTTTTTCGCGGTCTAGGTGATGCGGGAGTTCGGGCAGAACTCAGTAGCGTCTTGGACGCAGTCCGCGACCCGACGGCGGCCCTCTTAAAACGCGCGAGTCGTTTGGATCGGGCGGTGATCGGGAACTACCTCGACTCGGTCCGCGATGTCGAGCTGGCGATCCAACGCCAGGAAGCGGACGGTCCGGTGCGGCCCCATCTCGACGAGGTTGAGAATGTGGTGGACCTGGCGGATTTCCCGTCCAAGATGAAAACCATGATGGATCTGGTAGCACTTGCTTTCTGGACGGACGCCACACGTGTGGCATCCTGCATCATGGCGTTGGAGAGTAGCCGCCGGATTCACGATTTCTTGGGATTGAAGGCGGATTTTCACTGGTCATCACATTTCGAGAAGAATGCCACGTTGGCGAATGAGTTCAACACGGCTAACGCTTGGTACGTATCGCAATTTGCTGCTGCGATTGCCAAGATGAAGTCGCTAAAAGAGTACGACGGCACGAGTGTATTTGACCACAGCGTCCTGATGTTCGGCTCGGGGTTGAGCCATGGTGGCCAACATACTGGTTCGAACCTGCCCATCGTACTCGCCGGCGGGGCTCAGAGTGGCTTGAACACTGGGCGGTTGTTGCGTTATCCGAAACAGCCACCGCACGCGAACTGCCTGTTGACACTGATCAGGCATTTTGGTGTCCAGCAAGATCAGTATTCCAATTCGACCGGCACGCTCGACCGGCTCTGCCGTGTCTAACGAGCCGTCCGCCGGACAGGGGACAACGGCCCCGGTCGCGATCGCATGTCAGCGTGTTCGTACAGGGGTGTTAGGCTCCATGGAATCGCCGCCACGTCGCCACTCGTGAGGTGATTTCCGCGACGAGATCAGGGGCCAGGGGACCGGCGGCCACCGCCGCGAGGTTTTCCGCGAGGTGGCCCGGATTACAAGTGCCCACGATGGTGGTGTGGCATTCCGGGTGCGACAGGGTGTACCGTAGAATCAGCGTAGCGGGGGTCATGCCGTCTGGCAGCAGTGATTGCAGTTGGGCGCCGGCCCAGACATCATTGAGCTGAGGCCGTTGTATTTCTGCTTCCGGTCCACCCTGGGCAATTCCCCCACGGAGGATGATGCCCGCACCGGACGCTGCAGCGCGATGGATCAATTGGTGGTGCTTTGGCGCCAGGCACGAATAGGGAATTTGGAATGTGTCGAATACCTTGAGATCGATCAGGGCTGGTAAGTCTGGCAGTGAACTGGAAACGCCGATGAACTTGACGACGCCTTCCGTTCTGTAGTCCAACAGCAAGTCAATCAGACCCTCACGTTGCAGCGTCACAGCATCGCCGCCATGAAACTGCAGCAGGTCAATGTGGTCGGTTTTCAGCCGTGATAGGCTATTGTCGAGATTCCGTTTGACGACTTCCTTGCTCCAGGTGTGTGACACTTCCAGGTGATCATCATGTTGGATGTAGTCGCATCCACATTTGGTGGCGAGATAGTACTCATCGCGGCGAGAACTGATATACCTTCCAATCCGTTCTTCACTGATTCCATAATCGGGAGCGGTGTCGATAAAATTGATCCCCGCGTTAAGCACGGAATTCAGGATCTGCTCGGTGAGTTCATCATCGACGACGCGGATGCCCCAGGTCCGAGGCCCGCGGATGCCCATAGCGCCATAGCCAAGTTGGGTAACCTGAATTCCTGTCGAGCCAAGATTCCTGGTGATCATGGTTGTGGGGGTCCGTTTGAGTGAGCGGGTGGAGTGCGCGGTCGTGCGCCGGCCGCCTGGAGAAATGTGGCAAGAACCTCATAGGACTGCGCGCCAACAAGGGCCCGCTTGCCTGTCACGAACGTTGGAACACTGGTAACGCCCAGGAGTCGGGAGCGTTCCCAGTCCGCATCGACGGCGGTGCGGAAGCGGCCGGTGGTCAAGGCCGCACGAGCCTTATCCGCCGGCAGACCGAAATCGTTGGTGATTTGAACCAGGTTGTCGATGTCGGCGAGGTTGACGTTGTTCACGAAATAGGCCTGGTAAAGGGCATCGTGGATCGCCAATTCGCCCGTTTCCCGCTCTCCCCACTTCGCCAGCTCTTGGGCGAGGCGAGTATTGAATGTGTGGGTACGGTTGCCGTAGGGTAGCCCCTCCTGCTGCATGCGGTGCTGCAGCTGGGTTTGCGCAGCAGGGATGTCGATATTGCGCCCGGCAAACAAATCTTCTAGGGTCAGGCCTTCCGGAGGTGTGTCGGGATGCAAAGGAAAATGCCGATAACGCAATCGGACGTTAAAGTTAGTCTGCAGTTGTTTGACACGCACGGTGCACAGATAGCACCAGGGTCAGACATAGTCGGTAAAGAGTTCCAGCGTAAGCATGGGGCAGCCTGTGGTTTCAGAGAGGGAGGTGGAGTATGAATTCGGCGGTCATGCGGACGGCCTGGTCCCAATTGTGTTGGCGTGTGCGGCCACTTCTTTTGCGAGGCACCAGGTCATGATCTCCGTCGGTTAGCCATTGGACCTGGATCCGATCGGAGAGCGCGTAGGTCGCAACCTCGTGTTTGTTCCCTAGTCGATCACGTTCACCTTGGAGGATGAGAGTGGGCACACGAAGAGTTTGGAGATGCGCAGTGCGCAGGCGGTCGGGGCGGCCCGCGGGATGAAAGGGGTAGCCCAGGCACACTAAACCGGCGACTGGCATCTCGTCGGCGACTAAACTGGCAATCCGCCCACCCAAGGACTTGCCGCCAATGACCAACGTTTCCGCAGGGAAAGCGTGGATGACCTCCTGCCAGCATTCACGTAACACCGTTTCATGGTCGGGCGGCCTCCGCACCCCGGTTTCTGTTGTTCGCGTCATGTAGGGAAATTCGAAGCGCGTGACGCGAATTCCGGAGTCGCCAAGGCCAGTGGCGACAGTACGCATAAATTCACTCCCCATTCCCGCACCGGCACCGTGGGCCAAAAGTAGCGTGTGGGTTGCGTGACGAGGGCCGTCGTTTATGACCGTGATTCGCGTTTGTCTGGTGCGACGCGACATCCCCGATTCCTTTCGCTGTTACCAGAGATGTGGAGGTCTAGGGGGAATGTGGACTGGCCTGACGTAGTGATACGTAACGAACGGGGGAGAGTGTGGCGTGGCCAGCACGCCCGCGGCGGGACGTGGTCAGATAGCGCATGGGCCATTGTGACGGTCGGTGCTCTGGTTGCCTAGTTGCCAATTGGGCAGTCGTGGCCGTTAACGAAACGAGTCGGGCCGGGCTTGGGATTCGGTAGTCTGCTGTCTCGCGACATGCACAAGGTGGGTGTGCGAGCAAACGAGGTGGTCATTACACGCTTCCATTCACCGGGTTAAGAGACCACAGGTAGGGCGTACACACATCCCTGCTACCTTAAGGCACACAGGTAAAGTTCGTTTGCATGCCGGTAGCGTTCTGTGCAGCGTCGAGCTGTTGGCGCATTGGAGCCGGCACCGGCGTTTAGGCCCCGCTGGAAACGCGGGCACGCTGGGGTCTCGGCGCTGGAACCATGTGCAGTGGGCGCCGGATGGGGTGAGCAGCAGCGTTCGTTTATGATGCCGAACTGTAGACAGTGTCATCATGCATCGCGGGGGAGGCGAATGAAGCCACCTGTGCTGGTGGTGTGAGGTAGGCTGCATGGCTAGGGGAAGTATTGATGAAGCGCAGTGGTAGTCAGACGATCCAGTTGGACCAATTTCTCAAATATGTCGGCGCGGTGGCCACTGGCGGGGAAGCAAAACGCTTGATTCAGGACGGGTTGGTTGAGGTGAACGGGGAGCGTGAGGTGCGGAGGAGACGGAAACTCGCCAGTGGTGATGTCGTGACGTGCGCTGACAGCAACTACGAGGTCAGCTGGCCAGAGGGACCGGAACCGGCCGATCCGTAGCGAAACACGACGCGCGCCGGGGCGGGCCTACCTTGGCCACACAATGAGGAATAGATTCAGTCCGCCAGTCCCAGTAGGCGGAGCGAGTCCCGCTGGATGACGTCTTCGATGGCCTCGGGCGATAGCCGTGGCAATGCTGTTCCAGTCAGTTGTTCGTTGAGTCGGCGCAGGTCGTGGATCGACGCGTCCACGGTGGTGAAGGGATAGTCGCTGCCAAAGAGAATCTTGTCCCAGACACCGTACTCCTGAACAAGCATCAGGCTGTGGTAGAGTTGAAAGGGGCGGTAATGCAGCGCACTGACATCGGCATACACATGCGGATGTTTGCGGATCACCGCCACGCATTCATGTTCGTACGGGTGGCCAAGATGCGCCATGACTATTCTCACCTCCGGAAATCGGATGGCGACCCGGTCCAGGTGCCTGGGAAGCGTGCAGTCGAGTGGCGCCTGGGCGATAAACGTGGTTCCCGTGTGGAGCAGTACCGGTAATTGATGCGTGGTGGCGTACGACCACAGTGGATCGAGCCGTTCGTCGTCCGGCTGGAAACCGGCATACATGGAAAGAAGCTTGATACCCTGTAGTCCAAGCTCCTGATGACCTTCGCGTAATTCGCGCTCCCAGCCCGGCTGTGTGGGATCGACTGACAGAAAGCCGATAAGTTCCTTGGGATGGGCGGCGACGTAGTGCGCGACATAGTGGTCGTCCACCCATAATCCGCTCAGTCGCGCTTTGCCACCGAAAACAACTGTACGCTCCGCCAGAGTTGCGCCGGCTTTGTATTCATCATAGCGAACGGTCAGATCAACGGTCTCGCCAGCGCGGGCGCGTTGCGTTTGTTGTCGGAACGTGTCCTCGAAATGGAGCGGGTATTGCCAAGCGTGGCTGTGTACATCGACGATCATGGCGAGGCCACTCCAGTTGCGGTCGCGGTGTGCCTCAAAGGATGGTTGGCGACGCGGTTTGGGGTCCGGACGAAAATCGGTAGGCGTTTGCTACTGTACTGCTGTGCGTTGGCATTGAAAATCCCGTCAGGTGTTTTGCCGGCGCTGAGTGCTCTGCTTGGGTCGCATACAGGGCGGCTCTCAAGGTTTTTTCAATGACGGCGGATTCCAGATCGATTTTAAGGGCTGCGCCAGAAATGGCGGTGAGATGGAGTTTCCTTTACGCAGATGGGTTGTTCGAGTGGTAACCGAGGCGGCGGGGTTCGCACGGCTGAGGAAGGCTGCGGTTCCCGTGGGTTGGCGACGGTGGCCGTCGATTAAGCTATTCTGTTACGGTCTGCTCGGGGCATGTTGGAAGGCCCCAAATCACGGGATACTCCATGGTGAGTGCTATCCATTTGGAAATACCTATGCTGCGTCGACATGTCCCTAGGTTGACAATCCTGTTGATTTGCTTTGGTTCCCTGACAATTTGGGCCGACACACAGCCGGTTGACTTCGGCCGCGACGTATTGCCGATTTTGTCCGACCGGTGTTTTCAATGTCATGGCCCGGACGCCACGCAGAGAGTTTCAGACTTGCGTTTGGACCAGCGCGCGTCGGCCACGGCTCGTCAACAGGGTGACGCCGCTGTGGTGCCAGGCGACAGCGACGCCAGCCAGCTAATCCGACGAATCACCAGTGCGGATCCCGACATCCAGATGCCACCCCCGGGTGCGCAGCGCCGGCCCCTTACCGAGGATCAGGTGGCGCTCCTAGTGAGGTGGGTACGGGAAGGTGCGCCCTGGGGTCGCCATTGGGCGTTTCAGGCCCCCCGCCGCCCTCAGATTGGCCAGGGAGAAGAACATCCGATCGATACCTTCGTGAAGGCGCGGCTCGCGCGGGAAGGTCTCGAGCTGGCGCCCGCGGCGGCGCGTCACACGCTACTGCGACGGCTCTCGTTTGATTTGACGGGCCTGCCTCCCACCACGGATGAATTGGCGGCATTTCTCAATCGTGAGGCGAAAAACCCGTACGAGGAGGCCGTTGATCGCCTGCTTGCGTCACCCCATTACGGGGAGCGGATGGCGATGTGGTGGCTCGATGCCGCGCGTTATTCGGATACCGACGGTTATCAAGGGGATAGTACACGCTCGAATTGGCCATGGCGAGATTGGGTGATCGATGCATTCCGGACGAATATGCCGTTTGATCAGTTTACGATCGAGCAGTTCGCGGGTGATTTGTTGCCGGAGGCGACCCCCGAACAGGTTCTCGCCACCTGTTTTCATCGCAACCACATGACCAATGGTGAGGGGGGACGCGACCCGGAGGAATCGCGCATCGATTACGTCATCGATCGAATCAACACGACAGGAACGGTCTGGCTGGGGTTGACGCTGGGTTGCGCGCAATGCCACTCGCATAAGTTCGACCCGGTTTCACAGCAAGACTATTACGGTCTGTTCGCGTTTTTTGACAGTATTGATGAGGACGGGAAGGCGGGAGGCGGTGCCAAACCGTTTTTGTCCTATCGATCACCTTATGCGCAGCGCGCCTGGCGTGAAGCGGAGAAGCTGGTGGAATCGAGGAAAGTGACTTTCGCCTCCGTTCGCCGTGATACGGAAGTTGAGTTCAAGGGCTGGTTGGCGACACAACTGCGTTTGGTAGCAGACGGGTTCGAGCCCTGGGAAACGCTACGGATCGTTGAACTACAGACCGTCGAGGGAACGGTGTTGAAACGCGACGCCGAAGGCGTGATCCAGGCCAGCGGCCCTCACCCTCGACAGGATGACTATCGAGTTGTGGGGACGAGCAGTTTGGGAACTGTCACGGGTCTGCGGCTCGAAGTACTGCCACACGAAACCCACACCCAGGGAAAGCTGGGCCGTGGCGCCAGTGGTGAGTTCATCCTGACCGATGTCAAACTTCAGTTGCGACGGCGAGGCCAGTCGCAAGTGCGCGAAATCGAGTTTGCCAACGCCTTGGCAGATGCTGAAAAAAATGTGGGTGGCCGTAATTACGGGCGTGTGTCGGGCACGCTTGATGATGATCCGCGCAATGGCTGGACCACCGAAACGCATGATGCCACCAAGCCACACGTCGCTGTGTTTGCTCTGGCACAGCCGCTACGGCTGCACGAAAACGAGGAGTTGGTCTTCGTGATGTACCACCGGTCGACGGTGGGAGACGCGAATGTCGGTCGATTTCGAATTTCCGTTACCGACCAGGCAGGGCCGGCGGTCAAATCGTTGGCAAAAATGCCTCTGCAGACGCTGGCCGACGCGCAGCTGGCGGCTATCGAGGAAATACCCGGCCCGCTGCGCAAGCGACTGCGAGAACAATTCCTGAGCACCCAAGCCGCGTTCCAACGTGTACGAGCGGAGTTGCAACTGGCCGAGCAGCAATTGGCGTCGATGAAACAGGCAGTTGCTCCACAACGGGTGATGGTCTTAGGTGAACGCGCGCAGCCGCGCACGACGTTCTTGCTTGAACGGGGGGTCTGGGATCAGAAAGGCGGAAAAGTCACGAGAGCCGTGCCGGCGACCATTTTCGGTCGTCAAGCGGATAGTCAAACGACACGGCTTGATCTGGCAAAGTGGTTGGTGGACCGCGACAACCCATTAACGGCGCGGGTGGTGGTAAACCAGCTGTGGCAGATGCTGTTTGGCGCGGGCCTGGTGCGGACGCCCGAAGATTTTGGATTGCAGGGCGAATATCCCACCCATCCTCGGCTGTTAGACTGGTTAGCAGTGGACTTAATGGAACACGGATGGGACCTAAAACGGACTCTCCGTCAGATTGTGATGTCGAACGTCTACCGTCAGGATAGCAGCATCAGCCCGGTGGCGTTGGAACGTGATCCAGAGAATCGGTTATTGGCGCGCGGAGCGCGTTTCCGATTGCCCAGCTGGATGATTCGCGACGCGGCGCTCCGGTCCAGCGGCTTACTGAATTCCGCGATTGGCGGGCCACCGATGCGGCCCTATCAGCCCAGCGGCGTGTGGAGTGAGATGTTCATGGGGCGGTTTCGGTATCAGCCTAGCCAAGGGCCAGCCCAGTATCGCAGAACCCTCTATGCCTTTTGGCGGCGGTCCGCCGCGCCGACGTTTTTGTTTGACAGCTCACAGCGCCGAGTATGCGAAGTGAGGCCACGCCATACCAATACACCCATGCATGCGTTGACCCTCTTGAACGACCTCAATATGCTGGCCTCCGCGCGGGCGCTGGCGCGGAGGGCAGTAACAGCGGAACAGGATGCGGGTGCGCGACTCGATGTGATTTCCCTGGCGGTGTTGTCGCGGCGGCTCACATCACCGGAAAGGGTTGTGCTACAGCGCGAACTGCGGCAGGCGCGGGCGTATTACCAACGTGTGCCCGCTCAGGCGGTCACGCTGCTGGCATTCGGCCAACCGGAACAAAGACCGGCACGCCAGCCGGTGGAATTAGCGGCATACCTACTGGTGGCCAGTATGATGTACAACCTGGATGAGGCGATTACCCATGAGTAGACGGGCGCGCGAGGCGACACGACTGAGGACGGACATCGCGCGGCGACTGTTTCTGCAAGGTGCTACGGGATTGGGTCTTGGAAATGTCGCCCTGGGGATGTTGCAGGAGGAGAATGATCAGGGATCGGCGGGGCGGTCTGATCTGCCACACCATACTCCCCGCGCGCGAAACGTGATCTTCCTGACCCAGTCGGGGGGACCATCCCAAATCGAATTGTTTGACCACAAGCCGCAGTTGCGCCGCTGGGCTGGCCAGGAGCTTCCGCCTAGCGTGAGGCAGGGGCAACGTCTCACGACGATGACGGCGAACCAGAAGCAACTTGTGATGCCGGCGCGCACCCGCTTCGGGAAATATGGTCACAGCGGAGCCACGTTAGGTGAATGGCTGCCGTTCCACCGCGAGGTGGTGGACGATCTTTGTTTCGTTAAATCGATGGTGACCGATCAAATCAACCATGCGCCGGCGATGACGAAGATGTTGACGGGGCACCAGATTCCCGGACGTCCCAGCTTGGGCGCTTGGACGAGCTACGGTCTCGGTAGCGAGAATCGCAACCTGCCTGATTACCTGGTGTTGATCTCGCGGATGAAACGTTCCAGCGATCAGCCTCTGTACGACCATTACTGGGGGAGCGGGTTTCTACCTTCGGGTTATCAGGGGGTGAAATTGCGCAATTCGAGTGATCCGGTACTTTATTTGCGCGATCCGAGAGGGCTGCCGCGGCGGCTTCGGCGGGGCATGCTCGACGGAATCGGAGAGCTGAATCAGACGCGTTACGAGGCCACCGGGGATCCCGAGATCAAAACGCGCATTCGCCAGTACGAAATGGCCTGGCGAATGCAGACGAGCATCCCGGAATTGACCGAGTTAGCGGATGAACCCGAGTCGACGTTCGCGCTTTATGGACCGGATTCGCGGCGCCCTGGGAGTTATGCGGCGAACTGTATTCTAGCGCGGCGGTTGATCGAACGTGGTGTTCGTTTTGTGCAGCTTTTCCACCCGGACTGGGATCACCACAGCCGCTTGAGTTCATGGTGCGTGGCGCGCTGCCGCGACACGGATCAAGCGAGCGCGGCGCTGGTTCGTGATCTCAAGCAGCGGGGGCTCCTTGACGAAACCCTGGTTGTATGGGGAGGCGAGTTTGGCCGCGGGGTCGCCGGGCAAGGGAAATGGGATAGCCCCGAGGGGGGGCGGGATCATCACCCGCGTTGTTTCACCGTTTGGTTGGCCGGTGGTGGTGTCCGCCCGGGGACGACCTATGGCGCCACCGATGACTTTAGTTACAACGCGGCGGTCAATCCGGTTCATGTGCGTGATTTACACGCTACGTTGCTGTACCTACTGGGGGTTGATCACGAACGTTTTTCCTACCGTTTCCAAGGACTCGATTTCCGGCTCACCGGTGTGGAAAAAGCGCGTCCGGTTGACGGCATTGTGAACTGAGGGAGGGCTGCTATGCGTGGCGTGCTTGGGATTGGGGTTCTCACATGTTTTCTTTCCGCTGGCATGGCCGGCGAGCCGATTGATGTCTGGCCAGGCAAAGCGCCTGGCGAAGCGACCCATTCGTTGGGAGAGACCCTTCCGTTCCGGCAGGGGGAAACGCCTCCGGTTACGCGCGTTGTAAAAATCACACGTCCTACGTTCACCGTCCACCTGGCGCCCAAACCCAACGGCAGTGCGGTAGTGATTTTGCCGGGAGGTGGCTTTGGTAAGGTCGTTCCCGACAAGGAAGGGACGGAGGCGGCCACCTGGCTGAATCGCCATGGCGTGGCGGCGTTTGTCGTCAGTTACCGTACGACGGATGGCGGGACCACACCTGGCTGGCTCAAGCCACTGCAGGACACGCAGCGAACCATGGGATTAGTGCGTGCCCAGGCAGCACGCTGGAAAATCGACCCCGAGCGCCTGGGACTGTTAGGTTTTTCCGCCGGCGGCCAGGTCGCCGCGCGGCTGTTGTGCGCGGGTGGCGAACGTAGCTATGCGCCGGTTGATCATTACGACCGGATATCCTATCGCCCCGCGTTCGCGCTCTTGATCTATCCGTGGAATATCTATGACGAGAAACGCGGCACCCTGGTACCCGGCGTCGATGTTCCGCTCGATTGCCCGCCGTCATTTCTGGTGCATACCGATGACGACCGTTCGTCCTCATTGGGGGCCGTCTTGTTTTACGCGGGGTTGAAGCGCAAGGGCATCGCAAGCGCCTTACACGTTTATGGGAACGGGGGCCATGGGTACGGGTTGCGGTCCGTGACGGGGTCCCAGATCGCGTCTTGGCCCGGCCATGCGGCCCACTGGCTGTTGGGTCAAATTGGTAACGCGCGTTAGTTGGACGAAGGGTAGCATCAACTCCGCTCCCCGGCGGCGAACTGGCTGTTTGCGCGGGTTTGGATTATGATGGCCGGCGCCGTGACCCGAGGGGAACGGCAGCCGTTCGGAATACGAATTCACTACCCGTGTTGGAATTCCCGCCGTGTGCCTACCACGCTTTGTCAGCTATTGGATCTGCGTGGTTATCGTGGTGGTATCTCAGACGCTCTTGTCTGCCGCGAGCCCCGTGGACTTCAATCGCGAAATTCGGCCAATTTTGTCGAAGCACTGTTTCCAATGCCATGGCTTTGATGGCCAGGCGCGACAGGCCGATCTGCGGTTGGACACCGTTACCGGAATGACCGCGGAGACAGAGTCCGGGAATCGTGTAGTGGTGCCCGGCAAGCCAACGGGCAGCGCGTTGTTCTTGCGGGTGACGTCCCCTGATGCGGACCTGCGGATGCCACCACCGGAGGTGGCGGATGGATTGTCCGCAGCGGAGGTGGAGCGACTGCGTCGTTGGATTGAAGAAGGCGCGCAGTGGTCGGAACACTGGGCGTTTGTGCCGCCCCAACTGCCGCCGTTACCCGGTGCGGATCCCGCGGGTTGGCGGCGCAATGGGATCGACGCCTTTATCCTGGCACGCCTAAATGAAGTCAAACTAAGTCCTGCTCCCGAGGCGGGGCGGGAGACGCTGCTGCGGCGCGTGGTGCTGGATTTGCGCGGACTGCCGCCTAGCATTGCGGAAATGGAACATTTTCAGCGAGACGCTTCCCCGGATGCGTACGAACGGATGGTTGATCGCGTCTTGGCCGGGCCGCACTACGGTGAACGAATGGCGCGGCTGTGGCTTGATTTGGCCCGCTACGCGGACTCCAGTGGGTATGCCAACGACCGGCTGCGTTCGATCTGGCCTTATCGGGACTGGGTCACGGACGCCTTCAACACGGACATGCCGTTTGATCAATTCACACTGGAGCAACTGGCGGGCGATTTGCTCCCTGACGCTACGCAGTCGCAAATCGTTGCCAGTGGGTTTCATCGAAATACGCCACACCAGTACGAGGGGGGAAGCGATCCGGAGCAATACCGGGTAGAACGCGTCAAGAACCGGCTCGATACCACTGGAACCGTCTGGCTGGGCCTGACGGTCGGGTGTGCCCAATGTCACACCCACAAATTTGACCCGATTTCACAGACGGAGTATTACCAACTCTACGCTTTTTTCAACAGCGCGAACGAAACCAAACACTCTGTGGCGTCGAGCGCGCAGCAAGCAGAAATCACGCGTCTTGTCACGGAAATCGGACGACTCAAAAAGGTTTTAGAGCAGTCCCCCGCGCCCAACGAATCTGCTGAAGACGTGAAACGTCGATTGGAAGAGCGTACCAAGGCATTGGACCAGTTACGCAAATCATTGCCGACGACTTTGGTATTCCGCGAGCCGGCAAAGAAGCGTACTACCCGTGTCCATCTGCGAGGTGATTTTCTCGTCCCTGGTCAACAGGTCGAACCCGGCACACTGTCGCGTCTCCACCCATTTCGGCAGCCGTCTAGTGGGGTGGCGACGCGAGTTGATCTGGCGCGATGGATTATGTCCGCAGACAATCCCCTGACGGCACGCGTGACGACCAACCGCTTCTGGCAACACTTCTTCGGGCAGGGGTTGGTGGAGACGGAAAACGATTTTGGTCACCGCGGCGCGCCCCCAACTCACCCCGAACTCCTCGACTGGTTGGCCCATACATGGAGTTCTGGTGGCTTCAGCCTAAAACGCCTTCACCGCCTGATCTTAACCAGCGCCACCTATCGACAGGACTCTGCCGCCCGGGCGGAACTGGCGGCCGCGGACCCGTTCAATCGCAGACTAGGTCGACAATCACGCCATCGGGTGGAAGGCGAAATTATTCGTGACATGGCGCTTTCTGTGAGCGGTCGATTGAGTCGCAAGATGGGAGGGAGGAGTGTCTTCCCTCCGATCCCGGCGAATGTGATTGGTACCAGTTCGGCCCGTCATAAATGGCCCACCAGCGCCGGTGAGGACCGGTTCCGTCGTGGATTGTACACCGCGGTGTACCGGGCCAATGTGTATCCCATGTTGTCGACGTTTGACGGTCCGGATCGTGACAACGCTTGTACCAAGCGGACCCGTTCCAATACCCCCCTCCAGTCGCTGTCGCTGGCCAACGATCCCGCGATGGCCGAGTTGTTTCGCGGTCTGGCGGAACGGTTGCTGAAGGTGTCCGCGGATTCGGACTCCGTTCGGCTGGTTTATGGCTTTCGGCTCTGCCTGGGTCGCCGCCCCAATCAAACAGAGCTCGACCGTTTGTTGGCATTTTGCGCGCACCAGCGGAGTTTTTTCACCGCTGACCAGGAGGCGGCGCGGGCGGTTGCCGGGACGGCGCCGCTCCCCGCAGCATCGCCACAGGAATTCGCCGTCTGGTATGCGGTGGCCCGGCTGTTCTTCAACCTTGACGAGTTTGTAACCCGTGAATAGACAACACACGGCTCCACCCCGACACCTGCTGGACGCGACGCGACGCCAATTGTTTAGCCGCTGTGGTGTCGGCCTGGGTGCGATGGCACTCGCCAGCATCACGCAGTCGGGAATGAGTGCGGCGCCCGATCGTACTCACCCGTTGGCGGTTCGACCATCGCACTATCGAGGAAATGCGAAGGCGGTCATATTCTTGCACATGGCGGGTGGGCCGACACAGCTGGAAACGTTCAGTTATAAACCTAAATTGAGTGAACTAGACGGCGCGCCACCGCCGCCGAGCATGCTCGCGGGCAAACGCTTTGCTTTCCTCAAAGGGAAGGAAAAATTGCTCGGCCCCAGGCGGAAATTCGGGCAATACGGGGCGGGTGGCACGTGGCTGTCCGATTTGTTGCCACACCATCGTCGGATTGTTGACGATATTTGCGTTCTGAATGGGATGCAGACGGATGTTTTCAACCATGGACCCGCCAAAATCTTCCTGCACACGGGTTCGCCCCAGATGGGGCGCCCCAGTGATGGTGCGTGGGTAACGTATGGGATCGGCAGCGAAGCCAACGATCTGCCAGGCTTTGTTGTGCTGCAATCTGGGCCGCGTGGACCTCGCAACGGTGCTCAGTTGTGGTCCAGTGGGTTTCTTCCCACCACCTACCAGGGAGTGGCTTTCCGGAAAGGTGAAGCGCCGATTCTCAATCTACAGCCGCCAGCTGGGATCAAGGGCGCGTCGCAGCGGGGGTTCGTGGAGGCGGTGCGCGATCTCAATGGGCTTCGTTTGGAACGGGTTGGCGACCCGGAGATTCGCACGCGGATCGCCGCGTACGAAATGGCTTACCGAATGCAATCCAGCGCGCCGGAGTTGATGAATATCAACAGCGAAACCACTTCGACATTGCGGGCTTACGGCGTGGAAGAGGGCAAGCCATCGTTCGGAGCCAACTGCCTACTGGCACGCAGGTTGATAGAGCGCGGTGTGCGGTTTGTGCAGCTCTATCATACGAACTGGGATCATCACGGCGGTGGTGAGGATATCAATACGGATTTGCCCGTGCGCTGTCGTCAGATCGATCAGCCAATCGCGGCCCTGATTGAAGATCTCAAGCAACGCGGATTGCTGGAGCAGACGATTGTGGTCTGGGGTGGTGAATTCGGGCGCACACCAATGGGAGAGGAACGCAAAACGGTGGGCCGCGACCATCACATCGAAGCCTACTCTATGTGGATGGCAGGTGGCGGCATTCGGGGTGGAATGACGTATGGGAAATCGGATGAATTGGGAATGGGTGTGGAGGACGAGTTGGTCCATGTTCACGATTTACAAGCCACACTGCTGCACTGCCTGGGGCTGGACCATACCCGGCTGACAGTTCGTTTTCAGGGCCGCGAGTTCCGCTTGACGGACGTCCATGGGCGTGTCGTCGAGGAGATCCTTGTCTGAGTACTGCCGTGGCGATAGGCAGTCGGTAGTGCGTTTCCCACGCGGTTGAACTATGCGACGCGCGCTGGGTGCATCGTAGGTTGCCGAATGCGGCCACGTTAAGGGCCGTCGCGACGTGTCCAGATGGTCAGATTTGCCAACCGGTCGGAGCCGCTATCGGGGATCTCGCGCCAGACGTAACTGCAGGCATAACCGACGATAATAAGGAAGAGATGGGGGAGTACGCCAATCCAAAACGCATTGGGCAGGTATTCCACCAGGACGGGAAATTGTCGGCTGGCCCAGGCGGTGTCCAGCACGAGCCAACTAGCGACCAGCATGACCGTACCGACGGTGGCGATACCCGCGGCGCGAGAGCCGACCCGCAGTGTGACAAACCCCAACAGAAACAAACTGAGGAGTCCCGCGCTCACGACCGGGTAGATGACCGTCTGGACATCCATCAGAGTCTCGGTGCGCATGAAGTGAATGGTCAGCGCCACGCAGATCATGATGGCCGAAAACAAGATCGAGAACAGCCGGCCCACGCGCAGGTAATGGAGCGGGGTGCCTGTGTTGTTGAAAAATCGCCGGTAGAAGTCATTGGTTACGGTACCGGCCGAGGCATTGATACTTGAGTCGAGTGTGGACATGGCCGCGGCCAAAAGGCCAGATATGACAAATCCGGCGACCCCGGCGGGGATCTGGGTGAGAATAAAGTAGGGGAAAACGCCTTCCGGCTTGGTATCGGCGGGAAGTACACCAGGGTGATGCTGATAGTAGACAAAAAGCGCCGTCCCGACGAAGGCGAAATAGAGCCAGACAGGAATCGTCAGAGCGGTGCCCAGGATGAAGCCACGTCGCGCCTCGTGGTCGGAACGCATTGAAAGGTAACGCTGAACCATGCTTTGATCGGTACAGAAGATTTGCAGGAATTGAAACTGGTAGACCAGGATGATGACCCAGACAGTTTTTTCATTCAGGACCCAGGCGGTACTGCCGACACCGAATTTTCCGGCGTGGCTTGCCTCTCGAATGATTTGACTCAGACCGCCGGGAAGTTGTCCCGCGAGGATTGGGATACAGATTAATCCGCCGAGAATCAGTGCGATGCCTTGAAGTAAGTCAGTGTAAATCACGGCCTTGAGGCCGCCAGCAATGGTGTAGGCGGCGACCAGAACGCCGAGTCCGACGATCACCAGGGGCATCTCCCAACCACTCATTTGCTCAAACGGGAGGCTCACCGCATAGAGAATGATGCCGGTGCGGAAGATGTGGTGAAACAGGAAGGCGACGGCACCGTAGATACGGGCCCAGCTGCCGAACCGACGTTCTAGGTACTCGTAGGCGGTGGTGATATGGCCCCGCCGAAAAAACGGCATGAACACAAAATAGGCTGCCAGCGCCGGGACAAAGTACATTGCGTGTGCCGGCATGAACCGCCAGTCGTCTTGGAACGTGGCTCCCGGGAGGGCCAGAAAGGTCATCGAACTGATGATGGTGGCCATCATCGAGAAGGCGACAATCCAGCCGGGCATGCTGCGATCGGCGAGGAAATAGCTGTCCGCCGAGTCGGTTTTTCGAGAACAGTACCCACCAATCGCGACCAAGGCGGCCAGATTCAGCCCCATTACCAGCAAATCCGGCCACCTTGCCAATTCTGTCTCCGCCATCGATCCATTCTCCGGTGGCCGCGCGCCAGCAGTCGAGGTTGATGTTCTGCAGTAAATCTAGCGGACGGGGCATGTCGCTGCCACCTTGACTTGTCCGGCCGCGGAAAGCCACCGCCAGGGTCACCCTGGCTGGGCATGCCGCCACTGGAGGCGTACATTAAGTTTTGTACTGCCGGCAGAGCAGTTGAGCAGAGCAGTTGAGCAGAGCAGTTGAGCCCTGTGGGTCGCGAGGTGGAGATGAGAGGAAATGAACCACTACCTAAGGATGTGGACGATCTGTGCACTCTTTCTGCTGGCCGTTGATTCGGCCAGTGCCACTGATGGCCCGGCGCGATTAAAGAAGACCATGTTGGGAGAGACACGTAACGTGCACCAGTGCGGGAAGCTCTCTCTGGCGGGTCAGCCGCAACGAGGCGACCTGGCCCGCATCAAGGCCCGGGGTATCCAGCGAATTGTGACGTTAAGGCAAGCTACCGAGCTGGATTGGGATCAGGCGGCTGCCGTCAAAGAGGTCGGGTTGGAGTTGATCAAGGTGCCTTTTCGCGCGCCGCATACCTTGACGGACGACGTCTTTGACAAGATTCGGAAACTGTTGCGAGAGACGGCCACGACACCCACTCTGCTGCATTGTGGGTCGGCCGATCGGGTGGGCGCGGTCTGGCTCGCGTTCCGCGTGTTAGACCAGAAGGTACCGCTGCCCACCGCGTTGGTCGAGGCCCGTCAGATTGGCCTGGCGACGATGGCCTATGAACGCAGGGCTACAGCCTACGTAGTGTCACGGACCGACGCGCCGAGTACGCCGCGGGAACAAAGCGTGCGCCCGGGCATCAACAAGGGCTTTCTGGACCCCAATCTTGATGTCCAGGCTTGGCTGGCACGATTTGAGGTGGAAAGCCGCGAAGTCTACAAGCATCGGCAGGCGGTCCTGGCGGCGCTCAATTTAGAGCCCACGACACGTGTCGCCGATGTTGGCGCCGGCACCGGTTTTTTTGCGGCGACCATGTCCGCTCAACTGCCAGCAGGTTGGGTCTATGCGGTCGACATCGCGCCTCGCTTTGTGGCGCACCTCAGTACGCTTGCGTCACGTGCGAAGCACCACAACCTGACGCCCATCTTGGGTGGGGAAAATACGATTCGATTGCCGCCCGCATCGATCGACTTGGCCTTCGTCTGTGACACCTACCATCATTTTGAATTCCCGGCAGCGACGCTCGCGTCGATTCATCGAGCGTTACGGCCACAAGGCACACTGGTGGTGATCGACTTCGAACGCATCCCTGGGAAATCACGCCCCTTTGTGATCAATCACGTGCGGGCCGGGAAGTCAACATTTCGCGCCGAGATCGAAGCGGCTGGTTTCGTGCTTGCCGAAGAGGTTCAGGTGGCGGGTCTGAAGGAGAATTACTTCCTGCGGTTTATCCGGCGGTAATGCTGGTGGCACTCGTCCACCAGGTTTGAACGGGCCCGTTTAACAACATTTCTTTGGGCAGCGACGAAAACAGGTGTTATGACAGCTGGCAGAGCAGAGATGTCTTTCCTGGTGACAGGCGGGACCGGATTTGTCGGGACTTGGGTGTTGCGCAACCTGCTGGAGCGGGGTGTCCACGTCGCGGTTTACGATGTGCAGCCAAACCAAGACCGTTGGGACCGTGTGCTGGGAATGCCCGCGCAACGGGTCTCCTTTTTCCAAGGTGACCTGGTGGACCGCGAGCGGCTGGAACGCGTCTGCGACGCAGTGCGTCCAACACACCTGGTGCATCTGGGCGCGCTGTTGACACCTGCCTGCCAGGCAGACCCCTGGTTGGCTTGCCAGGTGAATGTACTGGGGAGTGTAGGGGTGTTCGAATTGGCGCGTCGGCGCGATGAGATTCAAGGACTGGCATACGCCAGCTCGTTAGCGGTTTATGGTCCAGCCCCGGTCGATGCCGGCCCGGCGGACGTGATCGATACCCATGCACCGAGTTTTTACGGAGCGTACAAACGGTCGGTGGAACTCATCGCGGACCAATACTGGAAACAATATGGGGTGTCGTCGTTCGGCCTCAGGCCACATGTGGTCTATGGACCGGAACGGGAACAAGGGTTGACCGCGGGGCCCTCTCTAGCGGCCCGGGCGGTCGCCGAGGGGCGGTCGTATGAAATGAACTATACCGGCCAGGCGGGTTACGATTATGTGGAGGATGTAGCGGTAGCACTCGTACGTGGCGCGACCGAATCGCCGTCGGGGGCACACGTGGTCGATTTGCCAAGCCAGGTCGCAACACCGGAGGAAATACGCGACATTTTGGACAGCCTCGTCCCGGGTGCGGCCGGACGTGTTAGCATCAAGGGGGAACCGATCCCGTCCAATGAACCTCCCCAGCGTTGCCTCATTCAGAGGCTATTTCCTGGTTGGGAAGGTGTCAGTTTACACGATGGTTTCGAGCGCACGTTGAAATTTTACGGCTGGCAAAGGACGACCTGAGGGGCCTTGAGGGCGGGGATGAGCGGTGACGTGCAGCCCGCTGACCCCCACTTTCGTGAGCTGGGAGGGGGATTGCTGGCGATGAATGAGCAGAGGCGGTGGCTGCGGGAGGATGACGAGCTGCTGGAGATGACGGCGTATCATGAGGCGGGGCATGCGCTAATGGCGTTTCATGTTGGCGCACGAGTCCGTTCGATGTCGCTCTCCCCGGATGCGGACGGCCGCAAGGAGCGGTATGCCGAAGTGGCTGTGGAATGGCCTCGTGAACGGTTTGCCACCCGTGAATACCAGGTTAAGGCGATCCAGGTTGCATTAGCCGGTCCAGCGGCGGAGATGCATCATCGGGGCGAGCCATTTCATCCGGGGTTTGTCAGCGAATGGGCCGCGGACTGGCAGGCTGCCTGGGAGGCCACCGAATGCTTGGCGCACGAGCCAGCGCAGCGCATCCGTTTGTTGGAACACTGGACGTCCTACGTCTACCAGTGGTTGGACCGCACCGAACATTGGGCAGCCTTGGCCGCGATCGTGGACCACCTGCTGGCCCACGAACACGTGGAAGGGTCGGAAATCGACGATCTTGTTGGCCCTTGGTTGGGGTGAGCGGGGGTCGATCCGCCGCATTGGCCAGAGCGGCCTATTTTACGACATAATGGGCGGGCGGCGGTTGCCTGGCCGCGTTTGCCACTAACAAGGTGATTTCATGGTCGACGGCGTGAGTATGCGACGCGGGTTTCTCGTGCTATCTGTTGCCTGGTTGGCGCTGGCTCCCCTGCGTGCGGAGGAACCCCACTGGGCCTACCAACCGGTGCGGGTGTCGCCAGTTGGTCCGCTGCGCCAGGTAGGGTGGCCGCGGAGTGCCATCGACCAGTATGTTCTGGAGCGGCTTGAAGCGGTCCGCCGGCGTCCGGCGGAAGAGGCTCCCCGCGCGGTACTCTTGCGCCGCGTCACTCTGGATTTGACAGGTCTTCCGCCGTCTCCCATCGAGGTCGAGACGTTTGCCGAGGACACTTCCCCAGACGCCTACGAACGGGTACTGGATCGTTTGTTTCGTTCCCCTGCATACGCGGAGCGGATGGCGTCCTGGTGGCTTGATATGGCTCGTTATGCCGACACGCACGGTTACGAAGGTGACGGCGCTCGCCAGATATGGCTTTACCGCGATTGGGTGATCAATGCGTTTTTGCAGGGAATGCCCTTCGACCGTTTTAGCATTGACCAGTTGGCGGGAGACCTTTTGCCGCGGCCTACGGAATCCCAACGTGTGGCCACAGGCTTCCACCGCAATTCGCCATTTTGTTACGAAGGCGGAACCGATCTGGAGCAATTTCGCGTGGAGGCGGTCGTCGATCGAGTCAATACGACCATGACCGTATGGATGGGAACTACCTTAGGGTGCGCTCAATGCCACGACCATAAATACGACCCGTTTAGCCAACGGGAGTATTTCCAGCTCTACGCGTTTTTCAATAATTCAACCGAGGCGAGGGGCGCGAGTTATTCGGCTGTCAGCCCTTTGAAACAAAGAGGGGCGACGGGATTGCGCTCCCGAATTGCACTGCTGGAGGAGCGAGTTGGGAGGCACGATGTGGCAGAATTCCAGCGTGTCTGGGAAGCAGCCCAACAAGGGCGGGGCTGGCGTGTGTGGGATGTGCTTGCCGCCAAATCAAGTGGCGGATCTTCCATCGTCCGACTGCCTGACCATTCTCTCCTGGTCGGCGGAGACAATCCCGTGCATGACGATTATGAAATCGAGTATCACTGGCCCGGTGGTCGTTTTTCCGCGCTGGGCCTGGAAGTACTGCATCACGAGAGTTTGCCGCAAGGGGGACCGGGACGTTATCCGCGCAACGGCAATTTTGGCTTAAGTGCCGTGGAGATTGCCGTGGCGGGTCCGCAGCCGAACGCGCCCTGGCGCAATCAAGAGCTCGCCGCGGCGCGGGCCTCGTATGCAGAGCCTCAGGACCAAATTGAGAACGCGTTAGATGGGCAACCCGCCTGTTGGTGTACCAATCAAAAAGAAGCGCAGGGTTGGTTCGTCCTGGCCAACCCGCGTGACTGGTCGGCGGGACATCGGATACGGATTCGTCTGCGACACGCCTCGAAATGGGAGCGACACGGGATCGGTCGTTTTCGCTTATGGTCGGCCGGGGCGTTCGCTGAGGACACATTCAGTAAGGGGTTTCCGCCCTTGGACGTGTTGGCGATTCTGGCAAAAGAGGAACACAGCAGAACACCAGAGGAAAACCAGCAAGTGCACGGATACCTTCGCGGCCACGACCCGGCGCTGGCGCGCCTGCGGGCGGAAATTGAACGAGTCAAAGAGGAGCTGACACCAAGCGAGACGCTGGTTATGAAAGAACGCGAGGAGCCACGAACAACGCACCTGCTGCTGGCGGGAAGCCATTTGAGTCCTGGCGAGGCGGTCTCCCTGGGTGTGCCTGATGCGTGGCATGAATGGGACTCCAGTTGGCCACGAAATCGCCTTGGATTGGCGCAATGGCTGATGTCGGATCGCAATCCACTGGTTGGCAGAGTCACCAGTAACCGCGTCTGGTCGATGTTTTTTGGACGGGGCATTGTCCGTACCAGCGAGGATTTTGGTGTTCAAGGAGCCCCGCCGACACACCCCAGGTTGCTGGATTATTTGGCGAACTACTTTGTCGGCTCCCGTTGGAACCTGCAAGCCTTGCAGCGGCAGATTGTGATGTCCGCCACGTATCGGCAAAGTTCCGACCTGCCGCTGGCGGCGCGCGGCGGCGACACCAGTGACCGTTGGTACGGGCGCGGGCCCGCATTTCGCCTTCCAGCCGAGAGTATTCGAGATGTGGCCCTCGCAGTCGGTGGTCTGTTAGACCGCCGGGTAGGTGGCCCCGGGGTGTATCCATACCAACCGCAGGGTGTGTACGAACAAATACACAGCTATACCACATCCTGGAAGACGAGTGAGCGGGGCCAGCAGTTTCGACGCGGCGTCTACACCTGGTGGAAACGAACGGCCCCCTACCCGTCCATGATCGCTTTCGACGCACCACGCCGGAGCGTCTGCGTTGAGCGGCGCCCGCGCACCAATACTCCATTGCAGGCACTGGTGACGTTGAATGACCCTGTGTTTGTGCAGGCCGCCAGGGCACTGGCGCGGCGAATGCAGTTGGCCGACGACGGATCGTGCACCACGGGTTTGCGTGTGGGGTTTCGTTTATGCGTGGCGCGCACGCCGACGGAGGCGGAAAGTGCAGAGCTGCGGCTGTTGTACGACCGTATGGCGAAAACGTATCGAACCCAGCCGGCCGCAGCCGTGGCACTGGCGGACGGACACGGTATCGCGGGGCAACAGACGCCCGGGGAAGCCGCGGCGGAATTCGCCGCCTGGGTTACAGTGGCGAACGTTCTGCTGAATTTGGATGAAACGTTGATGAAGTACTGAAGCCGAGGGAGGCGCGAATCTGGGAATTACTCCAGGTTCGTGGCCACACGGAATTTCTGAGTTAGGGTTGAACAATGGCTGGAAAAGAAACGTGGGACCAACACGTACTGTTCCACAATACACGCAGGCAGTTTCTCTCCCAGTGTGTTACCGGGATGGGGGCTCTGGCGATGTCAGCGTTGGCTGACCGAGCACCAGCGCGCGGGGCGCCGGCCCAACCGCCTCCGCGGGCCAAACGGATGATCTATTTGCACATGGCGGGGGGCCCATCCCAGCTCGATTTGTTCGACCACAAACCGCTGCTGTCGCAGCGCCATGGCGAATTGTGTCCGGCCGAGTTTTTTGAAGGCAAACGATTCGCGTTTATCAAAAGTCGGCCGAAGTTGTTGGGCACACCGTTTCGGTTTGCGCGGTATGGGCAAAGTGGTGCTGCGTTGTGCGAACATGTGCCTCACCTGCGGCGTGTCGTGGATGATCTCTGCTTCGTGAAGTCAATGCACACGGACCAATTTAATCATGCGCCCGCACAACTGTTTATGCAGACCGGCTCGCCGATTCTAGGACGACCCAGCCTGGGCGCGTGGCTGTCTTATGGGTTGGCGAGCGAAAGTCAGGAACTACCGGCTTTTGTGGTGCTGGTGTCGGGCCAACGGGGGCCGAGCGGCGGTACCGCGTTATGGGGAAACGGGTTTCTTCCCAGCGTCCACCAAGGTGTACGTTTGCGGTCACAGGGCGATCCCGTGTTGTTTCTCACCAATCCTCAAGGGGTGGGGCCCGCCGAACGCCGGCTGGCGTTGGATAGCCTGCGTGCGCTCAACCAATTACGTCTTCGTCAAACGGGACAGCCGGAGATTGCCACCCGCATTGCGCAGTACGAATTGGCCTATCGTATGCAACGCAGCGTTCCGGAGTTGATGGCAGTGGATCGAGAGCCGGCGCATATCCACAAGTTGTACGGCACGCAACCTGGCAAGAAATCCTTCGCCAACAACTGTCTGTTGGCACGGCGGTTAATAGAACGAGGCGCGCGTTTCGTTCAACTCTATCATTGGGGATGGGATTCTCACGGCTCGAGTGCCGCGGAAAACCTGCGTTACAGCTTTGTAGAGCGATGCCGGCAAACCGACCGTGCGACAACGGCGCTAATCGTTGATCTCAAACAGCGGGGGTTACTCGACGATACCCTGATAGTGTGGGGTGGGGAATTCGGTCGCACACCGATGGCTGAGGTCTTTACGAAGAAGTACATTGGCCGCGATCACCATCAGCATGCCTTTACGATGTGGATGGCAGGCGGCGGGATCAAGCCGGGAGTGACCTATGGTGCTACCGACCCGCTGGGATATGCGGTGAGTGAAAAACCCGTCCATGTTCATGATCTACAGGCAACCATCCTGCACCTGATGGGCTTGGATCACGAATCATTGACGTATCGTTTTCAGGGACGGGATTTCCGCCTGACGGATGTGCACGGTCGTGTCGTTTCGGCGATTGTCGCGTAGGAGGCGTCTTCGGCCGGCGGACAGCGACGGGGATGTTGAACGTGAGGATCGCAGATGACGTCGGATTGGTTGTTGGCGTTGGAACAGACAGGAGCCATGGAGGTTGTCCGCGGCAGCCGCGCCAAAGTGGCCGAAGCGGTGCAACGCGGAGCGGATCTGCGCTTGTTTCTGGTGGCTCGCGGTTATGAAGAGACCCTCTATTTCCAACAGACTTATGCGGGGAAGTCGGATGCGTTTGCGGGCTTGATGACCCATCATCACTCTCATGAACACCGGGGCCAAGCCCTGGTGGAGCCCTACTTTAGTTTCTTTAAGTACGACTCTCTGGGAGCGTTTTCCCACATTAAATGGCTTCCCGACAATCAGGTCCTGCAGGAGCCACAGCCTTATCAATACGGCGTTTATCGTTGGTACGTATGTGATCGGTGGAGGGTTATTTACGAACACGATAAGGATGGAAATGCCCTTGCGGGAGACCTGGAAGAGTTAAAGGATTTGATTCGGCGTGGCTGCAGCCTGAAGGTGGGGGTGGAGCAACTTTTCAATCTACCTGGTGCCGGCGAACAGGGCCCCGCGCACGTCTGCTTCCTGACCATCATGCAACCGCTGATTAAGGATGGTCATGTCGGTGCGAATTGCGATTTTGTGCTCAGCGGAACACCGCAGTGGCCGTGGTCGTGGGAAGATGAAATCTCGCTGGGAATGGTCTGGCCCTGGTCCTCAGGTGAAGTGATCGGCCATTGGGCGAAACCAGGTGCGTTACCCTTTACACGCGAAAAGGCGCAATGCGCCATGCGGTGGCTGGTTGCTGATCGCGGCTAAGTTAATGTGCGATGGGGGGATTGGTCGGGGCAAGCGTGCGCCTGCAGTGGAAACCAAGGAGGTTTGCGGTCAAAGAAGGCCCGCGATTGGCTGGCCTCGATAGACGCGATACGGGCGCCCCGTTTCATCCTGGAACTCGCGGTTCGGGCCAATGCCAAGGCAATGGAACATGGTCGCCGCCAGATCTTCGGGAGTGTAGGCCTCCGTGGCAGGCGCCCCGGCGGCGTAGTCCGTCTGCCCCAGGACCCGACCGGGTTGGATGCCTCCACCTGCGAAAAAGCATGGGAAGACATGGCCCCAATGGTCTCGGCCTGGTGTGTAACGTTCGCCTGAGGCGTTCTTTCCCGTAGGGGAGATCGGTTGTACTTTCGGTGTGCGGCCCATTTCACCACACATCACGACCAACGTTTCGTCGAGGAGTCCACGTTCTTCAAGATCATCAAGAAAACCACTGAGGCAGTGGTCAAGGGAAGGTAACGCTTTGTGCTTTAGGTCGCGAAAGGCATTTTGGTGGGTATCCCAGCCGCGCAAGGTGACTTGGACCATCCGCACGCCGGTTTCCACCAGGCGCCGCGCCACCAGAAAAGCCTGTCCCCACTCCTCTCGGCCGTAGCGATCTCGGGTAGCTGGCGACTCTTGTGCGAGGTCAAATGGATTCTGTTTTCCTGGGCGGCGTGATGCCAGGATAAACTCTAACGCTTGCTGGCGATACAAATCCCATTTGGCCAAGCGTCCCGACCGGTCCGCCGCGTCGATCTGTCTGCCGAGCGATTCCAGTGTTTCACGTAACCCGTTTCGTTTTCGCAATACATCGGACGCGATCGCGACATCGCCGGGGTTGGGAAGGTGAAAATCAGGCGTACGGCAACTGCTGTTGTCCCACCAGGCCTTGGGACCAGGTCCGGGGCGTCGATCGGGGTCCAGATTGGGATCGTCGTGGCTGTAACAGTTTGGGCAAGACCCGCCTGCATCGGGCGCATGGCAGGGCGCAGCCAAATCGATCCCCACACGATCGTAACGAGACCCTAGCAAACCTCCCTCGCGACCTGGGTAATTCATTCGGTTGAGACGAGGTATTTCGATGACTGGTGGCAGACCACTGTCGCCTCGGGCACCTTTCGCGTACGCGATCATGGAGCCAATCGACGGCCAGGCGTGGCGGCCAATCTGATTACGTGTGATGGATGCGTTCGTCTCACCACGTGGAAGTTCGGTGGTGCCTGTGTGGAGAAGGTAATTACAGCCACCGTGGCAACTGTTGTAGTGCTGCCGCATGGTGCGGACGAGGGAGAAACGATCGGCTCGTGCGGCGAGTTTGGGAAGGTGTTCACAAAAGTGGATACCTGGAAGCTGCGTCTGGCAAATCGCGTATTCACCCCGAATCGTATCAGGGGCATCCGGCTTGGGGTCGAACGTTTCGTGTTGGGATGGCCCACCCGATTGGTAGACAAACACGACCGATTTGGCGCTTGCGGCAAAGTCGCCGTCCGACTCGATGGCCTCGGCTTGCAAACGCAAGACGTCCGACAAACTGGTTCCGACCAGCGTCAGGCTTCCCAGTTTGAGCACTTCCCGGCGGCCGATCGGAAAGTGGTCGTGAGGGTTGCAGTAGGGCTTTTGCATCGTCTTCTCTCTGGTGTGGGAACCACCGGAATCTATCGTAAAGCCGCCGCCTTGTCCAAAGCGCTATCCCGGGGAACGTCAGCGAGAGTTCGTCTACCTACCAGCGTAGTCGCTTGGTAAAATGGCGATCGTTGTCGCGGGCGTCCGCCAAACCACTGATAGGAAGGCAGCGTAACCAACTATGACCCGTCATTTCGCCACCCGCCGGGAATTCCTGCAGATCAGTACCGTAGGTCTCTCCGGGATGGCTTTTGCGGCCGGTCACGGGGGGCCTGCGGGGGCATCACAGGCGGCTGCGCGACCACGAGCCGAATCTACGATCCTACTATTTTTGTGCGGCGGTGCCTCCCATATCGATACCTGGGACCTGAAACCCAAAGCACCCGCCGAATATCGCGGTCCTTTTCAGCCGATTCAGACTTCGGCGCCAGGCGTCACGTTCTGCGAACATCTGCCACTCCTGGCGCAACAGGCGCAGCATTTGGCTGTGGTGAATTCGGTGGACGGGCAAGTCAACACCAATGATCATCACGCCGGATATTACCACAATTTGACCGGTCACCGACCCGATCAGTCGTTTGTAACCCTGGGCAACAACCGGACCCCAGTTCCGAGTGACTGGCCGTTTATGGGCAGTGTGGTGGGCTCCAAACGGAGTCCGCACCCGGTACTCCCCAACGCGATCACCTTACCCCATCAACCCAGCAAAGCGCCCTACACACGTCCCGGGCAGTTTGCCGGCCGTTTGGGGGTTGAACATAATCCGCTCTACGTGCAGGGAAGCCATTCCTCGCCGCTTGAATTTACGCTGCCCTCATTGACGTTGGCTGGTGACGTGACTCCCGATCGCCTGGCAAGTCGAGAGCTGTTGCTAGGGGTGCTCGACCGCACGCGCCGAGGATTTGACAATGCGCCGCCCGTGTCGCGTTGGTCGACACAGCGGGAACGGGCCGCAGGCTTATTGATGGCGGCGTCGACAACGCGGGCCTTTGATGTGTCTCGCGAACCGTTAGCGCTCCGAGAACGGTACGGAGCGACGGTGAACGGCACCAGTCTCCTGGCGGCGCGGCGACTGGTTGAGGAGGGCGTTCCTTTTGTGACGGTCTTCTGGTACGAGGATGAGAACCTGCGCAATAAATGCAAGAGCGCTGGTGGATGGGATACACACGGCAATAACTTCGACTGTTTGAAACAGAATCTGCTGCCCGAGTTGGATCGCGGGCTTTCGGCGCTGCTCGGCGACCTGCACGACCGTGGTCTCTTGGAACAGACCCTGGTAATGGTGACCAGTGAAATGGGACGCAAGCCCCGGATTGGCGACCCGCGTAGTGGGGGTGTTTCTGGTCAAGGACGGGATCACTGGACCCATTGTTTGACCGACCTGTTGGCGGGGGGGGGGATTCGGGGTGGCCGTACGTACGGAGCGACCGACCGACTTGGCGGTTATCCAGCGGATTTGCCGGTAACGCCCGCGGACATCACCCGCACGGTTTATCACGCGATGGGTATCGAGGATCTCACAGCTCAAGACAAGGACGGGCGAGTGTACAATTTGCTCCAGGAGTCGGAAGTCATCGAGGCGTTGTTTTGAAGCCATTTTGACTGTTCAACAAGAATTGTTGAGGCGCGTCCCACCGCGTTGGATGGTGCTCCAGGCGGTCCCGGCCTGCTGACCACTAGGGTCGCCGGGGCACAACCCGCCTGGCTGTCCACCTGACAACGGCGACACCACATCGAAATCCGTAATGGTTTGCCATGAGTTGGAACGATCTTACGCCGCACACGCAGGCCATTGGACGCGTAATTGCCCGCGTCCCGCTGCTAGGATTATGGGTGGCGTGGGGCTTAACGCCAGTTTCGGCGGACGAAGGCGACTTCTACCGAGACGTTCAGGCCGCGCTGGTCAAATCGTGCATCCTTTGTCATGGCCCGAGCAAACAAGAGAGTGGCTATCGCGTCGACTTGTTGGATGTGCTCCTGCGAGGTGGCGAATCCGGCCAACCCGCGGTGATTCCGGGAAATCCAGAGGCAAGTTATCTCTGGCAGCGCATTGTGTCGCAGGATCCGGATCAGAAGATGCCGCCGCGAGGGTCGGGCTTGGACGCGTCGGAGAGGGCCCGTTTGCGAACCTGGATCGCCTCGGGTGCTGAGCTGCCCCAACGTGCGCAGCCCAGCAATCCACGGACCGATCATTGGGCATTCAATCGCATTGCGCAACCGGCGGTACCCGCGGTCATACCGTTTCAAGGGCAGTTGAATCCGGTGGATGCGTTTATCGACCGGTCGCTGGCGGCGAGTGGGCTCATGCGTTCCGTTGAAGCGTCTCGCCGGCAGTTAATCCGGCGCGTCTACCTTGTCACCCTGGGGCTGCCACCCGAGCCGGGGCAGGTCGCCGCTTTTGTAGATGACCGGAGGCCGGACGCCTACGCGCGGATGATCGATGGAGTCCTGGCGAGTCCGCGTTATGGCGAACGGTGGGCACAGCATTGGCTGGATTGTGTGCGTTATGCGGAAACGACTGGCTATGAAGTGAACGGGCCCAATGGGAAAATCTACCCTTATCGAGACTACCTGATTAATGCTTTGAACGAGGATCGGGCTTACGACCGCATGATCCTGGAACAAATTGCGGGTGACCAGTTCGGGATGGACGCGGCGACGGGTTTTCTCGTAGCCGGTCCACACGATACGAACCGCAGTCCAGATCCGCGGCTTACGGCGATGCAGTACCAGGATGGCCTGGACGAAATCATCAAGTCGACGAGCGCCGTCTTTCTCGGGATTACCTTAGGGTGCGCACGCTGCCATGACCACAAATACGACCCATTTGCGCAAGCCGACTACTATGCGATGCAGGCGGTGTTCGCGGGAACGTCTTATGGCAGTCGTCGTCAGCAGGGCGCTGAGAACGAACGCATGGCGAAGTCCGCCAAACTGCTAAAGCCGCAGCTCGCCACGCTGCGGCAACAACTGGCGACACTACGTGAACGTTACGGATTGAAACCGCCGGTTGATTTTCATGCCTATGAGGAAACATTTGCACCCGTTGTCACCGCTGCCGTGCAACTTCGGATCCACGCTGCCAATGACCAAGGAATTGTCGAACTTGATGATGTCGAGGTCTGGACCACGCCAGGACCGGCTGGTGAATCAACGAATGTGGCACACCGCGATCTGGGGGCGCGAGCCGTCTCATCCCCCACCGCCAAAGCGAATCAAGGGAAGACGGCGGACTTGTTGTTGGACGGTACACGACAATTGTTCCTCTTCTTTCGTTCGGTTGATAAAGAGAACGTGTGGATCACGATCTATTTTGACCGACCCTACCTGGTCGACCGGATTGTCATCAAACCCCGCGGCGCCCATGTCCCGGTCGATTACCGCATCGATGTCGCGGTAGGCGACCAATGGCGCGAAGTGGTGGATTCGCGGGGACGGATGCTGCACCCCCAAGACATGCGGCCCGCAAACCGTGTGCAGCTGACCGGTGTGGCTCGACAGGCTACGGCTCGCCTGGTGGCCACCAACGCAGAGACGCGGCGTATTGAGGCCGAATACAACCGGTTGCGGGACGGTCCGCAAATCTTCGCGGGTAGATTTGCGCCACCCCAGCAAACCCATCTTATGGTTCGGGGCGACCCGCTGGTTAAGGGCCCGCCAGTGGCGCCAGCGGCGCCGGCATTATTTGCCGGTGGGGAATTGGACTTCGCTACACCGGAGGCGGAGCGTAGGCTACATCTCGCCCGTGTGATCGCGTCGCCGGCCAATCCGTTGACCGCCAGGGTAATGGTGAATCGGGTGTGGCAATACATCTTCGGGGCGGGAATCGTGGACACTCCGTCGGACTTTGGCATCAATGGAGGGCGACCGTCACACCCGGTCTTGCTGGATTGGCTCGCGATCCGTTTTATGGAGGAGCAATGGTCGATCAAACGACTACAGCGCCGTTTGTTGTCTTCGGCAACATTTCGGCAGGCGAGTTTTTCGCGGCGCGAGGCGGCGCAGATTGATGCCGGTTGCCGTCTCCTGTGGCGATTTCCTCCTCGCCGGTTATCGGCGGAGGCGATTCGGGACTCACTGCTCCTCGTCAGTGGGCGGTTAAATCGGCGCATGGGTGGGCCGAGTTTCTCATTTTTTGAGCAGGCAACCAGCGTCTTCGAAAAGAAACAACCACGGGGCACCTTCGGACCGGAGGGATGGAGGCGGATGATCTATGGTGAGAAGTTGCGGCTGGAGTATGTGGGTGTCTTCGGCGTATTCGATTGCCCGGACGCGAGCCAGATGGCTCCCAAGCGGACGGTCAGTACGAGCGCGGGACAGGCGTTGAGCCTGCTGAACAGCGTTTTTGTAGCGAGGCAGGCGGAGTCTCTCGGCGACATCGCGAGGCGGCAAGCAGCTGGTTTGCGAGAGCAAGTCACCGTAGCTGCGCGACGGGCCTTATGCCGCCCACTCCACCGTGAGGAGATGAGCGTGCTACTCGAGGTCGCGGAACAGCAGGGGCTCGTGCAGGTCTGCCGGATCCTTTTGAACCTCAATGAATTCGTGTTTGTTCAATAGCGACGGGAAGGTATGTCAATCCGAGACCATTTGCTTTGCCGCCGCAACTTTCTGGCTCACACCGGAAGTGGGCTTGGCGCCATTGCGCTGGCGCAGTTACTGCGGCCACAGGCGGCCGGCGGCGACGGCAGCGTCGTATTTGATCCCGCTGACCCGTTCGCACCACGTCGCGCGCATGCCCGTGGTGTCGCGGAGAATGTGATCGTGGTTTTTTGCGCGGGCGCGGTGAGTCACATTGATTTCTGGGAGTACAAACCGGACCTGGTTCGATTCCATGGGAAACCTCTGCCAGGAAACGAGCGGCTGATTTCATTCCAGGGTGAAAACGGTACGTTGCAGCGGCCGTTGTGGACGTTTCGACCACGCGGTGAGTGTGGCAAGATGGTTTCCGACATCGTTCCCCATCTGGGCGGTTGCGTCGACGATATTTGTTTTCTTCACTCCGTTCACACGAAATCGAGCACGCACGGTCCGGGTGAGAATCTGATGTCGACGGGTTTTAATCGCGAAGGTTACCCAGGCATCGGCGCCTGGGTTTCCTATGCATTGGGGACGGAAAATCAAGATTTGCCGGCCTTTGTGGCAATCGAAGACCCGCGCGGCACCCCACAGTCAGGGCCCAACAATTGGACAAACGGCTTTTTGCCCGCGGCATTCCAAGGCTCGGCCTTCAGTACGACGCGACCGGTTGAGCATCTGCAGCCACCACGAGGGACTTCGCCGGAGGCGAACAGTTCGGTATTGCGGGCGCTGAATCGGCTGAACGAACGCCACCGGCAGGCGTTCCGGGGTGACAGTGACCTGTCGGCAAGAATATCGAGTTACGAACTGGCAGCCCGGATGCAGTTGTCGGTGCCGGAAGTGATGGGTGTCAATGCCGAACCGGCACACATCCAGAAACTGTACGGAGCCGACTCGAAAAATCGTGTGAAGGCGGATTTTGCTGCGAACTGCATCCTGGCACGGCGTCTTGTCGAGCGTGGCACGCGGTTTGTGCAACTCTTCAACGGTGCCTATGCTTCGGGCGGACGCCTCAACTGGGACACCCATAACAGCATGCCCGCCCTGGTTCCCGGGCACGCCGAGATTCTCGATCAGCCTGTGGCTGGGCTCTTGCGGGACCTGAAACAAAGGGGCCTGTTAGACAAGACGTTGGTGGTGTGTTGTACGGAGTTCGGCCGTATGCCGATGTTCCAGTTGGGAAACGACGGGCGCGACCATAACCCGGAAGGTTTCACCGTCTGGTTTGCCGGTGGCGGCGTACGGGGCGGCATGTCCTATGGGGCCACCGATGCGTTCGGTTACAAGGCGGAACAACAGCCGCTCTCAATACACGATGTTCATGCGACGGTGCTGCACCTGCTGGGAATTGATCACGAGCGTTTGACGTACTACCACAATGGGCTGCAGCGGCGTCTGACTGACGTGCATGGTCATGTCGTTCACGATGTGATCGCCTGACCGGGTGGCTGGCGATCAACGCCAACGGCGAGGCGCCGGTTTGTTGGTGGCTCGATTTACCCGCTGCCGCCAACGCGTCGTTGATCGGCCTGCACGATCGATGCGGCAGCAGCGTGCGGCGTCGCCCGAGGGTTGGTCGCTATGTGCCGCGGGCCCGCGTAAGACTGGCGGCGGGACGGAGCCACCAACCGTGTTGCGCCCGCACCGCTTGGCGCTGGCCGCGGGGGTTGGCATCTTAGGGGCCGAGGGCTATCGCCGGATATTTACGAAAGCGTACGAGCGAAGGGGATTCGAATGAAGAGCGGTTATCGCGTAGTTAGCGGTTGTGTATGGGGGTGTTTGGTCGGCTTCTTCATGGGAACGGTTCGAGCGCAAGATGCGACGTACTTCAATCAATCGGTGTCCGCCAGCAATCCACTGCGCACCGAGCAGGCCCGGGAGCTAGACGAGTACATCAAAGCGTTGGCGGCCGATCGGACACTGCTGGCCGACGTGTTCCAGCCCGACTATTCATCGACCAAGTCGTTTGAACGTTCCGTCGAAGGATTGCGGCAGAGATTTTCGGAAAGTATCGGTTACCCCCCACCTGGCGCGCGGCCACGGCAGACGCCGACCTTCACTCAGATCGGTACGGATACCGTGGGCACTTATTACAGGGCGATGATTCCCATCCTGCCGGGCGTTCATTCCGAAGGCATCTATATCGTACCACAATCACTACAGAAGACTGCGCCGCTGGTTATCTCCATGCATGGCGGCGGCGGATCCCCGGAGGTTGCCTTATTCAATGGTGGTGCCAACTACCATGACATGGTGCGCGGCGCCGTGAAACGTGGATATTGCGTCTACGCGCCACAGCATCTTTTTCGAGCGGAAGGATATCCGCGTGACGTCCGCAACCGCATGGATGCGAGATTGCGTTTGGTGGGGACGAGCATTACTGCGGTGGAGGTGGCAAAGATCACCTATGCTCTAGACGTTCTTGTCAAACGTCCCGAAGTGAATGCGGCCCGGATTGGGATGGTTGGGCTGTCCTACGGTGGGTATTACGCACAGGTCGCGCCGGCCCTGGATCGTCGCATTAAAGTATCGGTGTCGAGTTGCTATTTTGGTGTGCAGGAGGGACGTTACGCCCAAGAGGAACTTTCGGTTCCAGGGGATTTTCGGTTTCAGAACCGCTTTACCTTGTTCCGCGATGCCGACCTGGTGGCACTGATCTGTCCCCGGGCACATCAGGTACAGGCAGGCGCGCGTGATAACGCCTCTCACCGTGAGATGGGTAAACAAATCGCACCCAGGGCCGCTTCCTTTTACCAGAAACTGGGAGTGGCGGAGAGGTTCGAACATGTCATTTTCGAGGGAGGGCATGAATTTGATGATGCCTCCGCCTGGCGGTTTGTGCAGGATCACCTGTAGTCTTCCCGGTCGCGCCAGCACCACTCCGTCAGGCAGGTTCGCCGTAACGCTTCGAGAAAGGCACGATGATCTACTTCGCCAGCGGAAGTGCGATCCGGCAAGGACAACCAGTCGCGGGCGAGAGCTTGGTTCCACGCGGTGCGGGATACCGTACGCTGGGACTACGCAGGGATGCGGAGTTGACAGCATACCAGCTAGGCACCGTATCATGCGGTTAGACCCTGGCGCCAACTGGCACGCTGGGCACCCAGAACTTTTCGATCCGGACGCGTCCGCCGACAGGATGCCGCCGGTCGTAGCCGGAGTCGGCCGTTGAAAGGGAAGCCACGGCAACGCTGTTACGTCTGTTTTCGTCCGCGGGAACTCTGCTTTTGCGATTCAATACCGCGGATCGGAAATAGCACGCGCGTGCTGATACTGCAACATGTTGCCGAACGATTCCACCCCTTCAACACGGCGAGAATTGTGCGATCTGGGCTCCGCCGGTGCGAAGTCATGGTGGGACACAATCGCGACTTCGCGACGGCGTCCCTTCCCATTCAGCCCGATGCGGTGTTGTTGTACCCGAGTGATCGATCAATCCCAGCCGCGGAAATCCCGCGCACTGCGCGGCCCAGTCAGTTAGTTGTGGTCGACGGAACGTGGCACCAGGCGAAGACGATCGTCCGTGACTGTCGTCAGGTGCGAGTACTTCCACGACTGGAATTGACGCCTTCGCGACCCGGCAGATATCGGATCCGACGGGAACCGAATTCGCAGAGCCTCTCCACGGTGGAGGCAACCGTGCAAGCGTTGTCTTTGTTAGAACCGGAAACCCAAGGGCTCGCTCAATTATTGGATGCTTTCGAGGTAATGGTCACTGGGCAGATGACACGGCGCGGGGAGGTACAGGGAACACGGCAAAAGTTCCGCACAGGCGGTCCCAACGACGTGTACCCCCGCGCACTGTTGTGGCCCGCCTCACAACTCGTGGTCGCCTACGGCGAAACCACGCCCAAGTTGGGAGCTGGCGTTCTTAGCACGCCAAGGCCCGTGAACTGGGTTGCCCAACGCTTGGCGACGGGAGACCGCTTTGAGTGCCACCTGGAGTCAGCGGCGAGACTTTCCAGAACCGTGCGGGACCACATGCGGTTGGCAGACGTGGCCGTCACCATGTGCTCCTCAACACACGAATTCCGACGCGACTGGCGCCAGTTCCTCAAGCCCGACGATGTGTTGGTCGTGTACCATGCCCGCACCGCGCAGTTATTGCAGCACGCCTGTGGCGATCAGCCGCGGACACTGGTCCTCAAGTCGATCTGCGGTAAAACACCCGCGGGATCGGGTTCATTGGATGAGGTGCTCCGCGTGCATGGGCTACTACCGGCTTCGCGATGGGGCCCGACGCGGGCGCATCAAAGACTTGCCATGGCGGTGACGCTCGCCGAATTCTTCCGGAAACGCGCGAGTGCGGGGGATCGCGGCTAGGAAGCAGGTTCCCGGGCAGCCGCGTTTCAGATCCAACGAGCACGTCTCATTTTCTGTAAACGTTGGCAGCGGGAGCTCCACTCGTGCTGCCAACATTACTCCATTAAGGGCGGTCGTCGGCCTGCGCACGGACTGGAAGCTGAATGTGCCAGATCCATGAAGACCGCACCCGTGGGCGGATTTCGCCGCTGGCGATCACCAGTTTACCATTGAAGCGCACCGGTATTGTGGTGACGTGGTTCTGAGGTATGGCGGCGCCCGCGGTCCAACGGTTTGACGTGGTGTCGAACCAGTAGGACCGCTGGGGAAAGCCCGGGTGTCGATCTTTGAGGATGTCCGCCTGGTCGAACAGGGTGCCGTCAGCGCCACCCAAAACAAGAACACTTCTCGATCCGATGGCAATCGCCGTTCCAGCCATCACGCAACGTGGCGCGTCAGCGCGGCGTCGCCAGCTGCGCCGTGTTACATTGTATTCCCACACGTCGCGCAGAAATCGGACTCCAGTGAGGCCCTGCCGCCGCCCGCTGATCAGATAGAGACAGTCATCGGCGGCATTTGTTTGGGGCACGGTGAGGTTGAATGACCGCGGCCCACCAGGGCATGGTTCGAGGCTCTGCCACCGGAGCGTCTCAGGAGACGCCGTACCCGATAAATCGAGTGCCCAAAGATTGGCCATCGCCGAGTCGAGGGTCGCCCCGCGTTGGCCACCCGCCAGGTACAGCATGTCGCCAATCATCGCCGCCTGGCCATACGCACAGGGGCTGGGAAGCGGGGGGTAGTCGATTTCCAACACGCGTTTTTCGTGCGCATCCCAGTGTAGCGCAAATACACGGTCGAATGTCTGGTCGGCGTGATTACCTCCCAGACAGATAACGCCCCTGTGGGTTGAGACCGCGGCGCCATACGCGATGGGGTGGGAAAGCCTCCCTCCGTCTTGCCACACAAAGTCGGCGCCTTTCGCAACGAGGACGTGAATCTTGCGCCGCCAGACCTTGGAAGATTCCCAAATCGGACGGGGGAAATTAGCGCCACCTGCGACCAGCAAGGCCCCCCGGTGGACCCCCACAAAGGGGCCTGCCACACCCAACGCATCAGGCAGATCGGGAAGTCGCTGCCACGTGGGTGATGCCAGACGGTCGCCAGGATCCAGACTCGGTGATTGTTGGGCAGCGGCGGTTGACAGGCCGGCGAACGGAAGAATGCAAGCCCAGATGCCAAGGGCCCACTGGGTACCTGGACTGCTATCATGTGGCGCGGGGCCGGCGGTGAATACGCGTGTTGTTGTCTGCATGGAAACCTGTTCACGTGGTACGGGTACTATTCTAGTTATAGATTCATTTACCGGGGGTTGCGTACAGGTCTTGGTGCGCGGATGGCAAAAGTTTCGCTGCCGTAGACTCCCAGCCAAGCGGTTGCGAAAATCTCCGCTGGCGTTGCTGTATCGATGTTCAGAATATCAGTAACCCGTGATAAAAAGGGGCGCTAGGGGCAGCCAACTCGGCGTCGGTTGTACGGGTACCGCCGGAGGCCAGGCGGCCTCCACCCGGGAGTCAATAGCAGAAACTGGGAGGAAGGTGGAGTGATGATGGCCCAACGGATGAGAAGCGGCCGGCGCGTTCGTTTCCCACGCGTAAGTTTCCCGCGCGTAATAGGTACCCTGATCGTTCCATTGACCCTGTGCGTTCCGTGGTGCCGATTCACGAGTGCCGAGGATATCAGTTTCCGCGAATGGGTGTCGCGGTGTCAACGTGCGCCGGCAAACCGGGTGCTCAGTGGACGTTTCCCGCGCCCAGCGGAATTGCCTCTGCCTGATCTGCAGCCGCTCCATAAACTGCTGGACCAGGTACTCGTGAACTACCGCCGCGGCGCCCTGGCGAAAACCGACCGCTGGGTCGGAGCGGCACCCCAGCCAAAGGAGTTTTTTGACACGCAACGCAGCTACTTCACGCGCCCACCAATACCTTTTCAACCCTTTGCGCAAAAACTTGTGGTCGCGGCTGGAGCGGAGTTTATCTTTCACGGCGATTTTCACGGTGATGTGCGGTCCTTCGTGGGGATGCTCCAGTGGCTCAATACGAACGGCCGGATGGATGGTTTTCGCCTCAAAAGCCGCCGCTGTTTCCTTGTGTTTCTCGGAGATTACACCGATCGGGGCGCGTATGGCGTAGAAGTTCTCTATACGCTGTTTCGTTTGGCGGTAGAAAATCCGGGGCAGGTATTGATGGCGCGCGGAAATCATGAGGACTTTCTCTTGACCGCCAATTATGGCTTCCTTCATGAACTGCGGACGAAATACGGGCCGTCCACCAATCCGCTACGGATTTGGCGGATGTTTGATTTTCTGCCGGTAGTAATTTACCTGGGAGTCGGCAACGACTACTTACAATGCAATCATGGTGGCATGGAGCCTGGTTACGATGCTCATGATCTTTTGAACGCCGAGGGAAAGGAACGTTATCAACTGCTGGGCGAAATCAGACGCCGACAATTTCAACAAGCGCATCCACAGTGGGTGTCTCCGCTGGACGCCAGGACCCGGCAACTGTTAACTCGACGAATGAAGGATTTTCGTCCGCAAAACCCCACCACGCCGAACTCGCTCGGCTTCATGTGGAGTGATTACGCACTCTACAAAGACGCCGCGCCGCTTGGATACAACACCAATCGGATGGCCTTTGTATTCGGAAAGTCGCCAACCGCTTATCTGTTGCGAACAGCCAGTCGCGGGGAGGCGCAGTTACACGCGGTATTCCGCGCGCACCAGCACTCCAGCGCTCCGAACCCCATGATGAAGCGTTTGCTCGCATCCCGGGGAGCTTTTCGTCACTGGCAGTCAACAGATACGGTTCGGCAAGCCAATGCGCAGGCTGATGCGCTCAAATCGCTGGTGGATACTCGGCCGGTACGCCCGATCACTCCGGGGTCGGTCTGGACGTGGAACGTGGCGCCTGACAGCGTCTACGGTCGCGGGAACCGATATACATTCGATACGATCGGTATTCTCACAACAGCGCCCCAATTTACCCAATGGAAGGTCGAGGTCGTCAACATACCCATTAACGTTCGGTGATTAGTGCGGGCCCCGTTGGTATCGGTGCCAGTTGAAGAGTGACACGCTGCGTGGCGACACACACGCCGTCCAATTAGGCTGGCTGAATCGTCCTGCCCCTTCCTCAAGTTGCCCGAAAGTCTGGGAGACCTGAGATGTTCCGTCTGCTGTCGCGTTTTGGGTCTTGTTCTTGTTGGCGATCACCCAGGTGTCCGCTGCCGGTGCGCAGCAGATGCCAAGTCGCAATCGTGGCATCGTTGTTTTGGCGGATTCGCCTGCGGTGCACAAACAGCTCAAATTGGCCGAACGCCAGGAGCCGGCTCTGAAAAATGGGGGCACCAAGGCACGGCGACAACGCCAGCCGGCCACGAAAAGTTCGAGTGCGTCCGCTCGACGTGAGAAACGATCCGAGACGACCACATCCTTGCGCAACGTCTTGGCGATGCCCCTGAACAAAGAACAACAGCAACGCTTATTCGAGATCGAAATCCAGTGGACATCGAGGGCCTGGATGCTACTTCGTCAGGAACTCCGGCCGGTCCTCGAACTGTCGCCAGAGACGCGTGTCGCGATCCGTGACCTGGCCTTTAAGTCACGAGATGAGACGGAACTGTTGCCGGCGCAGCTGAAGCCCGAGAACAGAAAGGAAACTCAGCAGAAGATCCGTCGCATGCTGCGCGAGGCGCGGGCCGCCGCGGTCAAACTCTTGACTCCTACCCAGCGGGAGCAATGGGAGTCCGCAAAAGGGGATGTTTTTCAACTTTCCGCGAAGAAGCAACAGTAACCCGACACGGTCGGCGCCCGCACACCGCCCCGTTCGCACGATTCACAGCGCCGGCTAGGCGTAACGGCGCCGCATGGAGTATGATCGGTCCGCCGTTGAACAGGCCCCTTCCCCCCCCGTGGTGAACCGCCGTGTTGTCTCACAGCCTTGACGCGTCAGGTCGTGTTCTTCTGATCGCCAGTTGTTGCCTGGTTCCGCTACTCGCGACACAGCGCGTCTCCCTCACCGAATCAACGGTGCCCGCGGTGGTGGCACAAGTAGGTGCCAACAGCCCCTTCAACAACCGGCGTTTCGGAGGCGGAGGAGCGGGTTTCCGTCCACGTCCCCTGCCCAATCGGGACGCCTTTCCCCAGTGGAAGAATGCCGTCGGATTTGAACAAGACACCTTTACGTTTGTGCGGATCCAATACGACTCGTATGGTCCCTTTGGCTGGTGGGATCGGTGGGACAATGACTTCCCCGACGGTGACTGGAATTTTTCCTATCGGCTGCAGCAGATGACGTCACTTAAAGTCAATCCCAACGGGAAGGTGTTACGGTTTTCCGACCCGGAGCTGTTTCGTTATCCCTTTGTCTATCTGGCGGGTGTGCAGACGATGCGTTTGAGCGAAATAGAACGGCAGGCTCTGCGGAGGTACCTCCTCAATGGGGGCTTCATGATGGTCGACGATTTTTGGTCAGCCCGAGCCTGGGCGAACTTGTTGGCAGAAATGCGGCAGGTATTTCCGGATCGCGAGCCCACCGAGCTGGAGGTAACCCATCCGATCTTTCATCAAGTCTACGACCTGGATGAGCTTCCCCAGGTCGTTGACATAAAAACTTGGAGTGATGGCTATACCTTCGAACATGCCCACGGCGCTGCGGAAGGCGACCACGCTCCGCATTTTTGGGCTTATCATGACGATCGGGGTCGAGTCGTGGCGCTCCTCTGCCACAACAACGATATTGGCGATGGCTGGGAACGCGAGGGCGAAAATGAGGCCTATTTTCGGGAGTTCTCGGAAAAACAGTCGTACCCTCTCGGGATCAACGTCGTGACCTACGCGCTGACTCACTGAAAGTGCGTTGGAGTCGGTCCGCACGGTACTGCAAGTGCGTTTTCGCCGCCCATGCAAGGGAGACGCGGATGAATGTAGTCGGCAAAGTGAAGTGTCTTGGGTGTACGCCCAAACCCTGGGGAGTCGCGTTAGCATTGTCGGTTGTCCTGCTACCTGCCTTGCCAGCGATTCGAGAATCGCGAGGGCAGCAGACATGGGTCGACAACCGCTTTGAAGAGTTCTCGAAAGGAACGCTCGATGCGAGTGGACAAAACATCTATATCAGTCGCGATGGCGCGATCCGCACGATCAATCAGTTTGACCTTAATGCCGACGGCCATCTCGACCTGATTTTCAATTGCACGCACGACACGTATCAGATGGTGCCGGCGACGGTTGGTTGGCTCGACGATGCCGCCAAGTCCACCGAGCAACCTCTTGCCGTCGAAGGATCGCGACAAGTGGCCCTGGGGGATTTGAACGGGGATGGGTACACGGACGCGGTTTTTTGCCCCAATCAGATTGGCGTCCACCACCAGCGGCGCCATCTTTCGATCGCTTGGGGCGGCGCCGATGGGTGGGATGCGCGACGGATCAATGGCGCATTGCCGATGCACGGCGCGGTCGACGTGGCCATCGCGGATTTGAACGCTGACGAATTTCCGGACATCGCGGTTTTGGGGGCGGAACGTTGGCGCGTCGACCAACCAGTAGGCAACATCGTACGGATTTTCTGGGGCAGTGCCGATGGCTATGCGCTCGTTGAGAGACTCGACCTGGCGGTTGAGGGCGGAACGGACCTGGCCGCGGCCGATTTCGATGCAAATGGGACGCGGGAACTGGCGGTTTTGAGCGCGCGGGGCCAGGTGACGCTGTTCAGGGCTGGAGTTGCTACCAGCCCAACAAAACCGCCAGTGGCATTGCGCATCGTGTTACCCGGCGACGATGTCACTTGTTTGACCGCGGCGGATTGGGATGGCAGTGGACAGGCAGGCCTCCTCGTCGGAACGTCACGCCGTGAACTTTACCAGGTGGGATTTCGGGACGGGCTGTCTGCTGCGGATGTTCGTACCCTATTGGCCGGGCGGGCGTCGCAAATCTCTGTCGGTGATCTGGATCAGGATGGTAGTCCGGACATGGTGTTGACCCAATTTTCCGGCGCGCGGGCCGCGGGTGGGGAACAGGCGGGGGCGGATAGCCACGCCAGCGATCGGATCCGCGTCTTGTGGGGGCAACGGGGCGAATTCTCTCAGCAGCGTGCCACGGCCCTCCCCCTGCGTTACGTGTCCGCGACGGCCATTGGCGATCTGAACGGCGACCACCAGCTCGATTTGGCGGTGGCCGTCCACCAGTCCGACGGGGCATTTAGGGGAACTTCCTGTTTTTACCTGGGAGATGGGCGGCGCGGGTTTCGTCGTGTGGCCGCTGGGTTTTCCACCGCAGGGACGAGTAGTGTCGCGGTGGCACCTCGCGAAGAGACACAGCCGGCCCGAGCCGTGTTCTGCAATAGTATTGGAGGTCGCGCTGATGAGGGGGTGCCCCTGCTGGTCTACTGGGGACATCGTGATGGTTTTCGCGCTGACGATGTATGGAAGATTCCGTTTCACAGCGGCTATGAGGCCAGTGCTGCGGATCTCAATGCGGATGGGTTTGTCGATTTGATCGCGCTTAACTCCGGCCATGCGGGCGACGCGGCGCATGCCGATCCCACATTGGGTGCCAATATCTTTTGGGGTTCCGCGAAGGGGTTTGATTTGCAAGGGCGACGCACTGTCTTGCATGAGCACTTCCTGGGCACGAGTGGTGTTGCGGATCTCAATCGAGATGGGTACCTCGACCTCGTGCTGGAACCTTTTGCCGCGGAGCCAGGGGCACCGGACATGTTGTTTGTGTATTACGGATCGGCGGACGGGTTTCACCGTGAACAGCGCGTCGCTTTTCCTTCTGACGGTTATTCGCAAGAACACCTGATCGCGGACCTCAACGCTGACGGTTGGCTCGACATCGCGGTGACCACTCGAAAGTTTCACTGTGTGCGGATCTTCTGGAACAGCCCCGACGGGTTTGATCCGCAGCGCGAGCATCGTCTTAAGATTCCGGGCCCGGTTGGGGTCGACGCGGCAGATTTCAACGCCGATGGTCATCTTGATCTGCTGGTAGGGAGTTACGACGACCCTTTGGCAGGCTACCGAGACATGGGCAATGTTATTTTCTGGGGAGGCGTGGACGGCTACCAGACGTGGAACGCCCAGTGGCTTCCTGGTTTTTCTCCGCTGGGCCGCTCGATTGCCGATCTTGATGGAGATGGGCACCTGGATATTTTCTCACCACAACATAGTGGCGAACTGACCCGAGAAGATCTGGCGTGCCACATCTATTGGGGTAGCGACTCCGGTTTCGCCACCCGCCGCAGAACCACGCTGTATAGCGATTCCGTCAACGATTCAATGATTGGTGATTTTAACGGCGATGGTCAACTCGACCTGGCGGTCAACGCGCACACGCGGCACGGAAACCACCGCACGGAGTCCCGGGTGTTCTATAACGATGGCCGCCGTTTTCAGGACCCCCGCGTCCAAAAACTGCCCACCAATGGGCCCCATCTGATGTGGGCCGCCGATGTGGGGCATATCGCCGACCGCTCGTACCGTCAGTGGTACCAATCCAACGTATTCGAATTGCGGTCGGCCGCGCACACGGGGAGGCTACGGTGGTCGGCGACAATTCCGCCACAAGGCAGTCTGGACTGGCATGTCCGTACAGCGGCCACACGCGCGGAACTGCAACGCTCCCCATGGCACAGGATACCGCCGGCGCAGGAGAGCGGGCATTTCAAACTGGGGGGAATGGACCGGTATCTGCAGTATCGTGTGACATTACGCGCGGCCAACGGGTGCAGTTATCCGATCGTGCGACGGGTGGAAATCCAGGTCCGCCCATAGGATTCGGGTCGCTCGAGGGGGGGCGGCAGTGGTATGATGAAGGTTCGGCTGGGTTCTCTTGGAAACTGGATACGCAGGAAGGCCGCCATGCATCGGTACGGGTGTCGACCGCAGGATCATCCACGTATTGGTCGACGAGAATTGCTGGAAGTCGGTGGCATAACTCTGGTGGGAACGGGGCTGTCAGACCTGCTCCGCTTGGAGGCGGCGAGCGGTATAGCACGGAGCGCCAACCAGGCAACCGCCAAATCGGTGGTCTTTATTTTCCAGTCGGGAGGTCCGTCACAGCACGAAACGGTTGATCCCAAGCCAGAAAGTGTCGCTACCATTCGGGGAGAATATGGCACCACGGCGACCCGGATTCCGGGGATCCAGTTTTGCGAATACCTGCCGAAGTTAGCCTCTCTGGCGGATCGATTCTCGATCGTCCGCACTATGCATCATGTGGCCGGCAGAGAGTTCCGCAATGAACACAGCAGTTGTCATTACTTATTGCACACCGGGACGACAGCGTTGCCGCCTGGTGATACCAACGCGTCGATTTCCAATCCACGAGAAGGCCGGATCAGCTGGCCTTCTATCGGTTCGATGATTGCTTATGCGGCGCCGACATCGACGGACGTACCGCTGCCGGCGATGGTTGAACTGCCACGCGGCAATCTGATGCGGTATCCAGGACGCGATCCCGGACTGTTGGGACCGCGTTACGGCCGCCTGGGAGTTGATTTGGCCGCGCCCTGTCACGCCAAGGACGCCGCAGGATCCTGTCCGAATTGTTTCAGTCATGACGATCCCAATCTCGACCCGGAACGCGCGCCGGGCAAAGGTCCCAAGGCGTGGTGGGACAATAGTAGCTGTCGGCAGCCGGATTTCCATTTGCCCAATCTGGGCAATACAGGGACGGTCTCGATTCCGCAGTTGGAGGACAGGCGGGCTTTGTTGGGACGCCTCGATGCGTTGCAGAAAGGCCTCGAACGGGCGGACCGAAGTGGTGCCGTGGCGGCCTGGGACGCCTACCGTCATCAGGCCATGCGTTACGTACTGGCAGCGAGACCTGGGCGCGGCAACCCATTTGACCTGACGCAGGAGTCGGATCGCACTCGCGACCGCTACGGGCGGGAAGAGTGGGGGCAGGGATTCTTGGTGGCCCGCAGACTCGTGGAAGCCGGCGTTCGCATGGTACAGATCAATTTGCGCGGCTGGGATACACACCAGAACGCGTTTCGCGACCTGAAGAGCAAGTTGCTGCCCTCGATCGATCATTGTCTGAGCGGATTTCTAACCGACCTCCAAGAGCGGGGGTTATTGGACGAAACTCTGGTGGTGATGTGTGGAGAAATGGGCCGAACGCCGAAGATTTCTCCCATCAGTCCCAACGGCAAAAATGCCTCCGGCGAGCCTTTTACACCGGGGCGCCACCATTGGGGTGATATATTCCCCTGCTGGTTTGCGGGTGGCGGGATACAGCCGGGGCGCGTCGTGGGGCGCAGTGATTCGCAAGGTGGAGTTCCGGTGACGGAAGCCTATACACCCGAGGACTTGGCGGCCACCATCTTCCATTGTCTTGGTATAGGACCTGATCGCGAATTTCGCGACGCCGGAGATCGACCCTACCGCGTCTACCGCGGGCGGCCGATCGGCGCCCTCTTGTAGGACGTGCGGCAAGGGCGTGGGATCCGGACTTTTTGTAACCGTACCCCCTGCCCGGCCGGCGCGATACCCAGGTGTAGTAAGAAGGCGTGGGAGCTACCGCGGTGAGTTCGATTCCAACCATACGGTTTAACGGGACATTGCGGCCGTCCCAAACGGATATCGTCAATATTGCCAGGACACAGTTGCAAGACGAACAGCGGCGGCTGCATATCGTAGCGCCACCCGGATCGGGAAAAACCGTGGTCGGCCTCTATCTGTGGGCGGAGGTCATCCGCCAACCGGCGGTCGTGTTGTCCCCCACGTCGGCCATTCAGATGCAATGGGCGGCACGCACCGACCTTTTTCGTATGGGGGATGGCAGCGCGGTGGAACCCTTTGTCAGCACCGACCCGAAACGTCCTCAGATGTTGACTTCGCTCACTTACCAATCGGTCACATTGCCACAACGAGGAAACTTACAGACGGACAACGCCGCGCGGGAACGCTGGATCGGAGATCTGATCAAAAAGAAGGAGGTGGCCGATTTTACCGAAGCGAACACTTGGATCGACGACTTGCAAGACAACAATCCGGCCTACTACCACGAGCGGCTGGGCATCTATCGGAAGCAGGCACGCGATGCCCAGGCCCAGAGAGGTGATTCTCTGGAAACGCTGCACCGCTCGTCCCGGGAGACGTTGGAGTTGCTCAAGGCGAAAAATGTGGGCCTGGTGATCTTCGACGAATGCCATCATCTGCTCAGCCACTGGGGCCGGGTGTTGGTCGACGTCGCCGAATACCTCGACAATCCGATACTGGTTGGTTTGACAGCAACACCGCCCGATGTGGAGGGCCGGCAAACGGCCGATGTGCGTCGCTATATCGACTTCTTTGGTCCGGTTGATTACCAGGTTCCTGTTCCTGCGGTTGTGAAAGATGGTTTCCTGGCCCCTTATCAGGACCTTGTCTATTTCGTCTATCCGACGCGAGAGGAGATGGAGTGGCTGGAAGGCGTCTGGCACGCGATGAACGAAATGGTGTGGCAACTGAGTGAACCACTACCCCCAGTGGAAGAGATGGCCCTCGGCGACGGGGACGCGTCGCCTGCTCCCCCCGTGCCTCCGCTGCCGCAATGGATCCAAGAAACACTGCGCGAACTGCGAATGGGGACGATTACCTGTCAAAACTGGGAGGAATTTGAGTCGCGCTTTGACGTTTTCAGCTACCAGGCGAGGCGCCTGTTGCAATTCATGCAAGTGCCCATACCGGAAAATGTTCCCCAGGAAAATCTGCTCACAAGCAAGAGCGACCAGGAGTTGCGGTCGAAAAAAGAATTGCCCCTGGCGAAGTTGGAGTTGCTCGTACCGGTGCTCGAGCGATACATCCGTCACGGCCTGCGCCGTAGTGGTGCTCCCGGCGATCATGTGAGGGCCGAGAAGGCGACTGGAATGCTGCGTACGTTTGGAGTTCAGGTAACGATGGATCGAACACAGGCCTGCGCGTCGCCGGTGACGCGCGTGGTGGCATATTCCAACAGTAAGTGCGCAGCGCTGCTCCCCATTCTTTCCCGCGAACTCGACGTGCTGGGCGAACGGATTCGCGCGGTAGTGATTACCGACTATGAGACGACGTCTGCGGTGACCGCCGACATTGAACACCTACTCGACAAGGAGACGGGTGGGGCCGTGGCCGCCTTTCGCACCATTCTTTCGGATCCAAAGACCGACCAACTCGACCCGATCCTGGTGACGGGGTCCACGGTGCTGGTGGATGATGACCTCTGCCAGCGTTTCCTGGACGCAGCCCGCGCGTGGCTCCAGGAAGAGGATGTCGAGGTGGAACTGGAGGCGGAGCTACAAGGTGACTTCTTTTCGATCAAAGGCAAGGGGACGCAATGGGGAACCCGTGTCTACGTGCAAATGGTCACAGAACTTTTTCAAACTGGCGTGACCCGGTGTCTCGTCGGTACGCGTGGGTTGCTCGGCGAAGGTTGGGATGCCAGTCGGACCAACACGCTGATTGACTTGACGACCGCGACAACCACGATGACCGTTAACCAGTTGCGTGGCAGATCGATTCGCATCGATGCGGAGTGGCCGGACAAGGTGGCCGACAATTGGGATGTGGTCTGTCTGGCAAGTGGAGAAAAGGGAGCTGGTGATTTTGAGCGTTTCGTGTTGAAACACCTCGCTACGTACGGCGTCTGTGAAGATGGCGCGATTGAGAAAGGAGTTGGGCATGTCCATCCTTCAGCGAGTCTCGGCATGGAGATGTTTCGCAAAGATCCTTCTCTCTTAAACGTCATCAACAGCGAGATGTTGAAGCGGGTTGGCAATCGTGACGGCGCGAGGACATTGTGGGCGGTAGGCGAACCGTACGAGGCCACACCAACGGAAGTCACCGAACTCCAGTTTCGCAAACAACGCAAGAAGATTTGCGCCTTCCCGCCGTACAGCGTGAAAGGTAGACACCCGTTAACGATGGCGGAGGTGGTCGGAAAAATGGCGCGGGCAATCATCCTCTCACTCGCCGAGTTGAAGATTGTTCCGGTGTTTGGCAACGCCCGGATTGACGTGGCTGAACGGCACGGTGATTTTCTGCGCGTCATGCTAGCCGATAAAACTGAGGACGCGGCACGTGTCTTCAACGACTCAGTCCGCGAGTTGTTGAGTCCCCTGGAAGGTGCCCGTTACGTCATCCCACGTTACATGGACGAAGAACTACAAACTTTTTGGTCGGACTTTTTGCCGGCTATTGTGGCCCGTTACTTTGTGCGCTATCAGCGTCAGCTGGCTATGTGGCATGCGGTGCCCAAAGTCTTCGCCCAGCACAAGAAACGGGTTGAGGTGTTCCAGAAACACTGGAATCGGCACGTCAGCCCGGGAGACGCGGTGTTCGTGAGACGCGGCGAGGGCAAAACGTTGTTGGAGCAGGTGCGCGCCGCCGGCCTCGAGCCGGACGCAACTGTCGCCGAAAAAGAGGTGTTCGTGAAGATCTGACAAAATACAAGCCAGGGATCCGCAGTGGCTCCCCCTACTTGCAGCCCTTGTCGTTCGCGGCGTGGTGTTTTGTCAGGACGTCCACCACATGTGGGCGGCCCGCCGCCACTCGTGTCGCGTCCAGCTGTACTTTGAAAAGGTCCTGCAGGAAGGGCAGGATACCGGCCAATTCGCGTGTCCAGGGGAGGCTGGCCAGCTCCCGCGGCGTCTGCCCGACACCATTCTTCAGTTGGTAGTCGGCGCCTTTGGCCAGCAACAACTGGACAATCTTCCCACGCCCCAGGAAGGCGGCTGTGTGCAGTGAAGAGGTACTGTCGCGATTCAACTTATTGAGGTCCGCGCCGTGTTCAATCAGTAATGCGGCGGCGTCATGCTGGCCCGCCAGGGCGGCCAGGCTGAGCAAGGTGAGTCCATGTTCCCCCATCGTGTTGGCGTCGGCGCCTGCTACTAGTTGCTCGCGGAGTGCGGACAAATTGCCCGTCAAGACGGCCGCGCGGAGCGGCGCCTTTAGCGCCGCCACTTCCTTTCCGGTCGGTGCGCCGCGCGACCGCAACAGGTCGGCGACTTGGGGTCGCCCTTTTTCGATGGCGTCCAGATCAAGTTCGATCTGCAGCAGCGTGTTAATGAAACCCATGAATTCCTCGAGTTCCTGACTCCACGAGGCGGCCGCATTGTCTAGTGGAGTTTGCCCTTTATCATTCGTCATGTCGAGGCGCGCACCCTGCGCCAGCAGTAACTTCGTCAAGTCAAGCCTTCCGGTAAACGCGGCGCTATGCAGTGGTGTGGTCTGGTCGCCGTTGGTCGCGTGCACGTCGGCACCCCGGGCGATCAGCATTTTTGCGATTTCTGTTTGGCCGCTCAACGCCGCCAGATTCAGGAGCGTCATCTGTTTGTCGTCTCGGGTATTCGCGTCGCCTCCATCATCGAGATATTGTGATAACGCCGCGTTGTCGCCCCGCGTTACCCAGCGGGCGGTACGTTTCGCCATTTCGATGGCCAAGCCTGTGCCATGCGCCGCGTTCCGTTCACGGAGAAAGTTGGTCACCTGCGCTCGACCATTCTTGACCTCTTCGAAATCAAAGGGGAGTTGCAGGATGCCACTGATAAATTGGACAAGGCCCTGGATCTCAGGATTCCAAGGGACAAATGCGTTGTCCAGGGGAGTCCTGCCTTCACCGTTTCGCGCGTTGAGGTCAGCTCCAGCTGCCACCAGAAGTTTTGCCACTTCGACCTGGCCCAACAACGCCGCCAGATGGAGTGGCGAATCTCTCTTGTTGTTGAGGGCGTTCGCGTCAGCGCCCTCCCCGATGAGGTAATCAACCAACGTGTCTTCTCCGACTAACGCCGCGGCTGCCAGGAGCGTGTCGCCCTGTTCGTTGCGGGCGTTGACATCGCCCCCCGAGGATAGGTGTTTTCGTACGGTCTCGAGCTCGCCCCGCCGGGCGGCACCCCAGACGGATTCATCCCGTTTTTGTCCCGGCCGGTTGCCCCCAATCACGAAAGGAGGTTCAGGACGTTTCGCCCAGAGCGGCATCCCCTCCGCCATCTCGGCGAGCAGGTCGCGGCGTCGTTGACGCACGAATCCGCGGGTACGCTCGAGAGATCGGATCGACCGTTTCTGCGAACGGGTGAGGTGTGGCTGCAGCCGGGATTCAATTCGATCGATCTGGTTGAGGAGCTCCTGTTCCCGCCAACACTCTGCCAGCAACATGCTGAGCGTCTTGGCGTACCGTCGTCTTCCCTCAGCGAGTTGGTAGAGTTTGTGCGCAACCAGGCCCTTGGTTTTTACCGACACCGGAGCCCGGGGATCGGGGTCGAGTTTGTTCACTTTCTCAAACATGCAGTCGGCACCCCATGGCAGGAAATGGAATTTGTCGGTGTCCGAATTGAGGTAGATGAAATAGTTGTTGTTGTTGGCAGAATAACCATCCCAAAAACCAAGCAGGCCTTCCATGGCCCAAAAGCGGTAGAACGAATCGAGGTCGACGTGAGCACCGATGGCTTCTTCGGTGACTTCGCCCTCGCCGGTGAGAACGTTGATGAGTGCCGCGATCTTCTCGCGTCCCGGCTCGTCCGGCCCGAACTTGTTCTCGAAACTGGCAGCCCAACCGGGGTGAAAGTCCACCACAGTGCCCTCGTAGAGAGTCCCCTCGGCATTACCGTAGGCGCGGGCGATGAAGGCTTCGCGGACAGGTTCGACGTGGGAATAGACCCCCAGCAGTTTCCCGTTTACGGTCACTCTGGCATGGGCGCAGCGGGGAGCGGGAATACCCGCTTTGCGAAACAGCGTGTATCCCAAGTGCTGACTGATATGGCCAGTGTCCTGCTGGTTGTTGTTGAAAGTTAAGTTCGTGAGGCCGTCGATCGACCCAGGCGAATCCTGATAGTTCAACTTGATTTTCAGCGAGGGTCGGTGTGTGTTCTGGGAACCAATAAAACCCTTCTTGCGTAGCCCTACGTTAGAAAACCGGACGCCATCGATCGTGACATTTGCCGCGACGTACGTATAAGGCGCGTCAATGTGCCCCTCGCGACGTTTGGCCTGAAGGGCCTCTGCAATATTGCGCGATTGATGTCGGATCGTGTCCCAGTCTTTTTGCAGAACCTCGATTTTCACGTCCAGAACGCGGTCGTCGGGAAACAACGTATCGCGGGTTAGCTGGGCGGGTGGCGCCACCTCGGTGGTGTTGGCCGTCGGCTCACCGGGTGGCGTTACCACCGTCGCGGACGGGCTTGGCACCGCGGGAGGGGCAGTGGCCGGCGCTGGCGGATTGGCAAGCTGGGGGGGTGAAATGGCGACGGGGGAATCCCCGCATCCGCAGCTCGCCGCAGCGCTTGCGCAGACCAACAGTGCCGCCAACCGCAATTTGTGTCGCACTCTAAACATGGTTCAGAACCCTCGACGCATAGGTAAAAACACGAGCAAATGCGTGTCTACGCGTTTGCTTAAGACGAGCCTAACAGTTGTGCACCATCAAGGGTATGGTAATACCTGCCACATATCGCTGTTGGCTGATGGGCAACAGCGAAACCGACAGGCTGTCTTTTCCTCCGTCAATGTGTCATCGATAGGAACACCATGGACCGGTCACCAACCGTGCACCTCGCAGGCACTCTTACTGTTTCCCTTCTCCTGGCAACTGGATGTGACCACACGTCATCCCCTGCGGGGGATCCTGGCGTGAACACCGCGACTCCCACGCCTCCTCGCGTAACTCAGGTTGCGACTGGGAAAATCGTACTGCTCAGCGCCGCTGAGGTGCGGCGGCGAGCAGCGGTCTTCATCAACCGAGAACTTCGGGAACGCACGGCACGTGGTCCGGCCGGGGACGTGGCCTGGCGGCGCGTCAGTGGCGCGGGCTGGCACTCCGTGATCTATAATTACCGCAGCCAGCGGATCGAACTCCGCATGGGCGGGTCGGGTGGCTGGGAAGCCCACGTCACGATGGGGCCTCAAGGCGAAAGTCCGCAGGTGGAGCATGCGGAATTCGCCTGGGACTAGGCGCCGTAGCCGTCTAACAAAGCTCGTCGCCCATCTGCGACAACGTCAATTCGCGGGCAATCGGATCTTGATCACCACCGTCCGCGTGGGCCTGTCGAAGAGATCGACAGCCGTTAGTTCGACGTGGTAGATACGGCGTCTCCGGCCCCAATCGGGCAACTTTAGGTGCGCCGATCTCGCGTGAGGTTCGGTGATCGCCAGGTCGGCCAACGCGTGGTTTCCCCGCGGGCTACCGAGAAGCCGCAACCGGTAAGCAAATGGTGGCGTGGTGGTAGGGTCGACCTGCCACATTACGTGGAGTCGGTTGTCAGGAGTAAGTTCAGCGCTGGCGCACGTCCATGCAAGTTCGGGGTATTGCGGAGTTGTTGTTTCGCGCGCAATCTTGAACCGAGCCGGGTTCGTGGTCGTCGGTTTAGTCTGGACGCCACCCGCGGTCATAAAGTAATAGTTGCCACCCGCATCCCGCTCGATGCCGCCGTCAAAATTGCGCCGATAACGGTACGAACGTTTGCCGGGCTCAAGGTCCCAAGCGTTGACGGAATACCGGGTTTGCCCAAAGGGGTGCCAGGTGCCGTCCAGCTTCCGTTTCCAGCCGGCTCGCAGATGAGAGGTCCTAGCATGTTTTCCCGTATTGGACCAGTCTTCAATAAACGCGTCGGTGCCCCCTGCGAAACGTGCCAGCGGAGTCGCTACGTCCATTGTGACCAGGTGCGTCCACTGTCGCGTGTCGCCGTTTCGAATCCAGAAGCCGTAATACGTGTGTTGGCCAACAGGCCAGTTCCGCGCCACCAGGGTGTACCAGACGTCGGTATCCCAGCCCAATTCAAAATTCCATGACTTGAGGCCCGTCCCCTCCCCGCCGAAGCCGACGGTTTCCGTGCCGCCGCCGCGATACACCGCGCGAATCGGTGCGCTGTGATCTTTATGATCCCAAATCGAGAAGAGGTAGAGGTGCGCCCTGGGGTGAACCTGAATTCCCGCGTATCCCGCACCGCGTCCACGCCAGCCGAGAGCCTCGTAATAGGTGTACATGGCCGCACCCGTTTTGGGGACACGTACCTCGTTGATGATGATGTCGCCCGGAAAGTGGTCATCGAAAACCATGTGGGATGAGGGAGCGGAGTCCTGGCCCAGTCCGGTGAGGCAGGGAATGGTCATGGCGGCGAAGAAAACAGAGCGCAGGGAAGGCCTGATGTGGCGCATGGGGTGCTCCAGAGATGCGCGGCAGTATGGTGACGGGACGACCTGGCATGATTATAGACCAGATCGGCTCACCATCGGCCCGTAGAGGACAAGAGGCCGGCCGATTTACGGTGGCCTCGTGGGGGTGTCGAGTCGGCACCTGGTGGCATCGGTAAAATTCGACGGAGCGCCGTCCGTGACCCAGCCCGGAACAACCGGCGCCCCTCAGCGACACCCACGAAAACGACTAACCCGCAGTGCCGGGTAGTCTGGCGCCGCGCACACGTGGTCCATTCAAAGCCGTACCGATCCACGTATAACGCACCGCACAGTGATAAATGATCAGCAGCAATACCGTCGGGCAGCCTGCCACGGTGAGAAATTTGGCGAACACGGGAATTTGCCAGGTGTAGACCCACCATTGGCACAGGACGACCAAGGGGACATGCGTCAGGTAGAGCCAGTAGGACGCGTCCGAAAGGTAGCGGACGAGTGGGTTCGCTCGACGAAAATATTTGCGGAAAAAACCGAGCATGCCAAACGAAATCGACCAGGTGTAAAGGACCTGGAGGAAAATGTCCAATGGGGCCGGCACATCCACCTGGGTCATGCCGTACGGCAGAATCACAAGTAGCCCAATAGCCAGGTGGAGCCACCACCAGTTCCCCAGCCGACCTTCCTGGTCGTCGCTACAGAAATAGAGGGCGCCGAACGCGAAAAAAACGGAGAAATATCCCAGCACATGTGGCGCGGGGAGGATGCCTGTGGAGGTGTCGGGGCCGAACCAGGGTAATTGCAGGACCATCACCCATTGAAACAACATCGTGACAGGCAACAGCCACAGGTAGCGGGCCGGACCGGAAATCAACCACGCGGGAGGTGGTCTCACATTCCATTTTTCGGACGCCCTGACGACAGCGGCAAAAAGGGCCACCAGCCAACACAAAAACCACAGGAACCAGAGATGCTGGAACACGGGAACATAGAAGAGCACGAACCCGCTGAGACCGTAGGTCCCGACCAGCCCATCGAAATCGATCAGACCGCGTCCCAGGTAGGGCCGTGATTTGGGAACTTCGTCGCCGGCGGCGGGTTGTGAGGTAGGCTCTTGTTGTTTGGCCTCCAGACGGAACGAGGCGACCGTCGTACCAACCAACGCCGCGAGGCTAGCGATATTCATCATGGGCACCAGCACCAGGGTCCCCACCACCAGCGGTAACGCGATACGGCGATACCGTTGCCGCAACATGGCGCGCAGGCCCCGACGTTGCCAAAGCATACACGTGAAAAACCCACTCAGTAAAAAAAACAGTGGCATGCGAAACCCGTGTACTGCGGAAAAGAACCAGCGAAATCCATCATGTTGCTGCGGGTCTTGAATAAACCAGGCCCCCACGCCAAACGGCATGGCACTATGCAACCCAATCCCCAGCAGCATGGCGACGCCACGCAACGCGTCAAGATCATACCATCGCGGGTCAGAAGTCGTGCCGTCTGTGGTCTTCGCGATGGCCCCACCGTGCGCTGCCACAATCCGCGTTGCGGGGTCAAACCCCGAGTCACGACAAGTGGCGGCGAGTGTTCGCAATTGCCCAAGCCGCACGCAATAAATTCCGAGCAGAGTCACGCAGGCCAGCAAACAAGGAAGCGTAATAGGGGGCAGGAATGTACCTAGGAACAAAACAGAGAACCACCTGCCCAACTGCTTGGCCTGCGCCGCGCGTTCAGGAAAACGACGGCCGAACGCGGACGCATACGAACGCGAAAGATTTCCGGTGACAGAAAAGTTCCCTACCAGCGCCACGCAAGGAACAGCGAAAAAACAGACCTGCCAGAACGCAATCTGACGATGACCCACCGGCAGCTGGTAAAGTGCCCACGTCAGGCATCCCCAGGTAAAGACATGAAAGAGGATCACTAGCCCGGTAGTGAGGAGGACCACCACGGCCGCGATGCCCACAGCGATCCGCGATGTCCCGGGTCCGTCTCGACCGCCTAACTTCGCGACCACGTCGGCGCGGCCACGCTGCAGGATCGCGCGATCGGTTTCCAATCCGAGCTGGCGCATCCGGCGTCTCCCCCGCACCCACGACAGTCTCGCGGTGTCGAGTGGTATTTCTCCACTCGGCGTGATCAGACGCGGGTCGGCTCCCCGTTCGAGCAATAACGCCGTGGCTCCCGCCTGACCCATCAACGCCGCGTCGTGGAGTGGTGTCGATCCGTCCCGGTTGCGTGAATTGGGATCGACGCCGTGGTCAAACAATTGCACCATCGCTGCGGTATTGCCATTGGCGGCCGCCCATGAGAGCGCGGTGCGGCCATGGATTGGATGGTGGCGTGATAGGTCAATACCCCTGTTTAGGTATTCCTCAATCGCACCTTCGTGGTTCTGTTGAATCGCCTGCCAAATGGTCTCCGGAAAGCGATGATGCTCGGCCATGGTATCCGCCGCCGGCGCGAATTTCCGGATCGCGTCTTCCAGCGGGGCCTCCTGCGCGGTGACGGGATTGCCATCACACCACAACAGCAGACCGCAGATAACGCCACAAACAACCGCGTGCGGACTCGTCGGCGATTGCAGACACTGCTGAGTGAGACCGGGCATAGATGTTTTAGGCGGTGAACGAAGCGGTTCGCTGGTGGAATCGCGTGGGGTAACGGGAGTTATTTGGAAGGTGTGAGAACTTTTGCCTGTAGGAGTCCGGATGGTTAGTGGTGAATCACACATCCGGCCAGCGCCTTGCGCAACTTCGCAACCCCTTCCTTCGTCGTCTCGGTGTCGGTCAGCACCAGTACCTTTAGACGCGGCAGGTTTTCCAAGTGCTTCAATCCCTGGTCACTGATTAGAGTACTGTTGAGGTAAAGTAGCTCCAGGCTGCGGACATCCGCCAGTTGAGCGACGGCCGCGTTCGTCAGAGGATTAGCACTTAGATAGAGGAGTTGTAGTCGTGGAAAACGGGCGATCCGCGCAATGCCTGCATCCGAGATGCGGGTTCGGTTGAGATAGAGATGTTCGAGTTTTTGCAGTGGCTTCAGGTGCCGTAACCCCTGGTCGGTGATCTCCAATCCCCCCAGTCCAAGTGACCTCAGGTTGGATAGTCTCCGCAAGTGTGCAAGCCCGGAGTCAGTAACCCGGCTGTGGGCCAGCACCAGAACTTCCAGATTGACCATTTTCGCGAGATACGCCACGCCCGCGTTCGTGACCGCGGTACCTTCGATACTGAGACGTTGCAAACCGGTCAACGTTTGCAGGCTCGCCAGCCCTAAATCCGTAATCGCCGTACCTTCGAGGGTCAGACGTTCAAGTTCCAGCAAACCTGAGAGGTTCTCCATACCGTCATTGGTCACCGCAGTCCCACTTAAGAACAGGCGTTTCAACGCGCGGAGCTCGCGGAGATGAATCATGCCTGCGTCGGTGGTTTGCGTCCCGCCGAGCCCCAGGTACTCGAGACGTCTTAGCTGTGCTATAGACGCGACGCCCACGTCGCCCACGGTGGTATTCTTCAACGAGAGTTGCCGGAGTTGCGGCCACCGCCGCAACTCGGACACTCCTTGGTCGGTGAGCCGCCAATCGGTAAGATTGAGAGCGTCGGCGGGCGCCAACGCGGACAGCATGTGTTTCAGACCAAGGTCGGTGCGCGCTCGCGACGGTAAGTCGATGTGGCTCAAGTTAAGTGCTCGCAGATGCATCAAACCGGCGTCGGTGACACGGGTTTCTGTGAGATACAACTTCTGCAGCTGAGTAACTCTCTTGAGGTGCGCGAGTTCCTTATCGCCAACGCTCGCTCCAAGGGTCAGGGTGGTCAAACGAGGCAGTCCCGCAAGTGCCGGCAGATGCGTGTTGGCGCCTGCGGTGTTCGTTAGATTGATGCCAACAATAGCACCGCGGGAATTGCGGACAATGGTTGCACCGGTGCCTTCCCACTGCGCGCTCGGATCCGTGCAGCCGCAAAAGACCAGGGAAATGCAAACCAGCAACTTGTGCCTCATAGGAAGCGACTCGTAGCTAAGATTGGACAGGGTAAAACGCACGTCCCATGCCGACGCGCCGTCTCAGCCGTTGATCATATTATGCCCGATTGACATTGTCCGGTAGGCCAGCAGTCGGTGGATCTACGTGCCGCCGGCCGGGCCCCAGTACGCTAGATATATGTTCCCCATATCTTAGTCTAGGATGAAGGCCTTGCCCTAACCGATTACTCCTACCGTCGAGTCCGATTATGAACAGTCGAACAGGTCTCAGCGTTGGCATTCTTGTGCTGTGTTTCCACTGCGCTGCGGTTGGTACCAAGGTCTGCGGCCAGGAGACGTGGTTGGCGGTGGGAGCAGCCAAACAGGATATTACTCCGACCCATCCGGTGTTGCTGGCGGGCTATGGCGGCCGACCTGGGGAACATCAGGGGGTCGATCAGCCACTTTGGGCACGCGCCTTGGCCATTGGCGAACGTGAGCCGATCGTGCTGGTGGCGGTTGATAATTGCGCGGTGCCTGGTCATGTCGTGCGTCGCGTGGCCGAGCAGACGCGGCGCCGCTACGGTGTTGGAGGAGCGCATTTTGTGGTTTGCAGCACCCATACGCATAATGCACCACAAATCCAGGGGTACGCGCCGATCGTCTGGCAGGGGCACACGTCTCCAGCACAGGTCGCGCGTATGGAACGTTATACCCAGCGCCTGGAGAAGATCTTGTTACAGGTCGCTGGCACCGCCCTCGCGAACCGCGAGGATGCGCGTTTGGCTTGGGGGCTGGGCCAAGCGCGTTTTGGAGGAAATCGCCGCACGCTCGTCAACGGAACCTGGAGCGGGTTTGGGTTTCAGCGCGATGGCCCGGTGGACCATAGCGTACCGGTCATGACAGCTCACAACCGGGGTGGGAAGGTGATTGCGATCTGGGTGAACTACGCGTGCCATTGCACGGCGGTCGGATCGCGCAATTATGTAGGTGGGGATTGGGCCGGTTGCGCCAATGCCGACATCGAACGCAGATTTCCGGATGCGGTCGCCCTGACAACCATTGGTTGCGGCGCCGACGTTGGTCCTCAGCCCAGCGGTTCCATGGAAATCGCCCGCCGCCATGGCGTAGAAATCGGACGCGTGGTGGAAGGTATTCTTGATGGCCCGATGGAAACACTGAGCAGCGCGCCAGATGTAGATCGGCTCACCCTCCGTTTGCCACTGGCCACGATCCCGGCACGATCTCAATTCGCCGGCCTCGCCACGCAGACGGACTATTACGGGCAACATGCTCGGTTGATGCTCAAGCGCTTGGATGCACGAGGCGCCCTGGAAGACCACGTGCGTTACCCGATGACTGTCTGGCGATTTGGCAAGCAGCTGGGAATTGTCTTTCTGGCTGGTGAGGTGGTGGTGGATTACGCGGTGCGTTTAAAGACCGAGTTGGACGGCGCCCGCCTTTGGATCAATGCCTGGGCGAATGCGGTTCCCAGTTACATTCCCTCTCGGCGTGTATTGCGTGAGGGTGGTTATGAAGCGGAGTTTTCACAGATCTACTATGGGTTACCGGCTCCCTATGCACCCGAGATCGAGGACCTCATTGTCAACGGGGTGGAAACACTAGTGGGACCGGCGTTCAAGACGGGTCGGGGCAGGTTGACCAGGGACCTCTTCCGGTTTCCCACGGGACGTAGCTGGTTTGCCGAAAGGGTCGGGGGCTGGGTGGCCAGCTTATCTGCTGCGGATGTGGAAAAGTTGGCGGCAGTTGAGAAGTTGGCCACTGCGACGCAAAGTGGATTTGAGAAGATGACCACACCCGCGCCTCAGGTTTCAGCGTGGTACAACTACTCGGGTACGCAAGAGACACGCCCCTTCCTGCGGCAGACCGCCAAGGGGGCGAGCCTGGCCTGGCGGACCCCCCCACTCGAGGTGAGGCCCGGGCAACGCCGCGTGGTGATGATGTTTCTAGGTGGGGTCGGATGGATCAGTGAGCCTGAAACGGAGGGGTTCGAGTTGTCCCTGAACAAAACGTCCACCTTGAAGTTCGACATCACGCGCATAGCCGCGGAGTGGGTATCCCGTGATGACCAGATGCGGTTACGCTACTTCCCAACCTGGAACTCTGATCTCGATTCAGCCGGATTGTTTTACCTGGAGGTAGCCCCCGCGCTCCTCGAAGATGATCAGCCTGTGACTTTGCGGGTGACTTCCCTGGGCGAGGGCTCAAAACGCTGGTTTGCGCTCGACACCATCAAAGAGGTCGTGGCGGTCGAAGAGATCCTTGTCGGGGCCCTCAAATCGCTGAGCAAATAACTTACCACCACAGCCGGCGGTTCGGACGCGGCGGGTCCTTCAGAAACATCCACCTCGGAAGACCGCCGGTCACGAGAGTAATTCGGGGACCACATTTCCCGAGACGTCGGTCAAGCGAAAATCTCGCCCGGCAAAACGGTAAGTTAACCGTTCGTGGTCCAGCCCCATCAAATGCAACAACGTGGCATGAAGGTCGTGGACATGGACCTGATCCTCGGCAGCATGCCAACCAAATTCATCGGTGCTTCCATGGACAACTCCCCCCTTTACACCTCCCCCGGCGAGCCAAGTGGTGAAGCCAAAGGGGTGGTGGCCGCGGCCGGTTTCCCCCTCTGAAGTGGGCGTCCTTCCGAATTCACCACTCCAGACCACCAGGGTGTCTTCAAGCAGCCCGCGCTGCTTGAGGTCGGTCAATAGCCCTGCAATGGGCTTGTCGGTTGCGGCGCACGTGTCGACGAGACCCGGTTCAACATTCGTGTGGTGGTCCCACAATTGGCAGGCGGACGCGACGGAACTCTTGGTATGGAAAAGCAGCACCATACGTACACCTTGTTCAACCAATTGGCGTGCCATGAGACATTGACGGCCAAAGATTTCGGTGAGCGGGTCGTCCAAGCCATAAATACGCGAGATGAACGACGTTTGATGTTGCAAGTCGAATACAGCAGGTGCTCTTTGTTGCATTCGAAAAGCAAGTTCGAAGGCCGCGATCCGGGCTTCAAGTGCCGATTCGTTTTGATTCCGTTCTTTGTGCAGGTCGTTTAACTCGCGCAGCAGATCCAACTGGTGACGTTGACTTGCCAGGTCAAACCGGGAATTGCCCATATTGCGGATCGGATTTTCGAGATCCTGCACAAAGGTGCCTTGGAAGCTCGCCGGCAGGAATGAATGTCCCCAGAGAGGCGCACCTTGAGCAGGCTGGTTGGGGCTGATGGCGACGAATCCCGGCAGATTTTGGTTCTCGGTACCCAGTCCGTGCAGTAACCACGACCCCACGCTTGGCCGTGCAAACGCCTGCTCCCCCGTACACATCTGTAGGCAGGCGCCGTCGTGGTTAATATTATCAGCGTGCATGGAATTGATAACCGCCATGTCATCGACATGCCTGGCAATTTCGGGGAAAAGTTCGCTTACTGGCGTCCCGCTATCACCATGCCTGGTAAAGCGAAACGGTGAACGCCGCAGTTTCTCGGTCCGTTTACGCGCCGAGATCGGATGGACGAAGGTTTGGTTTTGACCGTCGCGTTGCGTGAGCAGTGGTTTCGGATCGAACAAATCGACGTGGGAAGGGCCGCCCGGCATAAACAAAAAAATCACCCGTTTGGCCCGAGCAGGGTGGTGTCCGGATTTCGCCGCCAAAGGATTAGTGCCGGACCCGTCAGCAAGCCCAACCGAGTCCAACATGCTCGCCAAGGCGAGGGTACCAAGTCCCCCCGCCATCCGGCCCAGGGCGGCGCGGCGCGTGTGGCGTAGGATCCCTTGGGGCGGCCGCTGCGTGTGCTCATTCATACTGTGTGAACGTCGGTTTGGTGGCGGAAAAGGGGGCGTTAATTGAGATAGATAAGTTCATTGGTGCATAACAAAACCTGGCAATACTGTTGCCAGGCGCGATTCCAGGCTTGGGGCCCGTGGTTGGCAGTCAGGACGCGCCGTATCAGTGAAATGCCCAGGCGTTGTTCCTGAAGCGTCGGTTTCCGCGAATACAATGCCAGGTAAAGTTCGCCAATCCGCCGCGCCAGCTCGGCATCGGAGCTCGCACGATCTAATCCGCGACTGGCCGAGTTTGCCATTGGAGGCAGGAGCTGTAAGACGAAGGGATGGTTCATGAGATACAACGATTGAGACGCTACCGTGGAAACGGTGCGTTGGTCGACGACATTATTGGGATCGGCCGCGTCGAAGAGGAATCGAAAACCGCTCTTGTCACTACGATTTGTCATCAGGTAGAGCGCCCGTCGATAACTGAGGGCGTCCGCGTCTGGCTCACGTTTCCGTGTGACCGGGCCACCCATCCGCAAATCGAGGGTCTGCGAGACTGAAAGCAACGTGTCACGAATCGCTTCCGCCTGCAAACGCCGGACGGGCATTCGTCCCCATAATCGATTGGTGGGATCGCGCTCTGTCTGCTCCGGCGTTTTCGTGGTGGACTGCTGGTAGGTCGCTGAAAGGAGTAGTTCCCGGTGGATCTGTTTGAGTGACCAATTGTGGTCGATGAGTTGTTGCGCCAGGTAGTCGAGGAGATGCGGATGGGTGGGAGGCTCTCCGAGATAGCCAAAATTCCCCGGAGTCCGGACAAGCCCTGCGCCAAAGTGATGCAGCCAGAGACGGTTGACCATGACTCTGGCTGGAAGTGGGTTCTCGGGATGGGCGATCCATTCGGCCAATTGTCGGCGGCCACTTTCTGTTTTCAGAATGGGGGCTGTTTGACGCAGAGAAAGAAATCGGGGCACACCGCGGGGAACGACCGCCCCGAGATGCGCGTAATGACCTCGTTTGTGGATGCGGGCATCATGAAAACCATGATAGGATGTTCCTTTGGGGCCCCCCTCTCGGATACCCATGGCGACCGGATATTTGGGCGTGGGCTCGTTAACCAACGTATTTTCCGCGGCGCGCAAACGCTGAATCTCTGCCAACGCTGCTGGTGGCAAGAGGAGTTTGTCGTTGCGTTTGACAAATCGAAACGGGCCCGTTTGCGCCACCACGTCGATATAAAGCCGCATGAGCGGACTCGCCAGGACGGACTCGGTGCGCTGCGACGGTTGTTTTTCGATTTGCTCTAAAAGCTTAGTGAGTTGCTCATCCAAATCCCGTAATGCGGTCGGAATGTCAGCGCCTGCCAAGGCCGCCGGTACACCCTGGCTCGCAAGCCAGCGCATGAAACGTTCCCGGGCGTCAACGCCACGAGGTGGCCTGGCGGGTGCCTCCTCAATGGGGGGGGGCTCGGTACCAGCCTGAGGCAGCGGGCCGTCGCCATCGACCGACTGGTAAACCAGGCGCCAGGCTCCCAAGTTCTTATCTGGCGCACGCAACTGCGCTAGCAAGGCACTGCTGAGATCCCACTCTTGCCCGTTTCCACGCAATTCCTGGATCCGCCAGGAAACCTCGGCAAGATCCGCAATTGCGTCATTTTGGGCAGATAGCCTTAACCGCAGCAAATCGCCTTTGGCAACCGGAAAAGGCAGCGGCGACGCGGCTCCGGCGACCGAGGTCAGTGATTCACGGACGCCCCGGGTTACGACCCCAGAAGAGAGCACGAAGGGAGTAGCGCCCGGCTGGTACTGGAACTCCCAATAAACGCCGTCGCCAATGGCTTGCAAGTCTGCAACTGCTCCCTCAATCTCAATGCGCATGTCGCGCGGCGCCACCCATTCGACGCCCACGTCCACCCGTGCGCCCGGGTGGAGCGCGACACGACCCGCGGCCAGCCTCCCGAAAGCGGGCGTGGACCAGATATTGAGGTCGGGGCCACTCTCAGGATCGCCGCTGATGGCGACTCCGCTTTCACTGGCCAACGTCAGCGGTTGGAACAGGCCTGGGTTCATCGTCGCCCACAAGGCGCTCTGTTCTCCCTGCATGATACGAAATCCGTACTCCCAGACGTTACCGGGCAGCGGATTCGCCGGACTGCGTATCGGTGCCCCCGGGCTGGGGCTGTGAAACTCGTCCGCGGCATTCCAATGCTCTTCTCCACAGGACACGCTCACATCGGTTTGCATCACGGCGAGCGGAAATGTCTCTCCGCCGCCGGATGCGCAGATCTCGACTGCGTCACCCGCGACAAGTCGGACATGGCGGTATTGTAGGGTGCGCCGCGTTTGGTGGCCGCGCAGTTCGCCCTGCTCGCGCACTTTGTCCTGAATAACAATATGGAAGAATGGGTTGCGTTTTGACTCGGCAGCGACTCGGTTGGTGAGCTCGATGGTGAAGTCGTAGAGGCCGTCGTGGGGAGCGCGAAACAGTAAGGAAATGATACCGTCGGTAGGTGCTCCATCGTCTGTAGTCAAATGGAGTTTATTGGCTTGGTAACGTTGCGAGCCAGCGTCCACCTCACCCTCAGCGTACAGGACGCGGCCGTAATAGGTGTTTGCGACCAGTGAAGGAACCTCAAAGGATTTGCCGCGGGAATTCAGGAGGACGTAGGGAGTCGTGGGGCCCGTATGCCACCGGCCAATTCCTTCTTGAGACCAGGCAGTCGATTCCATCAAATCGATCCCCTGCAGGACTGCGGGGCGTGCCGGCGAAAGGATCGTGGTGAGCCATTGCGCGAGCGCGTCGCCCCGCAGGGGCCGTTGCGTCGCTGAATCGCTCACCAAGGACTCCGGATCGGGTTGGGAAATTGAATCCGGTCGAATGGCGTATTCGACAGCCGCATCGATCAGCGCGACACCTGCCCGTGTCAAATTGCCCCAATCGAGCGATTCCGACGCCAGGGGATTCCCCAGCCCCTGTTGGCCCAGGAAAAGTCCTATTCGAGCGGCCGGTGTTGTCGAACCGTCGAAGAGTTTACTATTCGGTTCGTAGAGAAAGAGGGTCGGGAAACGTCCGGCCGGATCGGCACTGGCGATGACACGGGCCGCGTCGCCAGGCTTGCCCCAACCCAGCGTATAGGCCTCCTCATACACGCGCACGCGTTTCGCCAGCCCCAGGGTCAGGGGGTGCCCGCTCGCGTGAATGGTGATACTGTGCTGCAACCGATCCAAGCCGAGATCGGCCACCAGAGGGACGCCAGTCAAACCATAATCTACGTGGATCGCATTTCCGGTCCAGCCAGCATAAGGGAACATGTAGGGTTCAAAGGACAGAATCGGGCGGGGCACATCTTTGAGGGATTTGCCCGACTCAAAACGCACACTATTGGCGGCAATCGACTCGGAGATCAGGACGAGGTCGTGCGTCAACGCCGCTCGATGTTGCTCCTCTCCCGTGGCGCGTGCAGGCGCAAACAAAGTTACGCGATGGCCGCGCCCGCGGAGATGTTCTGCCAGTTGCGTATCACCAGGACGTAGTGTTGTTGCGTCCCCCACCATCAACAGAATTCGCCCGGGGTGGGGCGCTGGCTCATGGTTTTGGCGTGCGGCATATTCCGCGATGGTCAGGTCCCCGTCGTCAGCCGGTCTGATAAGGTAACCGTAGGCCGCCTCGAGATAGCGTGCTGTTTCGGGTACATAGGTATCCAAAAGTGATTGGTAAATTCGATCTCGGTAGCGGTCACGTTCTGCCTGCAGATCAGCGATCGCCTTTTTTCGCCGATTTTCGAGAAGATTGTATTGCTCAATGGCCTGTGCATCGACGAGCGGGATCTGTACCCAGGGAGCCGAGGTGCCCGGGGGCGCAATCTCGGAACTGAAAAAGATTCCCGCCAACGCGTAATAATCGGCCTGACTAATCGGGTCAAATTTATGATCGTGGCAGCGCGCGCAGGCAACGGTCAGTCCGAGGAAGGCTCGCGTTGTCACGTTAATCATGTCGTCGACCATATCGGAATGCATCTTTTCACCATCGGAGTCGCCGGCGCCCCAGACACCGAATGCCAACATGCCTGTGGCAATGATGCCATCTCGGTGAATGCGGCCGCCCAGCGGCGCGGGCAACAGATCCCCGGCCACTTGGTTCATCATGAAACGGTTGTAGGGCAGGTCCTGGTTCAGGCTGCGGACTACCCAATCGCGATAGCGATACGTTTCGGTGATATCGTGCCGCGCGCCGATCGCTCGCAAGTCATTACTATCCGCGTAGCGGACGACGTCCAGCCAATGTCGCCCCCAGCGTTCTCCGTACCGCGGAGAGGATAGATATCGATCCACCAGTCGGGCATACGCCTGTGGCCGTTTGTCGGTGATAAAGGCCCGGACTTCAGCCGGGCTCGGGGGCAACCCTTTCAGGTCATAGGAAAGTCGCCGAATTAACGCTTGCCGAGAAGCGGTCGAATTGGGCGTCTGTTCCGCTTTCTCCAGCCTTGCCAAAATATAGCGGTCGACAGCGGTTTGCATCCAAGAGGAATTCCGGACGCGAGGAAGGTCGCTTTGTGTCAGCGGTTGAAACGCCCAATGCTGTGGCGGAGAGGGCGACGCGGCGCTACAGAACGTCGCGAACCACAACGCCAAGCCCACTGCGGCGTATTTACCTGAGGACCGTCTCAATGCATCTCGCCTACGAAAGAGAAACCGAGAAGACGCCGCCAACGCACGCCGGGAGCGGCACCCCAAGAGGGTCTACTGCGGGGCCCATTTTACCTGCGGACCCCGGGTATGTCGATTGAAGCTCACGCCCTACGCAGGGCCCCCACCGGGTCGCCAGCAGCTGACCGTCAATTGCTACGGTTTGCATTGTCAATGAGATAAATGGCACGTTCGGCGAACCTGGCGCCCAGCACCTGGTAACCTGTCGAAGAGTAATGCAGATCGTTTTTGATCGTTTTGCCCTTGCGATTGAGACCGTCATTGAGATCATCGGTCAACACCAGCGCAGCTCGAGGATGTTGCTTCACGACCGCCTGCTGCGCTTCACGGACAAGCGTCCAGTGTGGATAATGCGTATCGGTGAGATCAAAGTCGCTGAGGCGACCGATCACCACGTTCATATCCGTACGGCCCAGGTCTTTTTCGAGTTGTCCGATCAACCCGAGCAGACTGGCGGCATACACGGTGCCATGTCTTTCCCGCGCGTCCCGTTCGCCTTGCATCCAAATAAACGTCACCGATTGGAAAACCTTGCCTTGGCTAGCCCGCCGCACCTTCTTCATTAGACGGTCGTAAAGATCACCGGTCGCTTGCGGTGGCGTACCCTGGGCGGGTTTCCACGCTTTGTACCATCTCCGAATTGGTTGCCCGCCTTGGGCATCTTTTACGACCGTGACGTCTTTGTGTCCAAACGCCTTGGCGACGGCCGGCGTGAACGACTCGGCGGGCCGCAATCCGGCCATATTGGATTGTCCGGAGAGGATGAAGAGATGTGCGCCGTTTTTCTCCGCCGCGGCGAGACTAGCGCATGACAGGCAGAAGACAATCAGCGTCGGGCGTCGAAAACGGCCGCGCGACGCGAGGTGGATCGGTGACATGGGAATGGTGTTCTCCGACGCTGCGAGTTAATTGAGCCCGTGTGGCAAACGAAAGCCTTTCACGCGAGTCTGAATACTCCACACTGACGACTCTCCAACGATGTAGAGCGTGCTGCGAAAGAATGTACAGCTTACGGGGTACTGAGGACACCAGATGGTACCTACGTACACGCCCGTGCGATCGAAAATTTGAACGCCACTAAGGGTGCACACATAGATTCTCCCGTCTTCGTCAATCGCCATCCCATCGGCGCGCGAATCGTAGCGGCCGCTAGGCTCCACTGCATCCAGGACATCGCCAGTCAGATGGAGCATTGCGAATCTACGCCGATTGGACAGCGATCCATCGGCACCAACGTCATACGCCCAGATATAGTTCTCCCCCGGACTTCGCCAAGTGTTGTTGACATAGAACGTCTTGCCATCGGGCGAAATCTCAACACCATTGGGCATGGCAAACTCGCCTGCCGGAATCACAACTTTCGCGGATCCGTCCGCGGCCACATAGTAGACCTGCGTGCCAGGCTGACTCTTCTCTTGTTCTGGGGTGAACTGGGGGTCGCTAACATATATGCCACCGGTGGCGTCCATCACCATGTCATTCGGGCCATCGATCGGCCGCTCAGCGACTCGGTCCAAGATGGTACGCAGAACCTGTCCTGACATTCGATCGATTTCCACTACCCGATGGCCAAACATATCGCAGACCAGGAGGTTTCCAGACGGACTCGCGATAGTGCCGTTGGTCTGCATGCCTCGAGTAATGACCGACCAGGTGCCGTCCGGTTCCATCCGAATCAAACGGCTCTTTTGCGGTGAACCGGTCCAATCCCCGTTGCGGTGGTCGCGGAAATGCATATCCGAGAAATAGAGAGCGCCCTTCAGCCAAGTGGGTCCTTCCGCAAAAGTGAAGCCTTCGGCCCGTTTAACCGGCACCGTGCCGGGTGCGATGACTTGTTCATAAAGCGCAGATTGGGCCTTGGCACGCTCGAGGTAGTCTGGGCGTACGGGCCAGAACACATCCAACGCGTCCGCGCCATATTCGCTCAGTTCGGCAGAATGGGCCATGCCGCCCGGTTGCAATACGACGTCGCGACGTTTTCCACTCATGGCGTACCGAAGATCCATGATGCCCTCAACCAGAGCTCCGCGGAGCGCAATCATGAGTTGGTCTTCCGGATGAATATGGAGGGGAAACGCACTGAGCGGATCCATTCGGACGAAACTGAGCATCATATTTCGGCCCCAGATCAAACGGGCATGCGCACTACTACGGCGCCAGCTTTTGCTACGATCGGGAGGCGTGATGGCGGTCCACTGCACACGTTTGAGATGGTGTACGACGCCTGGTTTCACGGACGCGTCTGTGACGCCTTGATCCGGGAAACTGACGTCGGCGTCGCTGGCGAGCGTCACTCCCGCCAACGCCAGGTGATCGCGGCGCACCGGTGAAAATATTTCCAGCAGCGTTGAGCCTTGTGGTCCCGCCTTCAGCACGCGCCGCATTCCGGCCGTCAAGTAGATAAATTCATCGGCATGCAATGTGAGCACGCCGTCTTTACCCGTAAACGTAACCGAGCCCCGTTCTACGACGGTGATCACTTCTCCAAGGACATTATGATCGTGGTAATCCGCATTGGGAGCCAGTTCAATTTGTTCCAGGAGTGCGCCCTTTCCCCAGGCGAGTCGCGCCGTAACCCCCTCTGCAAACGAAATCGCAGGGAGATCGCTGGAGACATACACCTGGCCCGGCTGTTGTTCAAGGCGGACCTTCGTCTCTGGGATCCGTCTTTTACGCGTAGTGAGATTGAACTGTCTAACGACAGCGGCATTCCGCAGTTTCCAGACCTCGGTCTTCTCCTCCGCGACAATCTGTTGCGGCTGTGTGATGCCGAAGGTGACTAAGGCCACCAGCAATCGCGTGTTGTGAAGATTCATGGATGCGCTCCGCGGTACGCGGTGGATGGGAAAGGAAAACCTGGCCGGCGAGCTACCGCGAGTGCCGCACGGTGGCGAGCCGCGGGTAAGCCGCTGCCCCGTTGTACCTCATGGATCGTAGGCAAGCCAGTTTTCACGCCGTGTGCAATCTGCACGCTGAGTGGAACCGAGCTAGTATCGCATGCAAAAGTCATTGGCTCCTGAGCGGTCGCAGCCCCGCATTAAGAACAATGTCCGCAGTGCCATGTCCAACCGGCCGGGCCTTCGCTGCGGATCGTTATGTTCGTGCTGGTAGACGGAACTGGTGGGCATGTAACGTAATGTCATGCCACGTCGCGCATGGTTGGAACGGTTCGCTTCAGAGCCATGGAACAGATAGACGTCGTGCAGCGAGATTTGCCCAGCTTTCAATTCAATGTCCACTGCTTGTGAGGCGTCAAACTGGTCTGCGGTGAGCTCCCGATTAAGCGCCAGGCCAGGCGCGTCGTTGACGGCGTGGTGAGCCACGCGTCGCTCCTTGTGCGACCCGGGAATGACTTGTAAACAGCCGTTGTGCGTTGTCGAATCGTCAATCGCAATCCAGACGGTACAGGTGGCTAGTGGGGTTATGGGCCAGTATTCTCCGTCCTGGTGCCAGGGAGTTGCCGAACCGACTTTGGGCGGTTTGGCGAAGAAGCTGCAATTCCAAAGCGCGATATCGGGTCCCAGCACCTGGCAGACAAGGTCCAGAATCGCGGGCTCACGGGCCACATTGAGAAACCAGAGGTCATACGCCAGCAGCGCGGCGCAGTAGTCGTTGAATTCCGGGTGCCGATTAACCAATCGACCGTGGGCCTGCCCGATGTCGGCGAGCAGCGCTGCGGAAACCCGGTAGTCCGGTATCACAAAGCCCTGTTCCTGGTATTGGTTTAGTTGGTCGTTAGTGAGCTGGATCGAAGTCATGGCGGGTTTCGCTGTCGACAGACTGTTGGCTAGTCACGAGTGGAAACACTTTCGTCTGATAATGATAGGCGAGACGACGATTGTTCTACATCCCGAACCGCCCGCCGAGCTGCCCCGCTCAATGATTCTTGATGTTACGCGGAGTGTCGGCGGGACAGCTTACCGCGGCATTTCTCTGTTCCTAGATCTCCGAGAGGGCGCTGGGATCTCCGAGAGGGTACTGGGATCTCCGAGAGGGTACTGGGATCTCCGAGAGGGCACTGGGATCTCCGCGAGGGCACTGGGATCTCCGAGCAGGGGCTGGATCCAACTCCTTCACGGAGTAGGATGCACGTCGGGAAAGGGTGGCCAATGGCCGCCCCGGTAAGCATCTAGACCCAGGGACGATGACGATGGACGTGTTGGCTCGAAACCGCCGAAACTTTCTTACCTCCAGTACTGGGGCCCTGGTTGCGGCGGGTGTGGCGCCGGCCATCCATGGGGCTAGCGACAAGTCGGGTTCCCGTGTGAAAGTCCTGGGGCCGGAAGGACATCGATACGAATTACACCACGATCACTTCCAGCCCCCGGCCTCCATACCCTGGCAAGATACCCACGGGGTGGCGATCGACGCGGAAGGCCTGGTGTACGTAAAGCATCGCACAAAAACCGAAAGACCTGTGGACGCGGTCGTGGTGTTCGACTCTCAAGGAAGAGTGGTGCGGTCGTTTGGGAAGGAGTACCACGGTGGGGGCCACGGAATCGATGTACGTGAGGAAGGGGGCCAGGAATTCCTCTATCTGTGCGACAACAAGGGGTACATCGCCAAAACGAACCTCAAAGGTGAAACGGTGTGGAAACAGACCGCTCCTCGCCTCGAGGTGTACGCGGGAGCCAGACCTTATCGGTCCACCCGGCCCGGTGAATACGGCAAGGGTCATAAGTTCAGCCCCACCAATGTCGCTTTTGCGCCGGACGGAGGTTTCTATGTTGGTGACGGGTACGGGTCGCACTATATCATTCAGTACGATGCCCAAGGCGTCGCGAAAAGTTATTTCGGTGGTCCCGGCAGCGCTCCCGGCAAATTTCAGACTCCTCATGGATTGTGGTGGGATGATCGCCCTGGGCGTACCCCGGCACTGGTTGTTTGCGATCGCGCCAACGCCCGCTTGCAATACCTTTCGCCCACGGGGGACTCTCTCGACGTCTTGGATGACGTGCTGTTTCCCGCGGATATCGATACCCGCGGTAAGGTGATGGTGGTCCCGGATCTTCATGCGCGGATCACGTTATTGGATCACACCAATCGTGTGCTTGCCCATCTCGGCGACGACGCTCAATGGCGCAAACAGGTACTGGCAGACGACTTGGCATTGCGTCGGCAACCTCAACGCTGGGAAAATGGGCGTTTCATTCATCCGCATGATGCTTGTTTTGACCACCAGGGAAATCTATACGTTGCGGAATGGGTGGCGACCGGACGGATCAATTTTCTCCGACACGTCGGTTAAATGTCCGCGGCGTGACCAGTGTCTTTCCGTTATGTCCGGTGGCCAGTAGGCTACGAGGCTGTTTTGCTGCGACTCCATGACGCGTACCCCCCCCCACTCGTTCCGGAAACGCATTTTGCCCGATTGGGCCGTTGGCTGGAAATGGAGAGCCAGGCGGAACGGGAACGTTTACAAGAACGTCGTCAGGTGCAATCTTCCCAACGGGCCGAACGGGGAGGTGAGACGTTGCTCGGAATGGTCATCCGGGACCACGCGGTGGGGCTTGGTGGCCGATACCTCCTCCTACTCCAGAAGCGACGCCAGGGCGAACGATTGCCGTGGAACCGTTTCAAGGTGGGGAGCCCCGTCGAACTTGTCCCCGAAGGTGACGGCCGGACTCTACCCGGTATCGTGAGTAGGAAACGCCCGGATCACCTACAAATTGCGGTTGACGACTGGCCGGACGGGAAACTGTTTCGCGTCGACCTGACACCGGATGAGGTGACACGCCGCCGGCAAGTTGCGGCCATGGATCTCGCTGCGCGGGCGACGGGGCGTTTGGCGCAGTTGCGCGATTTATTGCTCTACCGCCGTGACCCGAAGTTCCGTGACCTCATGGAAATGCCTGCCTCGGAACGGCTAAATGAGTCACAACACGAAGCGCTTCAATGGGTGATGGCGGCGGACGATCTGGCAGTCATTCACGGCCCTCCCGGAACCGGAAAGACCACCACGCTGGTGGAGGTGATCCGGCAGAGTATCGCGGGTGGAGAAAAGGTGCTGGCCTGTGCCCCGAGTAACACGGCGGTCGACAATTTACTGGAGCGTCTCGCGCTGGCGGGTTTGAATGCCGTCCGACTGGGCCATCCCGCGAGGGTTTTGGAGGCTGTTCGCAATCACACTCTGGATGCTCTGGTGGAGGCCCATGAGTCGCACCGGATCATCTCGGAAATGCTCTGGGAGGCGGACGACCTCGAGCGCCGATCAGGAAAGTTCTGGCGTGGTCGTGGTGAACGTGGCCGCAAATCCCGGCAGCGCAGTGGCGCTCGGGAGTTGCGACGGCATGCGCGTTTGATGGAAAAAAGGGCAATTGAGGATATTCTCAATGATGCCGACGTAATCTGCGCGACGGTTAGTTTTGATTTTGGCCTACTCGGTGATCGCGAATTTGACTTACTCGTGATTGACGAAGCATGCCAGAGCGTCGAGCCGGGATGCTGGGTGCCACTGAGGTTCGCGCAACGGGTCGTGTTGGCGGGTGACCACTGCCAACTGCCACCGACGATTCTCTCACAACCCGCGGCGCGAGATGGTTTCGCGGTGAGTCTGATGCAGCGTTTGGTCGAACATTACGGCGATCGTGTTACCCGCCGTTTGACGATCCAATACCGGATGAATCAAAGCATCATGGATTTCTCTTCAGCCTGTTTCTATGAGAATGCGTTGGTGGCACATCCGAGCGTTCGCCACCATACCCTAGCGGACCTGATTGATGGTGCGTCCCACAACCTGCAACTAGGGCCCGTTACGTTCTACGACACGGCCGGAGCGGGCTGGGATGAGGAACAGGAGCCGGAAGGTTTAAGCCGTCTCAATCCGGCAGAAGGCAAGTTCGTGTTAGGGCAAGTAAGGGCATTATGTGACGCCGGGATACGTCCTCAGGACATCGCGGTAATCGCACCCTACGCGGCCCAAGTTCGGTGGTTGCGCGATCAATCGCCCTGGGATGAACTTGAAATCGACACCGTCGATGGATTTCAGGGTCGCGAAAAGGAGGCAGTCGTGATCAGTACGGTGCGGTCCAACAAGGACAACGAGATCGGTTTCCTGGCGGACGAACGGAGGATGAATGTTGCCATGACGCGGGCGAAACGCCGCATGATCGTAATCGGCGACAGCGCAACACTGGCGACGAACAAATTTTTCGCGAAGTTGCTAGACTGGTTTGAATCGGTGGAGGCCTATCGTTCGGTGTGGGACGTAATGTACAACGGGGATGAACCCAACCCGGATCAGACGGCCAGCTACGGCGAACGAGGGTGACCGGTCCCGCACACGCAAGTAAACTGGTGTCATGGCAATCGAGGTCTCCAATTCGCGAGATTGGTCACTGGCAACCCTGGCAGTCCTGACGTTGTTCACCACGCCGATTCGGGGTGGCGAAAACGACGCGTTTTTCGAACGTCGCGTCCGCCCGCTGCTGGCGCGCCATTGTTACTCGTGTCACGGCGAACGGAAACAGGAGGGCGGACTGCGGCTGGATTCCGCCGCGGCTTTGGCACGAGGTAGCGACCGCGGGCAGGTAGTAAAACCCGGCCAGCCAGGTAAGAGCCTCCTCATGGACGCCGTCGAACGCCGTGGTGCGTTGAAAATGCCCCCGGCGCGCGCGTTGTCGAAAACCGAGATATCCATTCTGTCGCGCTGGATAACGCGAGGTGCGCCATGGCCCGCAAGCGACATCCACAAAACACGCCAGGGCCACCGCGCAGGTCCTCGCCCGCACAGGCTCTGGTCGTTCGAGCCTGTCGTGAAACCTTCGTTGCCCGCCGTGGACGATCATGCGTGGTGCGAGAATCCCGTCGACCGTTTTATTCGCAGTCGGCTGGCGGCGGTCGGGCTGACGCCCACATCTCGCCTTCCGCCAGCAGCGCTGTTGCGCCGGCTGACCCTCGATCTGAGCGGTTTACCACCGACCCTGGATGAACTCGCGCGTTTCACCCAGGATGGGGCGCCTGATGCCTACGCGCGCGTCGTTGACCGTCTCCTGGCGTCGCCCGCCTACGGGGAACGCTGGGGGCGTCACTGGTTGGACATCGTACGGTATTGTGACTCACGAGACGCGCGCCATACAGGCCAGGCCTATGACGTAAACGAAGCCTGGCGCTACCGCGATTGGGTCGTCGACGCGTTTAACCGAGATCTTCCCTACGACGTGTTTGTGCGGCAACAGATCGCCGGTGACTGCCTTCCCGACTTGGGTTCCCAGCGGGAGGCGGCGCGTGGGCTGGCCGCCACGGGGATGCTCGTGATTGGCGAGTGGGGATCCGGTGACGCAGACGCGCGGAAGATGTACACCGACATTGTCGATGACCAGATACATGTGGTGACGCAAGCCTTCCTGGGCATTTCGCTAAGTTGTGCGAGGTGCCACGACCACAAATTCGACCCCTTTACGACACGCGACTATTACGCCATGGCTGGTATTTTCTTCAGTACGCAAGTCGCCACGCCGCGCACCGACGCGCCCCTGATGCGAGTCCCGTTGCTGACGGTGAAGGAACGTGGCGTGCGCGCGCGGTTGCAAGCGGACGTCGCGGTCATCGAGAGGCAACTGGCGGCACTGGCAGAAAACCGACGGGCCACCCTGCGCAAACGGATTGTCAGGCATAGTTCTCGGTATTTACAAGCGACGTGGGAACTTGAGGAAAGGCGGTTGCAAGATTTTGGACGCTCGCTCAGCCCGACTGCTTTTACCACATGGTCGCATGCCAAAGGACTGGACCCCGTCGTGTTGGCGGCTTGGGATCGCGCCCTCGGCGAGCGAGTGGACCAAGGGACACTGCTGTCGGTGTGCCAAAGTGACACTCCGGTGGCGAACGTGTTTTGCTGGAAAACCCCGGCGGTGCAACCTCTCTTTTTGATCAACACCAATCGTGTGGAGGTCCGGGTTCCCGGTCGTATGGCGGCGCGTAGTGTGGCGGTGCATCCGACGCCGACCCAAGGAGTGGGTGTTGCCTGGCGCAGCCCCATCCGGGGAAAGATTCGTTTCAAGGCCCAAATTCAGGATGCACATGACGGCGGTAATGGCGTCGAATGGACACTCGAAAAGAGCCGGGGGATTGACGTGGCGACACTGCACGGCGGGGCCATCGCGCGCGGGGGCAAAGCGGTCTGCGGTGACGAGGCGCCCCCCATCGACGTGCGGGTCGGTGATCGCGTGCGTTTAATCATAACCGCCAAGGAGAACGACCATATTTGCGACCTGACGCAAGTCGACTGGGAGATCGAAGAGTTGGCGGAGCCCAGGCGGAGTTGGCGCCTCGCCAGCGATCTCGTCGACAATCCAGGGCAGGGAAACCCGCATGCGGATCGTCATGGCAATCCGGCCGTCTGGCAATTCCTCCACATGGCGCGCCGCCGCACAACACAGCGCCCGGTTTTCCGCGCACTGGAACCCTGGTTCGCCGCGGTCGCGACGTTAACACCGGCGAGGGTGGTAGCGGCCGCTGACTCCATACAAGCGCGTTTGCTGAATTCCGCGCCTGAGGATGAGGCGATCCGGACCTTGGCGACCTGGCTCGTGACACCTGGCGGGCTGCTCGGCAAAGAGGACCAGGTCGCGTTGACAGCCGCAGAGACGAGACAACGCGATACGCTGCAAGCGCAGCTCGCTACGCTCCAAAAACGTCTCCCGCCCGTCAACATGGCTTTGGCGGCCCGGGAAGGCGGGGTCCCCGATACGGCGCACGCGGGATTCCAGGATGTCCGCATTCACGTCCGTGGCGATTATTCCCGTCTTGGTGACCGCGTGGCCAGAGGGGTACCGGCGATTCTCGCCGGCGCGGACCCTTTCGTGATTCAACAGGGAAGCGGTCGTGTCGAGTTAGCCCACTGGATTACCAGGAAGAGCCATCCACTCACCTCTCGGGTGTTGGTCAACCGGCTTTGGCTACATCATTTTGGCGCGGCGCTGGTGCGAACTCCGGGTGACTTTGGCAACCAGGGGACGCCCCCCACTCATCCACGCTTGTTGGATTGGCTAGCAACCCGCTTTGTCGCGGCTGAATGGTCCATCAAGTCGCTGCAACGGCAGTTGGTAATGTCCGCGACGTACCAACAAAGCGCGGGTAGCCTGAACCGTTTGCTCGACCGGAAGGCACGTGAGCTTGATCCCGACAACCTCTGGTGGGGTCGCGTCGAGAGTCGCCGCCTGGAAGTCGAGGCGATTCGCGACTCACTGCTGGTAGCAGCGGGCGTTCTCGATCGGCGTATGGGCGGGCCCTCCGCACCGCGGTACCCGGGGGGATACTCTCGCACGGAACGCAAGACTGCGGTGTTTTCGAGCCGGCGACGGGCGCTCTACCTGATGACCATACGCGGTGAATCGAACGATGGACCGTTCGTCTTGGACGCCGCCGATCCCAACCGGATCGTCCATCAACGGAGCATATCGACCACTGCGCCCCAGGCCTTGTTGCTGCTGAACGACCCCTTCATCCGCGAACTCGCCGAGGCGTTGTCACGACGGATACGCGGAAGTGCCGAGCGGGACCCAAATGCGCGGATCCACAAGCTCTACAAACTGTTGTATGGTCGTGCGCCGCGTCAGCGGGAACTCACCGCCGCACGCCTGTTTCTAGACGCGCGTGGCGCGGATCCTGGGCGCTGGGACGATTATTGCCACGCTCTGATGTGCACCAACGAATTGATCTACCGCAATTGATGTATGTCGCGATTTCGACGGGCTAAAGCCTCGTGGCGGGAGAAATTATGAGGAACTCTTCACGGCGCAAGTTTCTGGTCCAGTGCGGAAACGGGGCCGGCGCATTGGGATTGGCATCGCTCCTGGCGAACACCACCGGTGTTTTCGCCGCGCGCGGGGCCGCGCCTCATCATCGAGTACGCGCCAAACGATTAATCTTTCTATTCATGGCTGGCGGTCCCTCGCATGTCGATTTGTTTGACCCCAAACCCAAGCTGGACCAGTACGACGGCCAACCCGCACCGTTCCGATTGCCCGACCTCGAGCGTACGGCACCGGGAAATGTGCAACGGTCTCCGTTTCGATTTTCCCGTCACGGTGATTCCGGGATCGCGGTGAGCGAGTTGTTCCCGCAGGTCGCACAGAGGGTCGATGACCTGTGTGTCATACGTTCGATGGTGGCGGACAATATCAACCATAATGGCGCGTGTTTGCAGATGAATACCGGCGAGCAAACGTTTTCTCGCCCGAGCCTGGGCTCGTGGTTGCTGTACGGTCTGGGAACGGAGACGCAGGACTTGCCGGGATTTGTGGTGGTTGCTCCTAACCAGCCCGCCCAGGGAACGCCGTTGTGGGATTCCAGTTTTTTGCCCGCGGCATATCAGGGTACTTGTGTCACGGATCTCGCGCAGCCCATCAAACATTTGAACGATCCGACGGGCCGCCGCCGCGACCAAAGGAAAACTTTGGACCTGATATTGAAACTGAACCAATTGCATCGTGAAACGTCGCCAGCTGGCGACGAACTGGATGCTCGGATCGCGTCGTTTGAGCTGGCTTTCCGCATGCAGTCCGCGGCGCCTGAGGCATTTGACCTGACTGCCGAAACCGCTGGCACCCACCGACTATACGGGATCGACGATGTCGTCACCCGTACCTTTGGTGAACAATGTCTGTTGGCCCGCCGCCTAGTCGAGCGGGGTGTACGCGTGGTTCAACTGTATCACAATCGGTCTTCAACCCATTCCGGATGCCAGATCTGGGATCAACACGGCAACCTGAAGGAGGGACTGGAGGCAAATTGCGCGGCGAGCGACCAACCCATCGCCGCGTTGTTGACCGACTTGAAACAGCGCGGGCTACTGGACGAGACGTTGGTGATCTGGGGTGGCGAATTTGGGAGAACTCCCACGGCCGAGGGTACCAATGGTCGAGAACACCATCCATTCGGCTTTACAATGTGGCTTGCCGGTGGAGGCGTGAAGGGGGGCCAGGCATACGGTGCCACGGACGAATTCGGTTGGTATGCGGAACAGGATCGAGTCCACGTGCACGATCTTCACGCGACAATCCTGCACCTGATGGGACTCGATCATGAACGTTTGACCTGGCGCCACGCGGGTCGCGACTTCCGTTTGACCGACGTGCACGGGAACGTCGTCAGAGACATACTGGCCTGAACATCACGCCCAGACCTGAGTTCTCAGTGAAGGTCAGATCGGGAGCGGCACCGCTGACCTCGGTTCACCGTGGCCAATGCCAGATGGGACGATGCGGTGCGTCCGCGAATCGACGAATCAAACTGCCAGCCACGCTGGTGATGGGTGGCAAAAATCGCCGCTGGAATGCCGCCCAGCCAGCGGTCGGCCCGTTGCGTCACAGAGTCGCCCCACCTGGTGCGCCTCTTCAGGAAACACGGGTGTCTGGATGTAGTTGGCCTCGGTCTGGTCATCGGTACACGCGGGCGTAGCAATCGAACTTGTGTTGGCGGAGGTGTTATCGCCTATACTAGGAGGCGTGGCTTTCCCTCGCTCGTTTCACCCTTGCACTCCCCTACACGCACATGCAGATGCGGCACACCAAGTTGACCACGCGGCGCGACCTGGTGCAGGCCGGTTCCCTCGGCCTACTTGGCATCACCCTGCCGAAGCTCCTCGCCACGGCCGCCGCGCAGGGCTTGCGGCCAGGTGCGGCGCGATCGTGTATTGTTTTCTTCTTGGATGGAGGTCCGGCGCAGCAGGATATGTGGGACATGAAACCCACCGCGCCCGCCGAGGTGCGTGGCGCGTTTTCGCCCATTTCTACGCGTGTTCCCGGCCTTCAGGTCTGTGAGCACATACCGTTAGTCGCGCAGCAGATGCATCATCTGGCGTTGGTTCGCTCCGTCACACACGACGTAATGGTGCACAGCGCTGCGACTTACTACATGCTTACGGGTCGGCATCCGACCAACAATGGGTCATTGATTATCAAGGAACAACCTGGGAACTTCCCTCCCTACGGCTCGGTAGTCGCCCAGCGCAGGCCACTCGCCGACCTGCCGGAATTTGTCCATTTGCCCGATATTATGTGGGATGCTGGGCACGATCTTCCCGGACAGCGGGCCGGGTTTTTGGGTTCGAATTACGACCCGTTGGTAGCCGGCGATCCCAGCGTTCCGGCCTATCGCATTCCGGGGCTGGAACTTCCCAGTGACGTTTCACGATCACGATTCTCCCGCCGACACGATTTACTCTCGCTCTTGGATCGGACGGCGGATGGCAGGCTTCAGCTCGATGATTTCGCAGCGCTTGACGGACACAAGGAAAAGGCATTCGCCCTGTTGGCAACACAACGCACACGCAAGGCCTTCGATTTGGTACAGGAACCCCGCAAAACACGAGAACGGTATGGACTGGGCCTGCCAGCCGGCCAAACGAGGAAAACCGGCGCGCGGAATTTTGGGGGACTTCCCCACCTGGGACAAAGTTTGTTGCTGACGCGGCGTCTGATCGAAGCGGGTGTTCGGCTAGTTACGGTATCGTCAGGTCGCCGCCGTGATTCGGCGTGGGATGGGCACCTCCGGCACTACCCAATCCTGAAGAAGTCGTTGCTCCCTTATTTCGACCGTGCGTTTTCCGCATTGTTGCAGGATCTCAGTGAACGCGGTTTGTTCGATGAGACGTTACTGGTCGTAATGGGGGAATTTGGGCGGACACCAAAACTGGGCCAGATCACTGTGGGGACCGCCGATGCTGGTGGACGCGATCACTGGTCACACTGCTACACGGTCATGCTGGGGGGCGCCGGGATCCAGGGTGGCGCCCTCTACGGGAGTTCGGATGCTCACGCGGCCTATCCAGCCAGTGACCCAGTGTCGCCGGAAGACATCGCGGCGACGATTTATTACGCGCTGGGGTTGGATCCGAAGTCGAACATCGTTGACCCCTTGGGACGGCCCCACGCTCTGACTTTGGGGAAACCGTTGACACGCCTTTTTTCCTCTTAGTTCACGCCCGTCGGGAAGAAACTCGACCGGCGGGCCCGTTGGCGCTGTATCCGCGTAGCCCCGCCAGGTTAGAATAGTTATGTTACGCATCAAGCGATGAGGAGTGACGGCACCCGCCACCAGGTCTCCAGGAGCAGACGAATGCGCCCAAATAATGGCGTTTGGCGACACGTACCAGTCTCACGACGTACCGCGGTCCAAGCTGGTGCGTTGGGGCTTCTGGGCCTGGGTACGAACCATCTTGGCGCCCTGCGAGCCGCGGACAGTCAGGACACTGGCCCAGGAGCCGGGTCCGCGAAAACGGTTCTCTACATCTTTCTCTCGGGTGGGCTCGCCCAGCACGAGAGTTTCGATCTCAAACCCGCCGCACCCGACGGGATACGAGGCGAATTCCAGCCGATTCAGACAGCCACACCAGGGATTCACATCTCAGAGCACCTTCCCGGTCTGGCCCAGCGGAGCGAGCGGTGGGCGTTGGTGCGTTCCTTGACGCACCCGACGAATGGGCACACGTTAGGGCATTACTACATGCTCACTGGCCGTTCGACGACCCCCACCGGTTTCAAAGGCGACCGCGTTCCCCGTCCTACGGATTGGCCGTCGATCATGTCGGTCGCCGGGGATGCCGTCACACCACCTCAGAACAACCTCCCGCCCGCCATCGTGCTCCCGGAACGGCTGGTGCATTGGCAGGGTGGTACCATTCCCGGCAATTATGGCGGCCAAATGGGGGCGCAGCACGATCCCTATTTCATCGAAGCGTCACCCTACGGAAATCCTTTATGGCGCGGCGCGTACCCTGGCTATTCGCTTTCCGATTCCAGCCGTAATCCTCCCAAACACCCAGACGCGCGCGAATTTCAGGCGCCTAGCCTGACGCTGCCCGTCGGCCTCACGCGCGGGCGTTTAGACGTCCGCAGACGGTTATTACATGAATTAGATGGCCAGAGGCAAGCCTTGGCCGAGCACGCGGAAGCGGCTGCGTTTGACCGTCAACGGGGCTCCGCGATTGCGATGCTGACGGATCCCAAAATTCGCCATGCGTTTGATGTCACCCGAGCCGCACCGAAAGTACAAGAGCGCTATGGCGCCAATAGTTTTGGCTGGTCGTTGCTGATGGCGTATCGCCTGACCGAAGCCGGAGTTCCTTTAATTCAGGTAAACTTGGGAAATAACGAAACATGGGACACTCACGGTGACGCGTTCTCGCGTCTGAAAGAGAAACTCTTCCCACCCACGGACCGGGCATTGTGCGCGCTGCTTGACGACCTCGAGGCCAGCGGCTTGCTGGACACTACGATGATTGTCATGGCGGGCGAATTTGGCCGGACACCCAAATTATCCACCCTGGATAAAGTTTTCTTCAAGCCTGGTCGCGACCATTGGGGCGCCGTTCAGAGTGCTTTTTTTGCCGGTGGTGGCATACGCGGTGGAACGGTGGTCGGCTCCTCAGACGCGATCGGAGCGTACCCCGACGCAGACCCGCAACGACCCGAAAACATGGCTGCCACGATGTATCACGCACTGGGAATTCCGCATACGGCCGCCTGGAAAGATGAGCTGGAACGTCCTCACCAGATCTATCACGCTGATCCGATTCACGCATTACTGGCAGGTGTGTAGCGCGGCGCAGGACGGTTTCAGGGCAAGATTGGCCAAGGGCAGGCGATTTGGGGAACATGCGACACATAGGGGGCTTTAGCTGCGTGCTCCACTTCGCCCATTGGCAGGCGCCCTGGCGCCCGCATTGGCGGAATGAATCTGTAAATCAAGGCAGGAACGCCACGATAACGGTTGACATCCGCTTACCCTCTCAATAATTTATCGGTTTCCACTCCCCGCCCTTCAGTTGAAAGGAATCTCGATGGCAGCCAAGACAGCGGCACAGAAGCCGATGACAAAAACGGAAATCCTCAATGCATTGGCTGAGGGAACTGGCTTGAGTA